>CAYMKC010000060.1:0-6540 GCA_964391105.1 uncultured Thermoplasmatales archaeon
TTGATCTGATGCATAATGAAAAGGTAGTTCTCTCCTGGAGTGGGGGAAAGGATAGTTCTCTCTCCCTCCACGAGATGCTCTCAAAAGGGGAGGTGGAGATAAAGTACCTGCTGACCACGGTTACACGCGACTATGCGAGAATCAGCATGCACGGTGTGAGAGAAGAGCTGCTCAAAGAGCAGGCCGCCAGGCTCTCAATTGAATCCGACGTTGCATACATTACAAAAGGGGCGAACAACGAAGAGTATGACAGAGTGATGAAGGAAAAGCTCTCAAAGTATTATGGAGAAGGAATTAGGACCATTGCATTTGGAGACCTGTTCCTTGAAGACATCCGTAGATACAGAGAAGAAAGAATGTTGGGCACCGGAATGAAGTGTGCATTTCCACTGTGGGGAAGAGATACCTCAAAGCTGGCACACGATTTCATAAAGAGGGGATTCAAGGCAGTCATATGCACCATAGATCCGAGAAAGATCGGAAGCGAATATGCAGGAAAGGAATTCGACGAGGAGTTTCTAGATATCTTACCCCTGAATGTTGATCCCTGCGGAGAGAACGGAGAATTCCATAGCTTCGTATACGACGGACCAATCTTCGACTCACCAATACCAATCAGGAAAGGCGAAACTGTGCTAAGAGACAACTTCTATTTTACGGACATAGTACTGGAAGGATAAAGAAACGCTTTTAATTCCCCGAACATGCTGCATCTGATGTTTAACTATCGGCCTTGCATGGAGTGGCAATGAGAAACACGAAGATCGTGGCTACTATCGGTCCCTCAAGCTCAGACGTGAACGTCCTCAAAGAGATGTTCAGGTCAGGGCTCTCGACGGTGAGAGTAAACACCGCTCACATAGTCTTCGGTCAAATAAAGAGGGTAAAGAAGCAGATCGACGCAATCAACAGGGAGCAGGGGACTCACGTTGGACTCATGGTTGACCTGAAGGGTCCTGAATTGAGGACGGGCGTATTTCCCGGAGGAAAGTTTCAGGTCTACAAGGGTGAGAGGTATAGACTATCATACGACGAAAAGGGAGCAGACATTCTCCTAAACTCTCGAGACGTTTTCGGTACTGTCAAAGAGAGTGACGTCGTAATGATGAGTGATGGACTGGTCAGGTTCAAGATAGTGGACAGAGACAGCACCTCTGCAACCGTAACTTCGCTAAATTCTGGTGAACTCAGAGACAGGAGCAGAGTGAACATTCCCGGCAGATTGCTCGAGCTGGGAACAGTCACAGAAAGAGATATTAAATTCATAGATGAGGGTGTGGAGGCAAGGGTAGAATTCTTCGCCCTCTCTTTCGTGCAGACCAGCAGAAACATGGAAGAGCTGCAGAAAATGATCATGGAGAGAGGTGGAGAATCGGAGATTGTGTCGAAGATTGAGACCAAGAAAGGTTTTCTGAATATCAGAGAGATCGCTAGGCGCTCTGGTTACGTAATGGTCGCAAGGGGGGATCTGGGAGTTGAACTACCTCTCAAGGAGGTCAGTCTGGCACAGAAGAGAATAATCTCCGAATCCCACAGTGAAGGGGTCCCGACGATCGTTGCTACACAGATACTCGAATCGATGGTCAATAACAGTTCCCCGACAAGGGCCGAGGTGTCAGATGTTACAAATGCTATTCTGGACGATACCGATGCCCTGATGCTCTCCGAGGAGACGGCTATTGGAAAGTACCCAATAGATGCAGTGAGGTACCTGGCGGATATTTCTGAATATGTCGAGAGTCGTGCGAAAAAAACACTCGAACCGAGGTCCTTTTCAGGAAACAGAGTGGCATTTTCGATCTCAATGGCATCGAAGGTGATTGCAACAGAAATAGATGCAGATGGTATTCTAGTATTCACAAAGTCCGGGAACACTGCTAGAATGGTCTCCGCTGTGAGACCGCCCGTCCCCGTATACGCAGTTGTCACCTCTGCTGCGCTGGCCCGCAAGTTGAATCTCCTGAGGGGAGTGAAACCTATCGTTGTCCCGTCAAGGCTTTCAAGGACGAACGATCAGCTTGGAGCTATAGAATATATTAGCGACCTGGGAATATTTGCTAAGAACTCCCGTCTGGTGGTAACATCTGGTGCGCCATACTTCCTGTTCGGCGGAACCAATGACGTCAGAATAGTCACTGTTGGAAAGTTCTGTGGTAGGGGATACCCTTCTGGGAAGAGTGTTGCCGGACGCATAACAAAGGAAATAAAGGGGAGAGGGGAAATTCTATTTACACGATCAACCGAACTTGACATCAAGCGCGTTTCAAGGAAATTCAAGGGGGTCGTGTTCGAAGTCAGCATACCTCTTGAAATGAGGGAAAGGTTGGTCGCCGCCGGTCTGACCGTGTTGACGAATGCAAGCATGGTAACCCACCTTGAGGAAGGGGAGCTCATTTCTGTAGACGGCGAAACTGGAGTGATCACTAGATAAGCAAAGAAAGAACCAAGAAAAGGTTGAATACAACTTCAACAATTCGATTGCAGTCTGAAGGTGGAAGGGGAAAACAATTGGGTGGAATCGATGACAGATAAGACGAGGTGCGGTTGGTCTTCGAACGATGCAATTATGATTCAATATCACGATACCGAATGGGGAGTCCCCGTCCACGACGATAGGAAGTTGTTTGAATTCCTTGTGCTAGAGGGGGCGCAGGCGGGCCTTAGCTGGATAACGATACTCAAGAGGCGTGAGGGTTACAGTAGGGCATTCGATGGATTTGATTACAACAAAGTTGCGAAGTACGGTGAAAAGAAGATCGAATCTCTTCTAGTTGATCCGACAATAATCCGGAACAGATTGAAGATCGAATCTGCTATAAACAATGCAAGGGCACTTCTAAAGATCAGGGAAGAGTTCGGCTCTTTTGACAGGTACATCTGGCAGTTTGTTGATGGTAAAACCATCAAGAATAACTGGAAGAGCCTGAGGGGGATACCTGCCAAGACAGAAATCTCTGACAGGCTCAGTAAGGATCTCTCGAAACGTGGTTTCAGATTCGTTGGCTCAACCATATGCTACGCCCACATGCAGGCAACAGGTATGGTCAATGACCATTTGGTGGGCTGTTTTAGGCATAATGAAGTTTAGTCGTCGTGACGCCGCTACAGAGGACCAGCGTTGACGGCATCTTGCTCAATACTTCGAGGGCGTACAGGTCGTCCACAGCGAAAGATTAAAAGAACGAGTGCTCGATACAGTTTGCATGAGAAAGCTACTCATGATTCCAGGTCCGATCGAATACGAGAGCAATGTTCTGAGCGCGATGTCACTTCCGACGGTCTCTCATTCATCTAAGGAGTTCATTTCAATTTACAGAGAGACTCTTCTGAACGTAACAAACGTTTTCTGCTCTTCCCCAACTACCAGCGTCCCCTTCATAATTTCAGGGTCCGGAACGCTTGGGATGGAAGCTTCAGTCGTCAATTTCATTAAGAGGGATTCAAAGGTGCTCGTCGTAAGCACGGGTTATTTCGGAGACAGGTTCGTGGATCTATTCTCAAGATTTACGCGTAGAGTTGAGCAGATAACATCTCCCCTCGGAGAAGAAGTTGATCCGACCCTTATAAAGGAAAAGCTGGAAACAAACGAATTCGAATTGATGACAGTAACTCACGTTGACACCAGTACGGGTGTAAAGAACGATGTCAAGAGAATAGCTGATGTGGCTAAGAAGACGGATGCGCTACTCGTTGTTGACGCAGTGTGCTCGGCAGGGGGAGAGAGTTTGGATATGAAATGGGGAATTGATGTGGCCTTCACTGCGTCTCAAAAGGCGCTCGGAGCACCGCCAGGGTTGACCATTGGGGTGGTTGGTGAGAGGGCGATGGAAAGAATGGAAAAGGTCCCTCCGATGACTTTCTTCTCTGACCTGAGGAAATGGAGCTCAGTATCTAGGGGGGTGTTGGAATCCAGGGGCGGTTACTTTGGAACACCGAACGTGAACCTCATTACTGCACTGAACGTAAGTCTAAACAACATAATGAGAGAAGGTCTGGAAACAAGGATCAGGAGGCACGAAACAATGTCTTCAGCAATCAGGGCAGGGATCAAGGGGTTGGGTCTGGATTTGATCGCCAAGAGGGCCTTCGCAAATACGGTATCAGCAGTCTACCTTCCAGAGAAAGTGGAGGTAAAGAAGTTCTTAGCAGACGCAGAGGACTTTGGTGTTGTGTTTGCTTCGGGCCTGATAAAGGACATCGCCTCGAGGTACTTCAGGATAGGGCACATGGGAGGCATTAGCGCAGCAGAAGTACTACTCACTATTGGAGCTGTGGAAAGGGGCTTGGCTGGAAGTGGAGCCAAAGTGCAGTCTGGTTCTGGATTGGCAGCAGCCCAGGTAGTTCTGCAAGAAGCTAGTTAAATAGTCAGGGAGAACCTTGCATCTCTGCCAGATATTTTCTAAGCTTTATAAACTCCATCAACGCAGGGGTACCCCCCATTAGCAGTGCGATGAACGCAACCTCGCTAAGCTCATCCTCTGTTACCCCATTTTCGAGGGCCAGTTTTAGATGATAGGAAACGCACCAGTCACATTTCTGAGTTAGGGAGAGGGCAATAAAGATAAGCTCCTTGTATTTTATCGGTATCTTGGTAGTTTTCATCACTTTTTCAATGAGGTCCATGTACTCCTTTGTTGGTTCAGGGGTAGACGCTGATAACCCACCGAATAGCTGCTGTATTTCATCTAATTTTTCTGACGATTCCATGGGAAGCGAATCTCCGTGGCAAAATGAAGCTTTTGTATTATTATGTGCTAAAGAAGCTCTACAAAGAAAAACTGTCAACGAGTGAGAATAATTCTCTTTCGTAGCTCGCTAACACTTCAGAAGCAGGCGGATAGAGACAGTCCGTGATTTCAGTAGCCTTCAGAAGTCTGATCTTCGTTTTTACACCTTCCTGAAAGATCAATAGCTTGCAAGGAACGAACATTCCATTAAGATCGTCTTTCCCGATTATCTCCCTTGCTGCTGAAGGATTGCAGACTTCAAGTATGTGATAATTCTTGAAGTCAAAGTTCAGGGCATTCTTGAGGATATTCTTGACGTTTATGTCTGCAACAATCACATAACCTCCACCCTTTAGGTGTTGCAGTAAGGCAGCCATTACATCGTCTAGCTCAGCATCGAATTCTTTTGCTGCATAGAACATGGACGATATTATCGGGGTCTAAATATGAACTTTTTGTTAGTTCAAGGCCGTAGTTAGTTACCGAAGTTGCTGCAAATATTCGGGGGGAAATAAAAATTAGAGAATAGAGCTCTTAAGCTGTTCTGAAAAGGACTACTGCCTTTTTTGCATCAGATTAGATATCACGGCATGAGCATGCGTCCAAGTTGGAACGTGACCAAAAGCGTTGGTCAGTCCTATCAGATTTCCTACGTGTGCTGCTGCAACAGTCGCCCCTGCTACTCCTGCCGCTATTGCTAACCCTTTCGCTACCGCAAATCCAGTTATTGCCATAACTAAACCATTCAGAAAGGGGCTTAAGTATTCTGGTACAAAAGTCTAAACATTCTAAAATTGCACTAGAAAACTCATTAGGAGGATGCCAGAAGGTAGTTTTCTCGTGAACTTTTCAATAGGATAAGATTTGAAACAAGTTCGAAAAAACCTGTCCAATAATTCATATTTTCATTTTTTTCATTTTGCAATGTCAAGAAGAAAGTATAAATAGAGAATAGAAAATTCAAATCGAGTCACATGAGGGAGGGGAATTTGGACAAGGAGTATACTACCGGTAGAAGAGACCAGTACGACCTTGATTTGACTACATTTTGGGAGAGTGTGAAAGAAACGAAGTCAAGGGAGGACCTTATCAAGGTGTTTAGGGACAAGATGTCCCTGATAATATCCAGGCTCGCATTCGAGAGGGCGAAGAACCTTCAGATGGAGATAGAACTAATTGAGGAGTACTATCACAGCGGTTAGTCCTAAGGTTCCTTCAGAAGTACCTCGATCTCTTTGACCTTTTGGGCGACAAGCTTCCCTTTATTGGTAAGAGTAATAATGTTCTTCTTTGGATACGTGGATGTATCTACCTTCTTCTGGGCGAGTTTGAGCTCAATGAGGAGGTCTACAGACCTCAAAAGCTGTATGTTGGGAATGTCAGTCTCCTTTAAGATAAGGGTAACATACGACGGTCCCTTCAGGAGGTAGAGAAGAAGTCTCATAGCGCCAGACTGAGTTTCCAGCGCCTTAACCAACGCCATGATTCATTATTGAATATGCACTAAATAACGAGTAATACTCTGTTACAGATTATATAATCGATAATATTGTATAGTATGTGGAGATAGTATATATGTTAACGAGTTGAGCGTAGGCTTACTCGTTGGCAAAACGCATATGGAGGGAAAACAATGGGAATGCTAATTCAGGGATTTTCTGAAAAGTCGCTAAAGCTTGCAATGAAGTTGAGTATGACAAACCTTGATGTTGAAGAACGATGTAGTAAAGTAAAAGTCAAGAATACTTCTGTGGACATCAAGAAAAGGCACAAGAGAACGCCTTGACTTGGGCCTCAATTACTCTTCAATTAG
>CAYMKC010000061.1:0-6438 GCA_964391105.1 uncultured Thermoplasmatales archaeon
CTGCACCAAGTTCCTGATTGTTCTGGAATATAGACCGAAATATCCTATCGCAAGAATTACAATGATCACTCCTGAGATCACCATCGAGTAATAGAACAGATGAAGGATGGGGGCGTACGCGTTTGTAGCGCTTATCGTTAACTGACCGAGAGCGTCTCCTGGAGGAAGCAACGAGGAGAGGTAGTTAGAGCCAGGGAAGAAGTGATTGAAATTCCCATAGAGAAGCAAGCTGACCACCGGGTCGTAACCTCCCTTGGCCGGTATGCCCTCGGTCGCATTGAAAATGTTCCTCTGGAATACGTAGAGCAACCTTCCCTGGAAATCTCCTGCGGCGGCCTGTAGGATAGAGGCAATCGAGGCAATGAAGAAAGATACCTTCAAACCCTTCCAGTTGTATTCTTTTGTCCCGTATCCCTTTATGATCTTGAAAGAAAGATAAGACGCGGAGAGAAAAGAAGTTATGATCAGAGCTGCGAGGAGGTTGTGGAAGTATGTAGCATTTGTGTCGGGATTGAATAAAGCAATCCAAGGGTTCGAGGTGAAGTTGGAAAGTAGCTGGAATGCGCCGGGTGATGACAGCAAACTAGATCCAACGAGAGGGAGAACTGTTGCGAGAGTTCTCAGTTTTGCAGGGTCAACGACCAGAGGACCGAGCGCAGGTACCCATGGCAGGAAGGATTGAGATATCAAATTTCCTGTTCCCCAAGGCACCTGCATCCACGCATTCACCGCGAGGATCATGTAAGCAGAGAGATTCGTTCCGAACAATACACCTATTCCAACCAGAACGTGCGCGCCTTTCCACTTCTTGAATCTGTTGAATGTTGTTAGGTAAGTCCCGATAAGCACGATCTCGATGATGAATGCATAGAGCTCAATGATCAGGGGTGCAGCGGCCATGCTGGCGATGAGAGCAATCGAACCCGACCACAGTACCACTAGTCCAAACTCCACCAGGGTACCGGTTACCGCTCCAGCTGCGAACGTTATCCCCCAGAGCTTGGACGCATTCTTTGCAAGTCTGATGTAGTCTTCATCTTTTCTCATTATCCCAATGGACTCCAACGTGAGTACAACGATCGGAAATCCAACGGCAAATATGAGGAAGAAGGCATGAACATAGATACCGACAATCGTCATCAGCTCGGCCATGTTGGCAGCACTCCATGAGCCGGCTACTCCTAAAGCGGCCCATCCTGCTTTCCCGAACAATGCAGTAGAAATGCTCATTGGTTAAGGATATTTCAACTATATTTAATAATTAATATATTTAATGCAGATAATTTTAATGAAGGTGAAAAATATTAGGAAAATCGAAATGCTCACTATGCTAAGCGAAGTAGTGATCCCATCAACAAATTGCACTTAGTTACTAGAGAAGGCTAGTCACTTTATCTCTACTTTCTTGATCTTCGACTTCACTTCCGGTTTCATGACCACCGATTTTCCAGCCTTCATTATCTCCTCCGATGCCTTCAGGAAGTGGTTCAGGGCACTCCCAAACCCGTGGCTCATCGAAGGAACCGTTATCTTGATCTCTATCGTAATCCTGTCCTCTTTCTCTTCTCCTGCCATGTTACTCCATCTCTATATCAAGAACGCCGTTAATAAACTCTGCCCTGATGGGGTTCTTGTCGGAGTAGACCGTGGGTAGATAGAACACCCTCTTCCAGTTGCCGAGCTGGATTATGAGCTCTCCACCCTTGTTGAAGATGTCTAGGTTCTTCTTTTCGGCAAATGGGAGCTTCAGTCTGATTATGTACTTCCCTCCCTCTTTGACAAACCGAATGCTCTTCTCTTTCGAAAAAGTGTCGAGGGGATCCGCTTCAGAATATATCAGGTCAGACATATTCTCCAGCCTCCGTATCCCTATCGGCTCCTCCTTCAGCATGGGTACCTTGAATATCCTCAGGTCCGTAAAGGAATCGTTTACGTCCCTGATGATCTCTCCCTGATTTGATCTCCAGTCCTTGAAGAAGGAGCCCGTGTTCTCGTCGTATATCTTGTTCACAAAGATTGAATCCACGGGGTAACCGTAGAGCAGGAGGTAGGTATACGCCCTCTTCGTCTCACTCAACGACATCTTGTCCGGATTCATGACCAGTCTGATCGTAGAGACCTTGGAATCCGAAAGAATTGCACGTATCTTCTTCAGATAATCATAAAGACTCTCGACGCTCTTGAAAACTTCATCATCTGGTATCGAGAGATTGGAGACCGTGTTCCATATGGGGCGCACCATTCTTGCTGCAAGTCTCCCCATTGGGAATATCTTGTCCATGTACCACGTCATCGCCTCCGGAAAAGAAAGAAGCTTGAGCGATTCACCAGTCGGTGCACTGTCTATGACTATAGCGTCATACTTCTTTTCGTCATAGTACTGTCTCAGATAGAGCAGTTGAGATGCCTCGTCAAAACCCGGCAGTGTAGCGATTTCCTCCGCAGATATCGGGTCCAACCCCTCTGTCTGGAACAATCCCGTAAGATAACCCTTCAGTTCATTCCAGTGAGTGTTTATCGCTTCATTTACACTGATCTCCTGAGCGTACAGATTCTCAGCCATGAGTTTGGGTTTGGGGCCAATGTCTACGCCAAACGCGTCCCCCAGGCTGTGTGCGGGGTCTGTCGAAATAACCAAAGTCTTTTTCTTGCTCCTTGCTAGGGAGCACGCTGTAGATGCTGCTATGCTCGTCTTTCCTACTCCGCCCTTGCCTGTGTACAGGAGGATTCTCTGATCCATGCCAGGCGATCGCATCTAACTAAATTTACTCTTCTCAAGGATTTCAACAGATTGTAGTTCCAGAAACTGCATTGTGCTACATTCAGAGCTGCGGGTAACTGGCTTCTCAGAACACGTTGAAGAAGTTCACGACATATTTGAAGAACGCTAGGAAATGATCCTTCGTCGATAGTGCAAAGTACTTCATGGAAATCCCCGTCATGTACCATACACCAAGGGTCACTATCAACATCGATATTATAACCAGGAAGAACGATACCTTTGCAACCGATCGTGACATGCGTCCTCTGTTCTTAATGGAATTGCGTGTATTAATCCTTATTCCATGGTTTTTGACTTTTTCGGAAGAATGTGTGAATTCTCTATTTACTCTCCCTAATCTCTTTTAGCGCTTCCTTGTCCCTGCAGTACAGGTAAGGGGCAAGGTCAAGAGTCGGTGGAGACTTGCCAAGCTTGTTCCTGTAAACAAGTCGGAGATTCTTGTCCACTTCGGAGCAGTATCCTTTCCAAGTTACACCTTGAGATTCTACATACTTCTTCTCTATTCCAGTGGCGATTTCATGCGCGTGCGGGTACTCGTATCCTATATCGGACATCCACTTTTCGGGCAGTTCGTGGTGAAGACCTATGCTCTCTTCGGTGCTGATTTCCTTCCCCTCTACCTTCAACAACTTCGGAAAATGTTCGTCCAAATACACTGTCTTTCCATCCAGGGAATAGCCACCTGTGTATTTGATGTCAAACTTTGCGTCGACCTTTACTCGACTCGAGTCCTTTCTTTCAATAACCTTCCCCACCTTCTTATCGCCATAGTAGGCGACATCGCCCTCCAACCTGATCTTGGTGTAATCCTTCGGTTCTTCATTAGCAAGAATTCTTACGTATTTTGGACCGTTGAAATCGATCGCTGCCACAAGGAATCCAGCCCCCCTTTTGTCTTGAACGTGTTCCACTATCTCGTATTCGTCCATTATGGTTTACAAACAAAACACCAAGATAAAGTTAGTGGGACAACATTCAGGATATTCAGATCTTCTTCAAGTCACACTCTAGTAGAAATGCGCGCTCAAAATTCTCAAACGGAACCAGGTTGGTCGTACCATTGATTCCTAGACTCTCCGGGATGTTCACTAGAGACAGCCCAGGTTCAAAGTTGAAATCGCTTCCGTTCAGTAAAGTAATGCTTTGGTTTCCTGTCCAAAAATTCGTCTCAGAGACTGACACCATGGAACCTTCCAATTCATAAAGTTTAGCCGAGATGCCCAGATATGGTCTTACCCACAAATGTCCCAAATTCACCGGAAGATCGGGCCAATTTGTTCTAATTTTGAATCCCGACAGATCGACCGAACCGGTAAAGAAATTCATGAGATCGAGCTTCTTGAACCCAAACTTGGACAGAAGGCTCAGGCTTCCAAAATTGTCAGGTTCCACAACACATCTTGCAAAGGACCTGCCTTCTGCAACGCCCTTGGTCAGCACGAATTGAATCAGCCTACTCCCTCCCCTTTTCCTTCTATAGTCCTTCCTGATCCTCAGCCCCGACAGATAGATCGAGTTGTCTGGCAGCTTATCAACCTTTTGGAATCCAATGATCCGATCAGCCTCCAATATGTACATCTCCCCCCTTTCCAGATAAATTGGCCCAATATCGTTGATGTAATCTGATATACTTCCATCAGATGATACCTCCCGGGATATATCCGAAATGATATCCCAGTCTCTCCTTTCTGCGACTCTTATTTTCCATCCAGCCGTAGAATCAGATGTCAATAAATCTCCAAACTATTGGTAGATATGAATGTTTACCTTACCTATTGACGCACAGGCCCTGATCGTGCTGCTAGAGAAAGAAGAGCAGATGACTAAAGGCTCCCTACCTTGAATTTCGGGAATTTCTCCAAGAAATTATCGATTCTACCCTTCACTATTGCGCTGATTTCAGAGTACTCATCGGGTGCGTACACTCTATCGAAATGTTCCTTGAAAGTGGCTAGTGAAGCTTGATTCAGATTCCATAGAAGGTTGTAGTAGCAGTCTTCAGGATCAAGAGCAATGAAACAATAACCAGTAGACTTCTGCAATTGAGAATCGAGTGCTCTCTCAAGTTCAACCTTGAAATCACTTGGCAATTCCACGCGAGTAAGAATCTGAGATTATATTAATCATTTTTGTAGAGAATGCATATGATTGCTGTGCGCTGAGATATGCCCCTACACATGACTTTCCAGATCAAAATTGAGGGAGCATTCGGAGGAAATCGATCAAAGAACTAATGATTTTCAAGGCTCAAAAGGATTAAGTCGGCATTCCATTGGTTATCTCCTTTAGTAGCCATATAGGCGAGCAAACTTTTAAGTGTGAGGCGTGTAAGCAATTTATTATGCAAGAAATTGGATCTTTTGCAACGGGGGAGACCGCATGCGAATAATTTACGATGAAGTTGAACCGGAGTCAGATAAGGGAATATATCAAATGACAGACTATGTCAAGAAATCGGGGCTCAGCAATTCTCTGCTGGACCTCATTTACCTAAGGGCATCACAGATCAACGGATGTGCATACTGCACCGATATGCATACTCAAGATGTTATTGCCGATGGTGAGTCTATCCAAAAAATAAACTGTGTACCGGTCTGGAGAGATTCACCTTTCTTTTCAACCCGTGAAAGGACTGCTCTCGAGTTCACAGAAGCGCTGACCGAGGTCTCCAGAAATGGAGTATCTGACGAACTGTACGACCGTGTAAGGACGGAATTCAACGAACACCAATATGTGGCTCTCGTCATGGCAATCAACATCATAAACAGCTGGAACAGATTGATGATTTCTTGTGGAGGGACGGCTGGTCTTTATAAAAACAGGAAACTAGTAGAATCTATGCCTGGATATTTTGAGAAGAATAAGGTGGGCTCCCTCTAACGAATAATAGGGACCAAACAAAGAAAGAGTTGATCTGGTATGGAGGGGCGCAACCGAAAAGATTTGAGTTAAACTAGTATAGTATCAACGCCACTTTCTTTCGATATACTTGCCTGTTTTTTGTCCGATGTCACGAGGCTGTACTTTTCACTCAGTGCAGTCGCAATAAAAATGGAATCATAGATAGTTATGTCACATCTTACCGCAATTTCGAAAGCATTCTCGATGTAATTGCTTTGATCAAGAACTATCGCGATTCGCTGAAACTCCGATGACACTTCAGCAGCTTTGTCTTGTTCGAATTCGCCTCTCCGGGTTTTTTCCACAGTGCATTACCTACCTCATTTATCGATAATTCTACAGTTAATGGCGTCTGGATGTATTCATGAAGTCCTTCCCATCCTGGTTCTGCACTAAAATACTTGATTATAGTAGAAGAATCAATGATGTTCATCTCTGTCCTCTCGCAGGGACCTTACAGCGAATCCGAATTTCGATGGTTTTGAGTGTATGCGAATAATTGCCGCCAGCCTAACTAAAGTCCTTTCAACATCCTTCTCCCAGGCTATGTTTTCGAGATGTGCTCTGACTTCCTCCGGAGGGTTGATACCTAACTCCTTCAGTTTATCAATCGTTCCCTTTTTCAGTCTGATACTGATAACTTCACTCTTCATTGAGAATCACCCTGTTCACGTCAATTATATAGATATAAACATCTCTGTCAACAATTTTGTAAATTTCTCAATATACTCAAATCTCTTGTTATGCGGGGGAGG
>CAYMKC010000062.1:0-6370 GCA_964391105.1 uncultured Thermoplasmatales archaeon
TTATAATAGTATTTCACGACAATACTTGATAGTTACCATTAGCTGTTAATTCCCTTCCAGGAAGATCCCGGGATAATGCTTAGCTATCTCGTCTCTGGATGATTCTTCTTCTCTTATCCCCAGACTTCTGAGCATCTCCGCATTCTCTTTCGCAGTTTCTCTGTACTTCTCGTTGAATGGAAAAAACATTCCAGGTTGATGTAGTCCTGAGAATCCGATTGAATCGAAATTGGAAATAACGTCGAATGAATACTTTGACATTGCCGCAATGAGTTCGTTGCTGTAGTGGGTCCTAATGAGGGCGCTTGACTTGGCTGTGCTTGCAGTTGCAATTCCCTTGGAATCGATTATTAGAACCTTCTTCCCGAACTTCCGGAGGTAGTAAGCTATACTTGTCCCCGTGCTGCCTGCTCCCACTATTATAAAATCGAAGTCGGGCCCCATTACTGTCTCAATGATAATCTGTTTAATAATTTAGTCATCCGGTCTCTCGTTGCTAACGTCAGTCCTTTCAGCAAGGTAATACTTCTCGTTGAATTTGAAGACATAGGCTGTTCCGTCACCGTCCAGGTCTTTTCCGAGGTCCCTCCTATTTTCATAATACTTAGAGGGGTCAATCGAATACCTTATAACGACCCTACCAACACCCATTTCAGCGAGCTTCATTTTGAGGTCTTGCGTTGTGTCCGCCGTGTGCAGAACTGAGTAGGTTTTGGTAAGGAAGTGGCTCTCGTACAACTTTTCGCTTGTGAGAAGAGTTTTTTGTCTGTCCTTGTACAGAAGTGATAGTTTTTCGTGTTCCCGAATGAATTCTGGTAAAAGATCAGAATAGATAATCGACCCATCCAGATCATAGATCCACTTTGACGGACTATCGACTACCTCAACTTCTCTTGGCAAGTCTTTTTTGGCTACGACCCTCTCCCTGGAAGGCAGTGTGATTGCACTTTTTCCGAAACTCGTTGCGGACCCCGTGTATGTACATATCCGCTTAAGTTCCCCTTCGATCGATACGTACTCAATCTCCCAGTCTCCTGGTATTTCAGAGGATGGCATGAAAGCGGGCAGATCGAAGGAGGCACTCTCTGGTTTGTACAGATCCATGATTTTAGTTGGATCAGGGGAAAGGTCTTGGAAAGACCATCTCTCTGAAGTTCGTCTCCTCGAGGGGTCAGAGTGGATAGTATCTATGTCCTTTTTTCTCTTGATGATGGAATCGTCGAGTACATCTCCAACTGTGAACTCGATGTTGGTCAGACCCAATATTTCTGCATTCTTTCTGCAATACTCGATCCGTCCTGGGTTTTTATCTATCGCAAATACCTTCTTTGACTCGAGTGCAAAGCTCAGTGCCTGGATCCCTATACCCGCCCCCAGATCGGCTATGCTCTCGGTCTTCAGCCTCTCGGCCTTGTATTCGGCTATCTGGATGGGAGTGCTCATCCTGAATCCTTCGTCATCGTAGACCAGCCCTAGTGCGAGCCGTTTCTTTACTTCTGTCATATCGGCTTACGAGATGAGGCGAAAAAACCTGACATTGGCTACTCTTCATTAATGAAGTTTCTTCCTTCCCCTATTGTCCCAGAGACCTTCACAAACCCCTCCGAGATCGATTCCTTCATGTTCTTGACACCGAAAACTTCCAGGAAACACTTTATTGCCCCCACTGTCACCTTTGCAGAACCCATGCTGTAACCAGTCCCCATGAGAAGCAATTCAACCTCGTTGTCATTGCTCTTGATTTCCATCTTCGTAAGGGGAGTGAATGCAGAGTACTCTTTGAACTCTTCTGTGAGCTTCTTCATATCCGGAACCAAGCTCTTTATCAATTCGCCAGCGATCCGACCGCTCTCACACCATGCGTCCATGATCTTCTTTTCGGAATTAGAAAGAGCGACGTTCAGAGTCTCATCGAGGAGTAGGCTCGGCACCGGAACTGCGTCGATCGATTTGGATACCTCGATGAACCTCATCAGCCTCATCAGCTGGGTCCTTGAAAGCCCCATTTCTTTAAGGTGAAGATACAGGTCAACTGACTCCGTTATGATTGAACTGATCGTCTTTCCATCCTCTTCCGCGGAATCCTGAATCTTCTTCGCCATCTCATTGGTGAGGGAGACGTTTAGCCTTGCCATCTTGGAGTGAGAGTACCGGTGAGTATAAATGCGTTTACTTGCGCGCCGTTGCCAGTATAGGTGCATGATATGTGAAATACGTTGCTGCAATTTTGTATTGGTGACCTAAAATGTCTTGGTTGATGACAGACCCATTGGCCGCGAACCTGTTCATTGTCGGAATAATGTTTTTCGGCTTCGGTTCGTATGCGATCTATAGGTTTCTGTTAAATAAGAACAGTGCGGAAGTGAACAACGGCTTTGCTTACTTCCTTATTGGAACTGGTGCCTATGCCTTGCTGTATGGACTGCTGTACAGTATAATTGTACCTAGTCCGTTCACGGTAGCTTACGGTGAGCTCTTTGGAGACCCATTAGTCTTCCTGGGACTCGTGTCGGTGATAACTGGTGTAATAATGGTGAAACACGTCTCTTTGAGCTTTGCAGGAATATTTGCATTCTTCGCGGGAATATTCGGGATATCATATGGGGTAAGCGGATACCAACTCGGTATGTCTAGTCCTCTGGTCCTTTTGCTAATGTACCTTGGTGCAGGAATCGGCGGAATATTAGTAGCGCCGCTCGTGATGGTACCTAACAAGAGAGCAAGACAGATCGTCGCGATACTTGCAGCAATTGCATTCTTCGGAGTGGCAATCATAACCATATATACGGGCAACACTGCTATACACGGCCATCTTGTGGACTTCGCTAAGGCGAGGGCCTAAACTTTTTTGATTTTTATGCAAAGACTGCTGGTCTCCTGTCCAAAGTGTGGCTCCGTGAATTTTACAGTCGAGGAGCCAGCAGCAATTACTTTTCAGTGTTATGTTAAGGTGCCATTTAGGTGCAACGAGTGCGGATACAACGGCGACATAAAGGTTTTGAAGGACGAAAAAAACGAAATGGAGATAGTAATAGACTAGCTCCTCCCTTCACTCTTGCCTTACTTCGGTAAATCTAAACCTTAATTTTTTAATCGAAAGATTTTTGTTTAGCACTATTTAATCAATTATATGCTCCTGAAGAAAACCGCGATAATCTTTGTGGTCTTCATGTTGGTCCTATCTTCAGTTGCATTTGCTGTAATCATCGTTAAGAATACCCCCGGATCTAGAGTTTCTACTCAAGACTCTCCCACGACTGCCCCCCCGAAAGGAAGTTTTGAATTTGTATCTGAATTCTCATCGGGTGAAAATTTCTCAAACTACGGCTGGTTGTCTACCACGTCAATATCTGGATCGTTCATAACCGATCAACCGAATTACTTTGGGGAGCCTTCTCTAGCGGTAGGCAACGGTTCCACTCTTCTCTCGAACAGGAACATAACTGGGGGGGACCAATCCGTCTCGTTCCAGTTTGCAGTCTATGCGCGAAACGGAAGTGGAACATTTGCCATAACGAACTATAGTGGGGAAGGTGTGCTTTCCATTCTTGTAAGTGGGACCAATATTTCGATAAACGCATTGGGATCTTCATCTAACATTGAACGATCTATCTCCGTTGGTTCTATCGTTGATAATGGGTGGATCCTCGTCACTGGTAATCTGTTCGTCACAAACCAAACTGACTGGACAGCACAGCTGTTTGTCGGAAAGACTATATCTGTTTTCGCAAACATTAGCGTACCATTCGGAGGCTCGTACGCCGGAATCAAGCTAAATACTTCGAAGGGTGTGGTTTATTTCACGAATATAATATTTACAAGCTATAGGATGGCAGTTTTCCTTCCGGGATACAACAATATGGAGGGATATGGACAGGGGTCGGGATTCTTGGTCAATCTATTGCACCCATTCACCGTCCTTCATTCTGATTTCAACCTTTCTAACTGGTCAGTCCCCACATACGCAACCTTGAGTTTCCAGATGAATGCGATGAATCTATCCGGGGCTGAGAATCAGACAGCCAACGGATTCTTCCAACTCGGGATTGACCTGGACCCAAATGGAAGGATAGCCCCCTGGTACGTTGGAGGGAAATATGCAATTGCTACATACTTCAAGAATCACCCAAGTTCAGATTTCATGCCGGGATTCACGACTCCAAACAACACCGCATTGGGTCTCACCATACAGTATCTTCCATCGGAAAAGTTGGTCCTTTTTCAAATAGTTGACTACACCGTGACTGGTGAAATGAGGTACTGGAATGCGAGCGTTCCCTACGACGGCCCAGAATTTTGCTCTGCCTACACGCAGATTGAGACTTCGTCAATGAGCGCTTCGCAATTGAGTGAATACAGATTTAACGGATCTATGTCTAACATCTCTTATGGTTCCGACATTACTAACCTGATACCATTCAACAACAGCTATATGCTACCATTTAGCGTAGATACTCCCTCCACTTGGAGCCTTACATACTACAACGATGGAATGTCCGGATACAGACAGGTCGATTGACAACCTCGAACTCTTTTGAGTGTGTGGTGAATCACTCTATACCCCGGTATCAGACCCGCTGAGTTCTCTCTTGAGTGATCCCATTATGTTGTTAAGATTTACGACCTCGTACCTTACCTTGCACTTTGTCACCGCGTCCCTGACTCTCCTTTCCCTCTTTATGAGTCCCGATGATACTCCGCTCTTGATTTCCAAGAATATGACTTCCACATCATCGGACCCGTCGCTAAGCCCCCTGAATGCAACAAAATCGACCGGGGTGCCTAGATGCCTGAAGTCCTTCAGATTCACTCCAAACTTATTTGAGAGAAGGACAGGCGAAAACTCTTCTCCTATCTTCCCAAGAAGAGTGTTGATTGATTTTTGAATTGCATCCTCCCTGATTTTCTTCTCCTCCTGTTTCTTCCAGGTCTCCAGCTGCACCTGATAGTCTTTCCTTAAGGTGTCAGTCATCTGGGTTCTCATAGAATTGATGCTGGTCTCTGTCCACTGGTTGAATAGCTTCTGAGCTATTTCCTGTGCAACTTTCTGTCCGGTCAATCGCTCCTGCTCTATGAGAATCCTAAGTCTTGAAATTCTTCTTTCGAAGATGAAACTTATTATGAGCATGATCAGGGTGGATGCTAGAACTATTCCTATAATTAGGTAGTCTGAAATTGTCATGCCTGAATATGGGATTCAATTCTAAAAATGTTTGACAGGTATTTTATGAAAAGAATTCTAATGAGACCCATAGGTCATCACGGGAGAGATATCCATGTAAATTCTGTAGTCCTCTATCATATCTCCTTTGTACTTCAGCACGCTGACAGCCGGAAGGGAGATTATCTTTCCATCTTTCATCGTGTAGTTTGCGATAGCCTCTACTGCATATCCTTCACCCTTCGAATAGATTCCTACGACATCATGCCTCAGTCCGTTGATCCTGGAGAAAAGATAGTTCAACCCGTTAACCACGGCCTCCCTGCCCGTCCATAAATCGTTGTTCGAGAATCTGAACTTCACGTCCGTAGTCAAGAGCTCTGAAAATGTTGTTGCATTCATCCTGTCTGCAACCTTGAAGACCTCCTCCACGTTTCTTGCCATATTTTTGTAATGAAACATGGACTTATATTTATTACGTCAATCTAGCTTGAAGTTGCCGCTTTACGTTGGTTTATTCTGTTTGCCAATATTACTTTCCTTCAACTCACTTAAACGCAACAACGTCTATCTCAACTAGTATATCATCACTCGCAAATCTTGTTACCACGGTTGTCCTGGCAGGTGGACTGACTGGGAAATGCCTCGAATAGTACTCATTCATCTTCTGGAAGTCCTCGCTCTTCGAGAGGTAGACGGAAGTTTTCACTACGTCCTCCAGTGCAAATCCTCCAGCCTCCAGAATCCTCCTGATCTTTGACATGGCATTCTCGAATTGTTCTTCCAGACCAGTCGTCTTGTTGGGAATTGTTCCCACCTGGCCGGAAAGATATATGAAATTTCCTGCAACTACTGCATGAGAATATGGCCCGCCTTTGGGGATGTCAGATACAGTTATTTTCTTTACCATGTGATGAAATGGATTCAAGGAATTTAAAACGTTGGGATGTCGTCCTGTGTAGCATAAATGGAGGGTCTTCGACAGGACCCTTTCGATCATCCCAGATCCCTCCTACGCCGTTCGATATTGAATGCTTTTCATATATCCCCACTTCTCTGAATCCATACCTCGAAAGGAGAGAAAGGCCCGCTGTGCAATGTGCGGACACAAAGATCGGAGCTTTCCCTTTTGATTTGAATACTGTTGAGTCCGGTCTCTCGCTCCAGGTTGAAAGAATGAAGTGTCTTGTCCCCAGCGATGGGCTGCCT
>CAYMKC010000063.1:0-6327 GCA_964391105.1 uncultured Thermoplasmatales archaeon
CCTTGTTGACGTGTCCGTGAGTCCGCAGTATGTGAATCGCCTCTCCTAACAACATTCCAGTTATGAGCGAAAGGATGCCGTTGAATAGGATTATGGCCAACAGTAGGGACGAGTATGAGGATAGTTCAAGATACACTCGAGCTATCAGTGCGACCGCCCAGAGCAACAGGATGTACGGAGATCTCCTGTAGTACAGAACTTCTCCCTTCTGAAAGAACTTGACATCCCTGCCAAACCTGAATCCAAGAGGTATACCGATGGGGATCAGCAGGATCATCGCCTTTGCGTATAGGTTTGGCAGAGTCGTAAAGAAGATCGCAAATGCCGTCAATAGAATGTAGATGGCAGGCGTCCTGAGCACCCTCGCTACGCTGTACCTCCTTCCCGCAAGCCCCCTCATGATCCCGAGTATAACGATTACCCCGATTAAAATTTCAAGTTGCTGGCCAGAGGCGAACGGAATTGAGGTTAAGCTGGGTACAGTAGCGCCCGGTGTTGCCAAGTCTAGCATTCCGGCCGATGTACTGCGTTTAGTTAAGGTTTTTGTACGGCCTCGCTCGGACGAGGTACTACATCTTGGCTAGAGTGTAGTTCAGTATGTTGCCGCTCTTGCAGTACTCGATCTCTGCCTCTGTGTCCAGTCTCACCTTTCCAGTTATCGATCTCTCCGTACTTCCCTTGATTCTTATCTCGATACTCTGTCCTTCCTTTACGTCCTTAAGGTCGACAGAAACGAGCTCGTCTCCCTTGAGATTAAGCTGAGAGGTCTCTGCCTCTATTGGAACAACTCCCATGTTCGTGAGGTTGGACCTATGGATTCTCTCGAAGCTTTCCGCAATGACAGCCTTCACGTTTAGCAGATACGTTGCCTTGGCGGCCCAGTCCCTGCTGCTTCCCGCCCCGTACATCTTTCCTGCGAAGATGACCAGAGGAGTGTTCTCTCTCTTGTACCGTTCCGCTGCGTCGAATAATGACATCTTCTCGCCACTGGGGTAGTGGATAGTAAAGCCTCCCGGAGTGTCTATCATCTCGTTCTTTATCTTGGGGTTGGAGAAACCACCCCTCATCATGACTTCGTGATTGCCCCTTCTAGAGCCGAAGGAATTGAAGTCGTTGGGACTTACTCCGTTCTCCATCAGATACTTCGCCGCAGGCGATTCGATCTGTTCGACTTCTGACCTATCACCTCTCGAGAGTTCGTCCCATATTCTCCTGTACTTCTGCACATCGGTTACTATACTGCCTGCGGGAGAAATGTGGTCGGTCGTTACCCTATCACCAAAGACCGCCAGAATCCTCGCATTCTCGATTGGGACGAGTGTGGACGAAACGTTGAACCATGGTGGTTCTCTGACGTAGGTAGACTGCGGGTCAAATGAGTATTCGGTCCCCGAAGGAATAGCAAGGTTCTTCCACTCCGGTACTCCCTCGAAGATCTTCTCCTTCCTCAGTTGATAGTGTTTCTTGCTGAGAAATTCATCTTCGTACCTCTTTATGAGAGAATTCTCGGGCCAGATGTCTTTCAGGAAGACCGGGTTTCCGTTTGGATCGGTGCCGAGGGGCTCGTTCGTAAAGTCGATGTCGATTCTTCCCACCAGCGAGTAAGCAACGACGAGCATCGGTGATGCCAGGAAAGCACCCATCACGGACGGATTGATCCTCCCATCAAAATTTCTGTTTCCGCTGAGAACTGCAACAGTATATATCCTTTCCTTCTTGATCGCCTCTTCGACTTCGGCTATAAGCGGTCCTGAATTTCCTATGCAGGTCGTGCATCCGTACCCTACAATCTGGAATCCAAGTGCGTCAAGGTAGGGCTGCAGGTTCGCCCGTCTCATGTACTCTTCGACTACCGGGCTTCCCGGTGCGAAACTGGTCTTCACAAAGGGTCTCCTGCTCAAGCCAAGTTCCACCGCTCTCTTTGCCATCAAGCCAGCGCCTATTAGGACATCCGGATTGGATGTGTTTGTGCAACTCGTTATGGCTGCGATGACCACACTGCCATCCTTGAGTTGGGTCTCCCTACCTCCGACCTTGATATCAAAATGCCTCTGGTCCTTTACATTCAAGTTTTTTGTCAGACTCTCTTCGATGATTCTTCTTATCGTCTGCACGTCTGAGAGCGCTACCCTATCTTCCGGGTTTGCTGGTCCGGCTATTGATGGCACGATGTTTGAAAGGTCGAACTCCAGATTGACGTCGTATTCCTTCTTCTTGCCGTCGTAATATAATCCCTGCTCCTTCAGGTATGCCTCCACCCTCTTGATGTGCTCAGGGTTCCGCCCCGTCAGCGATAGGTATCTTGAGGTGTTCCTAGAGTATGGGAAATAACCCACGGTTGCTCCATACTCTGGAGACATATTAGAGATAGTAGTCTTGTCCTGTGTGCTCAGGTATCTGATACCATCCCCGAAGAATTCGACAAACTTACCCACGACGTTTGCCCTTCTCAGGAACTCCGTTATTGAAAGGACGACGTCGGTTGCAGTAACTCCCTCTCTTGGCTTGCCCTTCAGTTTTACCCCGACAACCTCCGGGACTATTATGTAGGATGGCTCACCTACCATAACTGCCTCAGCCTCGAGCCCTCCAACTCCCCATCCCAGTACCGATACCCCGTTGACCATGGTTGTGTGTGAGTCAGTTCCGATCAGAGTATCGGGAAGGAGCGTACCACCGCGTTCTGTGACGACCTCTGCAAGGAACTCTATGTTAACCTGATGGACTATTCCGTTCCCTGGGGGAACTATTTTGAGATTCCTAAAGTTGTTCTGAGCCCACTTCAATGCGGCGTATCTCTCTCCATTCCTCTTGTATTCGAGTGCGAGATTCTGGAGTATTGCGTAGCTGGTTCCAAATTTGTCTACCTGTACCGAATGGTCCGCTACCAGTTGCACAGGTATGACGGGATTTATCCGCTGCGGATCCTTTCCGATCTTCACTGCGGCATTCCTCATCGCAATCAGGTCAACAATAAGTGGCACTCCCGTGTAGTCCTGCAGTATAACCCTCGACGGGAAGAAAGGTATCTCCTCCCTCCTTCTCTCAAGAACCTTCACTATGTGCTCATCTTTGACCACTCTCCCATCCTTCTTCCTCAGGAGATTTTCGAGGAGTATCTTGGTGGAGTATGGCAGACTTCCTATGTTGTATCCCTTCTCTTCCAGTTCCTTTAGAGGGAAATAACTGAATTCCTTTCCTTCAATATTGATCTTTGAGTCCATCGGAAACTGATTGAATGTAAATAGTTAATTGTTTTGTAACTGCTTTTTCCTTGTAATATCCAGAACCTCCGCCATCTCTGCGTTGATAGCTGCCTTCCCACCATCTGCGCTCCTTCCCTTGACTGGATCGTTGCTCCTGCCGGTTGACATTTTGGTGGGAATCGTTTCAGCATGGTCCGACCACTTTCGACTTCACAGGAAAACAAGAAGGATAAGACAATAGAGTGTAATTCATTCAACACAGCACACAAATAGATAGAATTCAACCTAAAGTTGACACTGTCAATCCAGAGAAAGAATTTTTTAAGGAATATTGATAGGGTAAGCAATGCCTGGAAAGTACAAGGTCAACAAGGCATACGCGGCAAAGTTGGAGAATGGCAACTCGAAGGACAGAACCAACAGCTCGGGTTTCAAGCTCAAAGATCTCTACCTCCCGGAGGACTTCAAGGGAGACTACAGATCGAAACTCGGTCTGCCCGGCGAGTACCCTTACACCCGTGGAATCCACCCCGACATGTACAAGGGTAAGCTGTGGACCATGAGAATGTTCTCCGGTTTCGGGACTCCCGAAGATACAAACGGTAGACTCAAGCTTCTCCTTGAACACGGGGAGACCGGACTGAGCGTTGCCTTCGATATGCCAACTCTTTACGGTCTCGACGCGACTTCGGAACGAGCGCACGGAGAGATCGGCAAGTGTGGGGTCAACGTCTCATCACTCAAAGACATGGAGATAATTTTCAAGGGAATACCGCTGGATCGGGTGTCCACCTCCATGACGATCAACGCTCCTGCCAACATCCTCACGGCTATGTATGCTGTGGTCGGGGAGAAGGGCGGGGTCCCAAAAAGACAACTGGCAGGTACTGTACAAGCGGACATCCTGAAGGAGTATATTGCCCAGAAGGAGTGGTTGTATCCTCCTGAAGCACACATGAGAATCATCCGAGACATGATGGTATTCTGCACGAACAAAATGCCGAAGTGGAACTACATATCAATCTCCGGCTATCACATCAGAGAAGCCGGTGCTTCAGCCGTGCAGGAGCTCGCATTTACTCTTGCGGATGGATTTGAGTACGTGAAGCTGGGTATAGCCAACGGATTGGACGTCGACTCCTTTGCACCGAGGCTGAGCTTCTTCTTCAACAGTTCTACCAACTTCTTTGAGGAGATCGCAAAATTCAGAGCGGCCCGGAGGATATGGGCGAGGGAGATGAAGGAGACCTACGGGGCCGAGAACGATCGCTCGATGAAGCTCAGGTTTCACAGCCAGACCTCAGGCTATTCTCTGACCTGGCAGCAGCCACTCAATAACATCGTAAGGACAACAGTAGAGGCGATGGCGGCTGTTCTGGGAGGCACTCAGAGCCTTCACACTAACTCCTACGACGAAGCGTGGGCACTTCCGTCAGAAAACGCAGTGGAGGTAGCACTCAGAACACAGCAGATACTCGCGTATGAGACCGGGATCGCCGACGTAATTGATCCTCTCGGAGGCTCCTACTACCTAGAGAATCTTACAGACAAAATGGAGGAAGAGGCCTACAAGTATTTCAAGACGATCGACGGGATGGGGGGAGTGGTGAGTGCAATCAAGAATGGTTACCTGCAGAGGGAGATCGCTGCCACCGCCTATGCCCATCAAAGAAAGGTGGAAAGCGGAGAAACAAAGATAGTGGGTGTCAATGCATTCTCTAAGGAGAACGAGCAACCAATAAACGTCCTGAAGATAGATCTGAAGGCTGAGAGACAGCAGAGGAAGAGACTGCAGGAGATAAAGCTAAAGAGAAATGCAGATAAGGTGCAGAAAAATCTAGACAGGCTCAGGGAGATCTACGAAGGAGACGAAAACTCCATGGAGGGCGTCATCGAGGCAGTGAAGAGCTATGCGACGCTGCAGGAGATAGCGGACGTTGGAAGGGAGGTGTTTGGTGGATGGAAAGAACCGACAATCATATGAAGAGGAGGATAAGGGTCCTAGTGGCCAAACCAGCACTCGATGGCCACGACAGAGGAGTTCTTGTGCTCGCAAAGGCGTTCAGGGATGCGGGGATGGAGGTGCTATATGCGGGACTTCTTCCCACCCCGGAGAGCGTTGCTAGGATAGCGGTGGACGAGGATGTGGATGTGGTAGCACTAAGCCTTCACAACAGCGCTCACCTTAGCGCTTTTCCAGCGGTAAAGAAGTGGTTGGCAAAACTGGGAGCTAGCGACATACAAGTTGTGGGAGGCGGCATAATACCTCCTTCGGACAGGAAGAAGCTGGAAAAACTTGGAATAACGGGAAATTTTGGACCCGGAACTCCGCTCGACCAGGTAATAGATCACGTCAAGAAGGTGGCCGAGAAAAAGTGGAAACTAGGTCAGTGAGCTGAAGAAGCCTTTTTCTGAAGTATCTCCAATTTGCCCATGATCATGTAGATCAGGGTTCTAGCGTGTCCCGGCGTGTTCGGGTCGTTGACTATTTCGTCAAGCGTAGAGATGGTCGTGGCAGCCCTAACGTCCAGGTTCCCCTTTTCTTGGGACAGCTTGATCTTAGCGGTCTGAATGTTCTTCCTGATGTTCCTCGGTATCGAATAGTCCGAGATTAATTCATCAAGCATCTTTGTGGTATCTGTCAAAATCTGTGTCATCTCTTCCATATAAATCACTCACTGGAACTTAACCCCCCTATCTTTGAAAATGCTGATAACCATGGATGTGTAGGAATCCTTGATACCATCCACCTTTCTGAGGTCCTTGACCAGGAAGTTCTTCATCTGGTTAACGTCAGGGAACCTGACCTTTAGTATCATATCCCAGTTGCCAGTTACAAGGTAGATGTCCTCGACGAAGTTGAGTTCAGAAAGACTTGCGCTAATAGTCTCTATCTTGGCCGTGTCAGCTTTGAGGTGCACCATAGCTGTTACAACTGGTCCTGTCGCATTTTCCACAATTCTCCCTTCGCTCACCATAATGATCGGAACTATATAACCCGAATCATGAAATACTTTTTCCTCATTTTCTGGTCGCAGGGAAGTGTCCAAGAAATATTTTCACTACAGCGTCAGGCCATAGCTTTTTTCCATGAGCCTGCTGAATTTCTTGTACTGTTCCA
>CAYMKC010000064.1:0-6320 GCA_964391105.1 uncultured Thermoplasmatales archaeon
CCGCTTCTACTGACTTAGTTAATGATTACGTTCGTTTGAATAGTTCTTTTCATTTGAACATCGGCAGCGGTTTGGAAATCTATTTCTGAAGTTTTAGTGGACACTAAAATAAGAAATATGGGATTTCAATAGTAAATCGTGTATTCGAGACGTGGCGACAAAGGGGAAACGGATACCCCTTCGGGGAAGAGACTCAAGAAGGACGATCCGATAATAGAGTGGGAAGGAACTTTAGACGAACTGATAGCCCAAATAGGTTATTCTAAAGTTCAAGTGCCTTGGGAGGACGTAACCTCCGATCTATCTCAGGTGCAGATGGACCTATTCCACCTTGGGGAAGAGATCCTCACTTCCGGAAAAGGACGCAAACTGAGGGAAGAGGGCGTTTCGTGGATGGAGGAGAGAATAGCCATTTACCTCAAGGAGATTGGAGAGGTTAAACTGTTTGTGATTCCAGGTGGGAGTAAGGAAGCTGCCAGTCTACAACTTTCAAGGACTGTAACAAGAAGAGCGGAGAGGAGACTTGTGGAACTCGACCTTGTGGAAAAAGTCAATCCACTTTCGCTACAGTACATGAACAGACTTTCTTCGCTGATTTTCATGATGGCACTCGCAGCGAACAAGAGGAACAAGATCTCGGAAGTCTTGTTTTCTTGGCCAAACCCGGAGAAACCCGGAAAGTGACCATGTTCATATAGATTCTTGTGATAACGGAGCATGGTTCGGTCGATTGTAAAGGGGGCCGCTGAGATTAAGGAAATGGACATGGAGGGTGGAGCGAAGATAAGGTGGCTTATCACACACAGGGATGGCGCAAAGAATTTTTCAATGCGACTGATAACTGTTCCGAAGGGTCAGTCAACTCCTTACCATAGCCACGATTATGAACACGAAATATACGTGCTGGAGGGAAGGGGAGAGACGGAACTGGATAGTGAGACAATTTCTGTAGAAAGAGATTCGTTTCTCTTTATCCCTGGAGGGGTCAAACACACAATTGCGGCCAAAGATTTCATGAAAATGGTGTGTGTCGTACCGATCGAGGCCGCTATAAAGATACTGGGTCCCTGAGTTAGTTCCATGGAACTCCGTCGAAATGCACCTGGCAAAACGGTTAGTCGAATTTTAAAGGAATAGGAAAAAAATCAAAAATTATTCTGAAGCAGCATACTTCTTGTTGAGTTTTTCTGGTCTTGTATAGTTGAAGAATTGATCGAATATCGGGTCTGCGGTTCCCATCAGAGTCATCCAGTATATTCTGGCCATGGACATTTTCATCAAGTGCTTGACTTTTGTTGGTGGATAAGGCACTACTGGATTGTTATAGTCAGCTATGACGAAAGTTGCCTTCCCGTATGCGGTGTCAAATGGACAGTTAATCCTCCCGTTGAATTCAGCATACCTTCCCTGAATGATTTCTGAAACGGCCATGGCTTCCAGGTGAGCGGTAACGCCCGTCTTTGATGTCGGAAGAGTGTTGCAGTCGCCTATAGCGAATGCGTCATCGTAACCCGTTATTTTCATGTACTTCTTGTCTGCCTTGATGAACCTGTCTTCGTCCTGGACCGTTTCCGGAACAATCTTGAGTTTAGGTCCCTTGCAGGGAGGCACTATTACAGGAAGATCGTACTTCAGTGAGTCGCCTTCGAGGGAATTTATTGTCTTGTTTTGCACGTCGATAGTGTCAACATCGAAGAATGGCATTACTTCTATTCCCCTTTCCTTTACAAACGGTTCAACAACCTTATTCATGGGTTCTGCCGGATAGGCCCTCTGGAACGGAGTGAAAAACACAATCTTGCTCTTTTCCTTCAGTCCCACCTTTCTGAGGTGTTCTTCCAGTAAGAATGCCCCTTCGAGTAGCGAAGGCGGGCATTTGCAGGTAGGAGATGCTTGACCTATTGCGATAGTTCCTCCCTTGAACTTGCTTACGTGAGACCACAACTTTTCGGAATTCCAGACGCTGGTGTGGTAGTCTCCGTACTCGTCATAGATTTGCCTAAGTCCGGGAATTGAGTCAGGATCTGGACTCGTTCCCGTTGCAATAGCGAGATAATCGTAGTTGTATATCCCCTTCTTTGTTCCATAGACTTTCCTTTCGTCTAGGTTGACTGCGTTTATTTCATCCTTTACGAAATTAACTCCTGGTTTCACTAGCTCTCCGATGGGCCTGGAAATCTTTCTTTTGGAACCCTTGAACGCTATATACAGGAACCATGGTTGATAGAAGTGAAGATCACTTTTGTCTACAACGGTTACATCGTATTCGTTTGTGTCAAGATGGTTGGCCAGTATAAGACCGCCACCACCGCCTCCGATAATCAGTACCTTCTTCATTGCAATCTTCCGTTTATCTCTTGTTTATCTTGATTTTGATGACGAAGTAGTCCTGTTCGTCCCTCGCTTCTAGTATTTCGTTCCCTGTTTTGGTAGCCCACGCCTGAGTATCTGCCTTCACTCCCTTGTCAGTTGCCCAAAGTTCTAGAAGGTCTCCCACTTTAGAGTTCCTGTAGGCTCTTGCGAGGTCCGTTATTGGACCTGGGCACGCTGACCCTCTCGAATCTATTATTTTAGCTGCTTCCATCTACATCACCCTATATGAACAGAGTTTGGCCGCCTTCGGCCTGCTGCAGGAAAGCTGCCGCGCCTACCATGTCATCGACTATCGGGTCAAGGTCTTCCCTCTTTATGTTCATAACTCCACACGCCATGGAGCACGCATAAACTTTTGCCCCGAATTCCTTTGCTTCCTTGATCATTTCGTACCAGGACTTTACGTGTTCCTTAGCCATTCCTTGCATAAATGCCGGTCCCATGTGCTCAAATTCTTTAGGGAGAATCATTTTCTTTTCTCCCTTGGTGAAGCTTAGCAGCCCCCAGAATGTCACAAATATATTAACTTCAGATCCCATTGCGGCGGCTGCTTGAGACAAAACACCTGCTGAAAGTATTTTGTCTGTCGTTCCGCTGAACAAAATTATAGATAGCTTACTCCCCATAGGTCAACACCTACTCCGAAATGCTTTTCGATGATTTAACTCAATGCTTAAATAAAGTTACCGTATCTAAATTCATTAGGCGGTCTTAAATAACTTAACATCGTAGAATGCGGTCTCGCACCCTTGGTTTGAGGCATCGCTTCAACTCGTTTTGGTCAAGAGTTGGTGGGGAGTTCCAGTGGTATTTATTATTACTTCGGCAAAAGCAGCTGCCTGAGTTCTTGTGCTCATGTAAAGTACCCTTCTTTCGTAACACGATCTCCTCATCAACTTCCCGTCAGTTTCTGACTTGTAGTTCTCAGAAAGGATGTTGATTACTCCGGAAATGTTTCCCAGTTTGAGCAGGTCTATCGCATTTGTGCTGCCCTCGAATATCTTCTTGATTTTGACCGTATTGATACCATATTGTGCAAGCCTGTAGTGAGTCCCTTCGGTGCTGTAAATGACCTTTCCGGAATCGTAGATAATCTTGATTATGCCCAAATATTCGTTGATTTTTTTTGATGTTATTGAAACTATGACTCCCTCTCTTGTTATGTCATACCCCGCTGCCCTGTAACCATTCAGCATTGCAGTCTTCAGATCTTTTCCTATACCTATCACCTCTCCCGTGCTCTTCATTTCCGGGCCCAAAATCACGTCCGAGCCCTTCAGCTTGTCAAAGGGAAAGATTGGGACCTTCACTCCTATGGATTCCCTTGTACCTTGCTCACGAGACAGTTTTCCCCCGAGCAGGACTTCAGCAGAAACCTCAGACAAGTTAATTCCGGAGATCTTGGAGACAAATGGGAATGTTCTCGAGGACCTCGGGTTGATTTCTATGATGTGCACAACGTTGTCCTTCACCGCGAACTGAATGTTTACAGGACCGATTATGCCGAGTCTTCTGCAGATGAGTTTTGTGTATTCCTTCATCGTTTCCTGAACGTGATTGGGTATGTTCCGCGATGGAAATATACTGGTGGAATCACCCGAGTGAATTCCTGCTTCCTCGATGTGCTCTATTATTCCCGGAATCAGGACTCTTTCACCATCCGAGACACCATCTATCTCTGCCTCAATGGAATTTTCGAGATATTTTTCGACCAGAAATTCTTTGACAAACCTGCCGTGAGACTTGAGGTAATCATCAGCATCTTCCAGCGATTTCAGGATGGCCATGTGGGATCCGGATATAGTGTATGATGGTCTTACGATAACGGGAAATGCCAACTTCTCCACTTCCTCCATGAATGATTCGGTAGAGGCAAAGACGTACTCAGGGTAGGGTATCCCCATCTCTTTCATCAAACCCGCGAACTTCTCCCTGACTTCAAGCGTATCTATGGATTCCACACTCGTTCCCAGTATCTTCACCCTTGCACCAAACTCCTGCTGGATTCTCTTGAGAATGTTGATCGGCTTTTGACCTCCAAACCATGGTACAATGGATTTCGCTGTCGAGTTTTCAACAACATTCCTAACCGTCTCAAAATCTACCGGATCAAAGACCAGAAAGTCACTCTCGTCAAAATCAGTGGAAACAGTTTCAGGATTGTCATTTACCATTATCACCTTCATGCCCTTCTTACGGAGACTGTGTGAAATGTGGACGCAGCTGTAGTCGAATTCTATACCCTGACCTATCGTAATTGGTCCGCCACCCAGAACTATGATATCCCCTTCAATCTTGTTTCCCGGATCCGAAGAATAGTAGTATGGGGTTTTTACGTCGAACTCTCCAGCACAGGTATCGACCACGGAAAATCCATCAGTAGAGTGCTCTTCCTCGAAGGCGGAAATGAGTTCACTTACAAACAACTTCTTCCAGCCAGTAAGAGAGGCGATCTTGTCGAGAGAATATCCGTTTCTGAATGCCTCATAAATCTGCGATTCCCGCTCTGGATTCGGGATCGAAAGTAGCGACTCATCAAAAATCACCCTCTTGTTCAGCATCCCGGTAGATCTCAAGGACTTTCGGAAGGCCTCAGAGAGCGTCTTCCCTATGCTCATCGCTTCTCCAGTGCTCTTCATCTGCGTCCCGAGCCTGAAATCCTCCTCTGGGAACTTCTCGACCGGCCAAACAGGACACTTCACGACGACGTAGTCTATTGCAGGTTCCCTTGCCGCATTCTTTTCCCCCGTAACCAGGTTCTCTATCTCACTGAGCTTTTTGCCCAGAGCGATAAGGGCTGCAACTCTCGCTATTGGATAACCCGTAGCTTTGGATGCAAGTGCCGATGATCTGGACAACCTAGGGTTCACCTCAATCACATAGTATTCTCCACTCTCGTCGTTGAATGCGAATTGAACGTTGCACGATCCAATTATGTTTAGACCTTCTGCGATTTTGAGTGCGGCATTTCTTATCCTCTGATAGTGCAGATCGTTGAGAGTTAGGAAGGGTGTTACGACGATGCTGTCTCCCGTGTGAACCCCCATGGGGTCTACGTTTTCCATCGTGCATACTGCTATCTTGCACCCTGCAGAGTCCCTGACAACTTCCACTTCCAGTTCGTTCCATCCAATCACGGATTTCTCTATGAGTATCGACCCAACCTCCGACAGGAACAATCCCCGCTCCACTATGGATCTGAGTTCCTCCACGCTCTGTGCAATGCCGCCCCCGGATCCACCCAGCGTGAAAGATGGCCTTACGACGACGGGGAAACCAATCTGCTTTGAGTATTTTATTGAATCCTGAAGCGTGGAACAATAGTGCGATTCTAGAACGGGTTCGCCGATCTCCTGCATCTTCTCTTTGAACTTCAACCTGTCTTCCGAGATTTCAACCGCCTCGGGTTGAGTGCCGAGGATCCTGACGTTCCCAGATGAGAGAGTTCCTGATTTCCAAAGTTCCACAAGCAAATTGAGCCCGGTCTGACCACCGAACGTTCCCAAAATTGCATCAGGTTTTTCCTCTTCTATCAATCTCGTTATGCTTTCATGGTCCAGGGGCACCATCTTTGGTTTGATTCCCTCCCTGCGATCAGTCTGTATTGTTGCGGGATTGGAGTTTGCCACGACAACTTCTATTCCCTCATTCACAACTGCCTTTATCGCCTGGTTTCCAGAATAATCAAACTCCGCGGACTGACCGATTACGATCGGTCCGGAACCTATTATCAGGATCTTCCTTGGGAGTGGACTAGTGCTCATTGACGAGCCTCCTGTATTCCTCAAAGATTCCGAGCTCGTCAATCGGCCCTGGACCTCCCTCCGGATGAAACTGCGTTGTTAGGAAATTCTTTCCCTGGAGCCCTTCATTGGTTCCATCGTTCATAGAACGATATCTTTCTGTCACTCCCTTTTCCTTGTCGAATACAACTGTGAATCCGTGGT
>CAYMKC010000065.1:0-1902 GCA_964391105.1 uncultured Thermoplasmatales archaeon
AGTCCCCTTTTCAGACCTTTGAACTTCTGAACCTTTCGAATAGCCAGCAGTGTTCCATCAATGTATGGCTGTGCGCTGGTGCCTGCATCGTATCTTATACTGAGTCTCTCGTCTGGTTTTCCAAAGAGTACTTCCGCTCCTATGACTGTACCAGGAAGACGAATAGAATGAACTTGCGTATGGTTGACGCTTGCTCCTCTCGCCTCCTTTATACCCCTCACATCGCTGATCGGAATTTCTCTTACCGGTCTTCCAACTTTAGACAAACGGTACGCCAGCTCTCTCGTCATTCCACTTGGAGCATCCACTTTCTTCGAGGACGCAAAATCTACTATCTCCCAAGATGGCATGTGCTTAGCCGCCAGTACTGAAAAGTGCAAGAGGAGCGCTGCGGAGATTGCAAAGTTCCCTGCAGCTATGACTCCAACTTCCTCTTTCGCAGCCTCTCTGCCAATTTCCTCATAGTCCTCATCTGAGAGGCCAGAAGTTCCGACCACGACTCTGACGCCGTTTCTGATTGCGGTCAGAACATTCGATTTCACCGATTCTGGAGAAGTGAAATCCACGAGTACGTCCGTCGGCACTTCCAAAGCATCCTTCACACTTGATATTATCATCAACGAGAGTCCCTTAATGTTCAATAGATTCCCGATATCCTTTCCGCTGGATGAACGAGATACTGCACCTACGATGGACATATCTCCGGCATCTTGTATGACTGGTATGAGCGACCTGCCTACCCAACCCATTGCCCCGGCTACGCAGACTCTTATCTTATCCATAGCGAGCTAAGGATGTTCCAGAACTATGTATAACTATTCATGGTTTCAATCATAGCTTCGTTAATTTCTGTGGATGGGACTGACCGAGTCCTCAAACGTACTAGCCCAGCTCAAATAAAGGGATAGTCGGAGATCCATCATTGACGTATATTCTGTCTCAATTTATTGAAAAACTTTGTGGCTTCCTCATAGTCTCTGTCCCTGATAATGTGCTTGAGCAATTCGAGTCTGGCCGTTATCTTGTCGAGCTGCGTAATGGACTTAGGATTAAACAGAATCTCTGAGAGCAGACTGTCATCCTCAGAAAGCAGACCTTTAGCTAATTCCATGTGCTTCCTGAAGTTTGTTCCCGGAACCGCTCCCGTATCCACGCATGCCGCAAACACCATCGATGAGGAAAAGGGAAGGGTCAGCGAGTAGGCCATCATAGAATCATGTTCCGAGAACGAAAACTCGTATACCTCTAAGCCGATATTCTGATAGAAGTCTCTGAAAAATTTCTTCCCCCTATCGCTCGACTCACTTATTATTATAGCACTCTCTCCACGTGGCAAATCCATATTTGCATTGGTGGGACCAAACATAGGGTGTGTAGAAACAAACTCGTGCCCTGAGTTCTTGAAATAAGCTGGCAGGTTTCCCTTTACTGAGGCAATGTCCGCCAGGATACACTCCTTGGGCAGATGGGGAGAGACTTCTTCAAACACTTCAACAGTGCTTCTTAGAGTCACGGCATTTAATAGGATATCTGGCTGAAATCTCCCTATATCAGACAATGAAGTCAAGGCCGCTGCTCCACTTATTTCGTTCGCCTTCGTCTCGACAATATCGTATATCCCGACCTCATTTCCATCCTGTAGGAAATGGGCAAACCACGACCCCATCTTTCCCATCCCAATTATTGCAATTTTCGTTATGACCAACTCCTGTAACAGCCGAGGATTCTAAATTCAGCAGTCTCCTTCCTTATCTCCTCCAGTGCTTCAACGTACCCCTTTTCTGAATCGTTCCCTATAAAATCCATCAGGAATTTCACCCTTCCAGAAGAATCTCTGGAAGGAAGAGATTCGATCATCGTCAGATTGATTCGGGCATCCTTGAAAATCTTCAGTACTGATGT
>CAYMKC010000065.1:2002-4701 GCA_964391105.1 uncultured Thermoplasmatales archaeon
TCGATCTTCTTTCTGATTTCAATCAGTTCCATCTATTAAGCCTCCAGCCATCAAAAGATCCACTACTGTCAGTGCAGCCATCGCTTCAACGACTGGCGGTGCCCTGACTGCTATGCACGGATCGTGTCTTCCTTTCACGGACAATGTCACGTTCTCAGACCTCCGATAGTCAATAGTCCTTTGTTCCTTCGAAATACTTGAAGTCGGCTTTATCGCCACTCTGAAGACCAAAGGCATGCCACTGCTGATACCGCCCAAGATTCCGCCGGCATTGTTGGTGAGAGTAACTACTCTGCCTCCTTCTACCAGGAATGGGTCGTTGTTCTCGCTTCCCCTCGTCTCAGATCCCTTGAAACCCGATCCAAATTCCACCCCCTTCACAGCCGGGATAGAAAACATCGCTTGGGATATTTCACCCTCGAGTGAATGGAATATCGGCTCACCTATTCCTACAGGAATGCCTAATACCCTGCACTCAACGATTCCCCCGAGAGAATCTCTCTCCTCTCTCGCTTCTTCAATCGCTCTTTGCATCTCACTAGCTACGACAGGATCAGCGCACTTGACAACGCCCGGGAATTTGACATTTAGCAAATACTCATCACTCGGAAAGGAATTGATTCTTACCCTTCCAATCTGGACGATGTGAGATAGAACTCGTATCCCTTTCTCATCCAAAATCCTCTTTGCAATGGCTCCTGCCGCAACAAAACATGCAGTCATTCTACCCGATAGAAACCCTCCTCCCCTATAGTCAAAAACGCTGGCATATTTTTGGCGAGCCGTAAAGTCCGCATGTCCCGGTCTTATGAGGTTCCTGTTCCTTTCGTAGAATTCGGAATTCACATCAGAATTCTTCAACTCTAGCCTAATTCTGTCTCCCGTTGTTCTATTGTTTTTTACCCCACTCAGGATTTCCACGACATCGGGTTCCCTTCTTCCCGTAGTCAGAGGACTGACGCTCTTTCTCTTCTCGAGTTCTTCTTGGACCATTCCATTATCGATCAAAAGACCTTCAGGAACTCCGTCGAGCAATGCCCCGATTCTTCTTCCATGGCTCTCCCCATAAACGCTTAGCCTGAGGTTATTTCCAAGCGTATTGCTTAAGGCCATTAAGTCCGCTCCCAGTTCCCTCAAATGATCGAAAAATCCAGGGTAGGATTTCTTAACGGCGGTTGGATTTCCGACTATAAACTCCCCCTTTCTTGCCAACCCACTTACCACGGCGGCCATAACCAGTCGGTGATCAGCGAACTCAACTGCATCATTGAGCTCTAAATCGCAGTTTCCTGAAATGGTCATAGTCTCATTCTCAACTATGACTTCGCATCCCAGCTTTTTCCCCAGCTCCTTTATGGCGGAAAGACGATCACTCTCCTTCAGCCTGAGTCTGCCTATACCTTCGAAAATTGAAGTGCCTTTCGCTCTGGTCGCAGCAATAGCTAGAATTGGAATGAGGTCTGGGATATTTCTCCCATCTATCTTTGTCCCGATTAAATCACTCTTTTTCACCGTCACGGAAGAATCCTTGACTTCTACGTTTGCGCCCATATCTTTTAGGATGTCCACAATCATCCGGTCTCCCTGTTTGGACTCGCGATACAGATCTTTCACGGTCACTCCCCTTTCTCCTCCTGAAATAGCGGCCCCAACCAGCATATATGCAGAGGAGGAGTAGTCGCCTTCTATCGAAATGTCTGCATTTGTATATCTCTGTCCGCCCCTTATCCTGAGGCTCCTAAAATCCGCAGATTTCTGAACTTTTATACCAAATCTCTCCAAGACATCGAGAGTGAGCTCAACGTAGTCCTTGGATTCCAGTTCGGTAGAGATTTCGATCTCAGTATCTCCGCTTACTAGCGGGAGCGCAAATAGTAATCCAGAAATGAACTGAGAACTAACGTCTCCCCTGATTGCTATGTTCGTTACCGTGACCTCGCTGGTTCCGACAATCTTGAAAGGTATTCCGTCTCTTTTTCCCAAAAATTGGATTCTCGCACCCAGTTTTTCCAGGACTGAGAGTAACTCTCCGATAGGTCTCTTCCCCAGGCTAGCTCTTCCAGTGAATGTGATTTCGGAATTCAGAACAGCTGCTATCGGAGTGACAAATCTGAGTGTAGAACCTGATTCTGAGCAGTCGATCTCTTTCCCGATCTCGTGAGGATTATCTCCTATTCCTTGAACAACTATCTTCTCTTCGCTTTTTACTATAAACCTAGCCCCCAGAGTCTCGCAAGCTCTCATGGTGGCCGCGGTATCATCGCAGACAAGCGGATTGTAAATTATACTGATTCCATTGGCCAGTGAAGCACAAATTAGGGCTCTGTGGGTCTGACTCTTCGATGGGGACGCAACAATCTCCCCATCGAGAATCGAATGCCTAACAGCAATTTTAACTCCGTAACTGTTCATCAGACATCACTCAACTTTTCGATTGCCTCACTCGCCACACTTTCAATGGACTTTCCATCTGTGACAATTTCGAAGTCTCTGGCGATATCATAGTACGGTCTTCTGGAGTTGAGTTCTTTGATGATCCCTTTTCGATCGATAACACCGGTTGTCCCAGCCAAAATTGGCCTAGTCCCATCGTCTCTTAGCCTCTCACATATCGTCGATGGGTTTGCCTTCAGAAGTACAATCGTGCCCCGATCCTTCATTCGAGAAATATTCTCAAAGTTGAGAACAGACCCTCCACC
>CAYMKC010000065.1:4801-6229 GCA_964391105.1 uncultured Thermoplasmatales archaeon
CCCGTCCAGAGTCTGAATGAATTGGCGCCTTGGTTAACAAGCATTTGCAATCCATCGATAGTCTTGCAACCCGACTTCTTTGCCTCCCGTATGAGGTCAGTCTCCCTGTCTTTATATACGGCGTCAAAAACAACCAGGTCACTTCTCAGTAACTCAGCTGGAATTGGGCTGGATTCAGATATCATGCCTATCGGTGTACAGTTACAGACTAAGTCCGCATCCTTAATTTCCGTAGATAGGCTCCCTCCCAACATATCTTCTCTTCCCAAAACGGTTGTTTTCATTCCTGCAGCTTCCAGTCCAAAACTGACTGCTCTTCCTGTACCTCCCCTACCCAGGACCACTGCCTTCTTCCCTTTCAGGTCGTACATTACGCCCTTTATGGCTTCCAAAGCACCGATACCGTCGGTATTGTAGCCGATGAGTTTTCCTTCTCTTACTGCCACAGTATTAACTGCCCTAATCTTCTCTGCAGTTACGTCTATCTGGTCAATGAATTCGATCATACTTTGCTTGTGAGGCATAGTCACGTTGAACCCCTTAACGTTGAGTTCTTGAAGAGAAGAAATCGCCCGTTCAAGTTCATTGGGTCTAACGAGTACAGTTATATATACAGCACCAATATTCGACTCCAGGAAAGCGGAATTCTGCATTACTGGGGACAGAGAGTGAGTCACTGGATCTCCAATCAGACAGTAGAAATCCTTGTTGACAATCATGAGAGCACCCTTATCATTTTCTTCAGTTTCTTCACTTCCATTTGTCCGTCGGCAGTTTCCATCCCTTCAGTCAGCGCAGCGTATGTGAATGGGGAGCCAAGGATGGGAGCCACCACCCTGGTAATCTTACCTTTTTCTCCCATTCCAATAACTATCAAGTTTTTCTCATGACCCAGAAGCCCGAGCAATCTTGCACTGTCCGAGTAAGAGTTAGCCTTGCAAGCAATTTTTACGAGGTGTGCACCCTGATCTCGGCATCGTTTCACTACATTTTTCAAATCCGAATCAGAGGGGGTCGTTGAGTAGTTGTGATAGGACAGTATCACCCTACAGCCGACCTCTCTTGCTTTCTTCATAATCCTGTCTCGGTAGCCCTTTGTCGAATCTACTTCTAGATCAACATAGGAAGCGCCACTCTCTATCGCAGCGATCAGGAATTCTGCCCTATCCGAATCCTTCAGTGGCCCCTTCCTACAAGTCGCGATGAGGTTCGTTGCGGAGGAAAATATTGCACTCACTTCCTCCTTTGAGACTTTCATACTGTCAATCCTTATTTCGGCCATCTTCACTGCCCTGATCGTCCGAATAGTTTCTGCCGCTGAAAGTCCAGATATGCTAACGCATATCTTATTCTGGGTTCCCTCCATCAAACGCACACCTCTCGCAGAACACCCTTCAATTCTTCCTTCCGTATTTTGAGAATCGTTGC
>CAYMKC010000066.1:0-2886 GCA_964391105.1 uncultured Thermoplasmatales archaeon
CGCCGGTTCGAATCCGGCCCTCCGCATTCGCTATTTGCGGTTGTTTTTTGGATTGTCGTTTTCACTTTGAAAGATTTTCTTGTACTGTCAATGATGCGGTCTGGCAGACGTTTTATTCACATTCTGGTCCTTCGGGTCCAAAATTCTCGTTATTAGGCAATGAGACAGCTAGAGAAATTCTGTCAATTCTCTGATATTAGAGACGAGAGGAAGTTTCTCGGCATCGATGGGAACTACGCTCTGATCCTTCAAACCGTTACCGGTTCCAATGCAGACAACAATCGATTTTCTTCCAATTTTCTTCGTAAGGTGGGCCAGAGCTGCAATGGGAGTTGCACTCGCTGGTTCGACAAAAATCCCATCGTCTTCGGCCAGCTTTCTTTGGGCAGCCAATATTTCTTGATCAGAGACTGTCAAGAGTTCTCCCCCTGAATCTCTTACGGCCCGCAGTGCCTTTCCCCAGGATACGGGGTTGCCTATTCGAATAGCGGAAGCTACTGTCTCTGGATTGTTCCATCTAGAAACGACATCTCCTCCCTTTAGAAATGCCTCGACTAGAGGAGCAGCTCCTGATGCCTGGACGCCTATCATTCTTGGTGTTCTGTTTGCGATCCCCCACTCCTTCAGCTCAGAGAAGCCTTTCCAGTAAGCGCTTATGTTACCTGCATTTCCTACGGGCAGGACCACATAGTCCGGAACTCTCTTGCCGAGCTGTTCGAATATCTCGTATGCTCCTGTTTTCTGGCCCTCAATTCTAAATGGATTTATTGAATTGACCACGTACAGATCTCTCCTTCTGCTTGCCTGATTCATCATCAAATCCAAGGTGGCATCGAAGTCTCCAGCAACCCGGATTACTTTCGCACCATGCACCATGGCTTGTACCAGTTTCCCGCCAGCTATCTTACCGGAAGGAACCAGAACCATGGCTCTCATCCCTGCTCTAGCCGCATAAGCAGCAGCAGAGGCAGAAGTGTTACCTGTTGATGCACACACTAGTGTCTTTGCACCCATCTCCTGTGCTCTTGTAACCGCTACCGTCATCCCTCTGTCTTTGAATGACCCGGTAGGATTCTGACCTTCGTTCTTTAGGAATAACTGCAATCCTGTGTGCCTTGCAATTCTGTCCAGACTAATTAGTGGAGTATTCCCTTCATTGATCGTCACAGGTCGAGTTCCAACCTTTACCGGAAGAACTTTTGAATACCTCCAAACGCCAGTGCCCTCGAAGTCTTCGAATATTGGCATAGCCTTCTTTAGCGTCAGTTCCAGAATTCCACCACAATCGCATCTGGAAGAAATTGGTTCTTTTCCGAATTCCTTGCCGCAGTCGAAACAGTGCATTGACCAATTGCTATTGCTCTTCAACAACTCTAGCTCCGCCTCCCACAGTTGTTATGAATCCCTTTGCTAAAATTCCATGGATCGCGAAACATTGAGTCATAGCTTTGTGCACTCTCCTAGGATCCATTTTGAGCCCATCCACAACAGCTGCCATACTTGGTCCGGCTCCACTGATGAAAACCCCTGCCGCTCCAGCAAGCAAAGCAGATCTCCTGACATCGTCGAACCATGGTATCATCGATTTTCTTGCCGGTTCGACCACCGAGTCTTCCAGTCCGCTTCCTATCATTGCAACATCGCCTTTCGCAAATCCCGCGACCACCCTCGAAGCTAATGATATGTTTTTTGTCATTTCTTCCAGGTTGACGTTCTTAGGCAACAATGATCTCGCGAATTCCGTCTTTCTATTTGGTAATTTTACCACGGGAGTAATTACAATAACTGTCATACCTTTTGGTGGAGCGAACCCGACTGTTTTGAGGGGTCTCTGGTGGACTATCCTGAAGCCTCCCTGTAGGGATCCAGCAATGTTATCATAGTGTCTCGCTCCCGATGCCGCAAACTCACCCTCCACTGCATACGATAACAAGCGCTCGTCAGAAAGACCTAGGTCGAACGCTCGATTCATGGCAAGTGCAGCCGCTACAGATGATGCTGCACTGCTGCCCAGCCCTACACCTATGGGTATCCTATTATTGACTGTCACATTTAGCTTGAATTTCAGATCGAGTTCCTTAGCCACCGCTTTAACTACAGCGCCAGCTGCCGTAGTCTCTGATCCCGACGCAACGTATCCATTAGTGTAATTGATGTTAACTTCCTGTTCGTTGGATTCTAGAGCAAGAAGTTCAATGCTGTCCCTCGGATCTTTCAGTCCGATAGAGAATACATCAAACCCTGCTCCAAGATTTGCTGATGAAGCTGGAGCCTCGACTACTATACGCTTCATAGTTTCACCCCGCAAGGGATCTTGAAACTATCTAAGTTTACAGACAGAATTCGTAGGAACGATGCTGAAAACTTGATTGCAGTAATCCGATCAGGACTATTCTTCATATCTACGCTGTGTTCGTGCTGCAACAGTACCACAAAATGGTCAGTCTGTTCCTGTATCATACTGGTTCTAACTTCGTTTGGAATCTCATAAGTTGGGTTGTCTCGAAATGAGAGCCAGGCTGTTTACTGAAACAGGGTCAGGTATTTTCAGAATTTTGAGCTGCATAAGACTGTTCACAAATGCTTTTACTTTGCTCTTCGTAAAACGAATCCCGGATGAAGGCCCGTGACTTGCCAGAATAGGACTGTGTTGTTATTCCTCTCTGAGAAGGTGTTCCAGAAGTTGACGTAGTGGAACTATATGTTAGTGGCTCAAGTGTTTGTGTTGATGTAATTCGAGAACCTGTGACAACCACTGTTGACATCGTAGTCCAGACTACATCAGACTCATTCTCAACTATTGAGGAATTGCACTGCATGCTTTCTGGTACAGACATGGTACTTCAAATCGTGATGGTACCTGCCATATTTAAGCTTGTTGAATTT
>CAYMKC010000066.1:2986-6198 GCA_964391105.1 uncultured Thermoplasmatales archaeon
GGACTCTTATAGTCTGCCATCCTCTGGAACTGGGAATAGGACCATCCATTCAAATAGATCCTAAACTACTTCTTTGACTGTTTTCTAGTAGAGCCCGTTAGATTCTTTCTTGAGGTCTTCTTGGACCTTTTCCTTACGCTCTTCAGGTCCTCGGGTATGAAGGAATAATTTGGATGCTCCTCAACCATCTTTGAAGACAACTTCTGGAGGGCTTCCCTTATTCTGTTCCTCTGCCTCCCTCTGGTATTCCTGAGTATCCTATCCCTCTTCTTGGGGTTCTTGATGTGGCTCTGGAGATCGTTCCCCTTCATTGAGAAGTCGTTCTATACCTTCACTGTCAGAGTGGAAAAAGTCTTCATTCGACCCCTCTCCAATGAATTCATTACTGATTTCACATCCTGCTAAGTGTTTATAGATCTCACTGCACGCCATAGAAATTGGATAAATGAGTTCTGTGCAATCACAGGCTTCGCTGAGTATAGGTCCATACTACACAGTACAGTGCTTATTGGGGACGGTTCTAACCATTTTACTGAAGGAAAGGTCTAATACTTTCTTTTATAGGTTTCATATCTTCTTGATTACTTAGTACCGTGATTGCAGTCCGTTTAGCGGGAAGCACTATCAGATATTGGCCGTTCGTTCCATCTGCGAAGTAATTTCCCTCTTTGTCTATCCATAGATAGTATCCGTAAGAATATTTTTGAAGGACACTTTCCATTTTGTTCACACGTTGCATCCTGGCCTTCGGGGTTCTCATGTCATCGATCCAGCCTTTCGGAACAATCTGTCTATTGTCGTACATTCCATCCTTCAGAAATAAGAGGGCGAGCTTGTGGAGGTCTTCGTGAGATAATTTCAAGCCTGTTGAACCTGCGCAATACTTTCCATATTTTCTCCATTCGAATTTCTTTATCTCAAGCGGTTCGAAAAGTAAGTCCCTGACCCATTCCGAGAGATTCATTCCCAAACCTTCTTGTATCAGAACTGAAATCAAGAATGGTCCTGCATTGGAGTAGACAAACAGCTCACCAGGATCGTGGGTCATATCGGTGTTCCATATGTAATCCAACAACCTCTCTGGAGGGATATCTTTGATCTTCTTGCTAAACATCAATCCGACTTCATGACCAATGGTATGAGTCAACAAATGTCTTAATTTCACTTTCTCGAGTCTTGGCAGATTCCCCTTGTTTGTCAAATTGACTAAATCTCTGAAGTAGGGCCAAATCGGTGTGTCAAGAGTAACCTTTTGACCATTTAGGTACAGTCCTTTCTCCATCGCAATGCCTATGGTTAATCCAATTACAGTCTTGCTCAGTGATCGCAGTTCGCAAAGGGTTCCCCTTTCCTTGAAAAAGTATTCGTAGGTTTCCCCCGAAGAAGAAGCAGCCATAATACTGTGTATGTCGAGTATGTTCCCGTTTCTATCTCTTGCACTAGTTAATTCTCTTGCCACTTCAGTGAAAACTTCTCTGAATTCTTTTCTTCCATATATCTCCATTTCTTCTCCTTCTTTCCGACAATCTATGATTGCATACAATTATCTTTGACAAACTAATCAATGTTTTTATCACAATTGTTATCGCCAACAATACGTAACTCGACAACTGAAGAGTCAACAATATTCATTTGATGAATCATTAGAATACTAGAATGGTCAAGAACACTTTATATATGGTTGTTTCGTTTCGTCTTCAATGTCAGTTAACGATGATTTAGCTTCTATAATACTGCAGTCAAGGAAGACTTCTGAAGACGGATCAACTGTCGTGTATAACCTCGCAAGTGGTCTTGATTTCTCTAATCCAAAAAAGGTAGCAGAAGCACTTGCAACAGTATTTTTTGAAACAGATGGCGTTAAATGGTTCAAGGTTGAAGGAGATCACATTGAATTTAACCCCAAGTTCAAAGTGAGAATTCTCTTGGCAAAGGAGCATTTAAAGCTTCTCAATAAGACCGTTAATGATTTTCTAGAAGATCTAAAGAAGGATGAACTCAACAAGAGATTCGCGCGTCAGATTCACGATATTTCTACCAGCGAGGAAAAACAACAGACCGTCAAGGGAATAGCTGTTATCGGATCTCTTCTGAACAAGCCATTCTTCCGGAAGGAAGATAAAACGGAAATTGAGGACCAACTATTCACTCAGATTCTAAGTGTTCTAGAAATAAGAACACCAAGTGACGAAGATCTGATTGACTGGGAGAACCTTCCCATCTGAATTGGTATTATCAATTGAATTTTGGTATCACTTTTTAGATGAGGCGGAATTCAGATCGATGGCATTGGAATAATCAAAGTCTTTTATCATTTTGTAGATCTGCCTTGTGTCTGTCCTTTCTATCTCGTTCATGTCGTACAACTTGTCCAGAACTGCCAGATATTCAGTTCGATTCTTGTAGACTGCAAAGACTACAAAATCTATGTCACCACTCACATTATAGATCGAGAGTATTCCAGGCAAACTTTTAAGTCTTTCACCTAGTGTTTCAACATAGTTGAGTCCGTACTTTCCTCTCACAAATATAACGACCGGATAATCTAGATTACACCTCTCACAATTAAGGGATGCCCGTATACCACTTAACAAGCCTTTCTCAGCTAGTGATTTCTTTCTCTTGCTCACAGCCGACGCAGAAAATATCCCGATCTTTTTGCCAAGCTGTAAGTTTGTTTGCGAAGCATCGGTTGTAAGCTGCTTGAGCAATCTTAAATCAAAAACATCAGGTTGTGTTCCTTTGTGTGCGTTCATGGAGTCATCAGTTTATGCCTATATTTAAAATTGAAGCAAAATTTATCCGTAATTGGACTAAACAGACACTATTATTTCCCAAAATTGTTCCTGGGATTAGTTCCGAACATCCTTAAATAAGATGTGAATTATTTACAATCTTATGGCCGTAGAAGATTCAAGTAGAGTTCTTAAGAAAAATACGGGTGGCCTCTGGCTCGGAGTTTTTCAGAGTTTGGCGTTTGTTGCTCCCGCAGCCACTGCCGCTTCGTTCTACGTAGTTGAGGCAGGAATACTAGGTGCATCCTTGCCGATTACCTATGTGATCGCGGTCATAGGAGTCCTCTCTGCAATGTATATGAATTACTCTTTTTCTAGGAGAATCTCTCATGCAGGTGGATACTATGCATACGTGTCGGCAGGTTTCGGTTCAGGGGCAGGTATATACGCATCTTGGTTGTATCTCTTTAATCTGTT
>CAYMKC010000067.1:0-6058 GCA_964391105.1 uncultured Thermoplasmatales archaeon
CCGTGAAGGTAGATAAATTCAGAGTTGTTGTAGTACATCATTGGTATCACGAAAGGTTGTCCGTCCGATTGAAAACCCACGTGGCAGGCATAGCCCTTGGCGAGAATGTCAAGTAGCAGCTCTTTATCGTAGCTGGCTCTTTGAGGGTATCTGTTTACTCTTGTGATATCGTTGGATGTCAGTCAAATCGCCTCTGTTACATTTGCCCAAAATGGAAATGGATAGAGATCTCTCTTGGAAAGCTCGAACGATTCTGTGCCTGACGACTTGTCAGAATACATACAACTAAATCTGCGAGTTCGATTTATATTTTTCGAGATTCCAAAATTATTCGTAAATAAAAATAGAACAGAATGATTATAATAGAAAACTCTTTACCTGAAAAATGATTGCTTGACCTGTCAGTCTTTTGTTGGGTGTGGTATGTCGAGCACCATCAATGTTCAGACGAGTGTGGAAATGATTAGTTTTTTATCTTTGTTATTGTTGGAGGGTGAATGCAGTTCAGGACCCTCATAATACTGTTGATTGCACTGGTGATAATCGTACCGGTCGCATCATACGGAGCATTCCATTACGTTCAGCCCAAGCTTACTGTTGTAAAGAACGGAGACAATGTGACGCTCTGGTATTATGGGTATATAGTCATAGATGGCAACCCAATGGTTTTCGACACCAACATAGCGAGCATCGCAGACAACAACACCACATACCCTAAAGCACCAGACTTCCACTACCATCCGCCTTTCACTGTACTCAACGACACGGTTGGATCGGGATCGATGATAAGGGGGTTCGACCAGGGTATAGTAGGAATGGCGAAGGGCCAATCCAGCACGATTGCGATTCCGCCTGCCCTTGGTTATGGTCTGGAAAACGCAAGTAAGATCCACAAGTACAGCTTGAACGGAACAGTTCCAACCTACCAGGTCCTTAACTATTCGACATTCAAATCCGAATATGGTGTATTTCCCAATGCGGGAGAAACGGTCAAGAGTCCTACCTATGGATGGCCAGTTTCCGTCCTGAGTTTCAATAGCTGGTACGTGGAGATAGAAAACAAACCAACTCCGGGGGGGCAGTACTATCCGTACAACAACACACAGTTCAGCGTGATAACTGAGAAAATCGCAGGGAGTGGTAATAATTCTACGATAAGCTACCACACCAACGCTGTGAATGGTACAATGCTGAATTCTAGCTCTTACGTCAGCGGGGTTTCAGGAAACTACTACTTCATCAATGACAACTCTTATCTCGTAGGGAAGACGCTCTATTTCTACGTGACTATCGTGAGCGTCAAGTCCTAGAGAAGCGAAGGTTGGGAAAGGTACCGAATTCATTTTTGAAACCTGACGCAAGGAATCACGGCGTTCAACATGGATTGACGTACCGTGCCCTGGGGATTTAGGATGAATTTGGCAATCACCTTTGTGACATCATAAAGGTAGTGCACTGCTATTTTTGATACTGGGATGAGTTGGGCTCGGAAGGATGTTGAGAGTGAAGCTTACTCCACTCTCAATCCTTCTTTATGGACAGATGGTGAACTTGTAACCGTACTGAATTATACCCTCTTTGCCCTCAGTTCTTACCTTTCTTAGAGTCGCTTTTACCTTCGTACCTATCTTCGCCTCTTGGGGAGAGCAATCGACTATCTGTCCTGTCACCAACGGACCTTCCTTCATCTGTATGAGGGCCATGACGTATGGTACCTGCATTTTAAATTGCTCCAATCCATCGTGGACCACGGTATACGAATAGATCTCTCCTTCTCCGGACATCTCTTCTTCCTTCATCTTTCCGATCGAATCTCTTCGGCAACTCGGACACACAACCCTCGGTGGAAAATATAGGGTGTTGCAATTCAAACATCTGGTTCCCACTAACCTGTACCTGTGTCTCGACTCTCTCCAAAATCGAGGAACTTCGCTCATTTTAATCAACTCCGATGATTGTAGATACTGATGTCGTTCCCAGGCCACCCATGTTGTGTATCAGGAAATTTCTAGGATCCTTGATTTGGCGCTGACCCCCATTACCCCTCAATTGAATCGTTGCCTCCACGGCCTGATAAAGCCCACTGGTACCTAGCGGATTTCCATGTGCCTTGAGTCCTCCTGATACGTTTATTGGAAGCGAAGAGTTGTAGTAGTAGTCATTGCCCTCTGTCATCCTCACTGCTTCCTTTCCCAGAATCTCTTCCATTTGGATCAGTGCAGCAATACTGTAGGAGTCATGAATCTCCATAGCATCGATCTTTCCAATCACTATTCCCGCGGAATTTAGGGCCGTGTTTGTACTCTTTTTCACTGCACCGAACCTGTCGATGCTCTTCCTATCGTGCAGAGATAGGAAGTCGTTCGCTGCGGCACTTGCCTTGATTCTTATCGGGTGGGATGAATCTTTAATCTTCTTCTCGTCTCCGGAAATAACCAGAGCTGACGCACCATCGCTTATTGGAGCGTTATCGAATACAGTTAGCGGCTCGGCTACGGGAGTAGCTTTGATTACATCCTCTAGCTTTATGATATTCTTGAAGTGTGAAGTGTCGTTCATCGATGCGTGCTTGTGCGAAATGACTGGGAAGGCCGCATAATTCTCTCTCTTCGCAGATCCTTCGTATTCGTGCCTTCTAGCGATCATTGCGGCAATTGAACACTCTGTTGCTCCGAAAAATGTTTCCCATTCTGCATCCAGAGATCCGCCTATTATTTCCGTTGCAACCTCAGAAGGTACGTCGGTCATCTTCTCAACTCCCCCCACCACTACGGTGTTGTACTGACCTGACTTTACCGCCAGAAAGGCCTGCATGAGAGCAGCACCCCCGCTTGCAGATCCAGCCTCTATCCTTATGGAGGGTATGTTCAGTTCAGTTATCCCGGAATAGTCAGCTATCAGAGCTGCAATCTGTTCCTGGTCTACAAACTGGCCTCCACTCGTATTCGCTCCATAGAGTGCATCTACATCTTCAGCGTATATCCCCGCGTCTATTATCGCCTTGAGGCCCGCCTCTGATGCGAGCTCCCTCAGGCTCAAATCCCAAAGCTCGCCAAACTTCGTTGTTCCAACACCCAGTACGTATACATCTCTCATACGTTCAAGCCCCCCTCATTATTATCTTGCCCCTGTATTTCACATAAGTTGCGTAGTCTATCCATATAGGTTTGTTCACCTGTTCCATAACCCCCGGAGCCCCCTCTCTCCTCATCGTCTTGACTCTGTCATTCACGGTTAGATCGAAGGCGTCCGAACCAGCCCCACTTCCGAATGCAACTGCAAGTATCCTGTCCCCGCTCTCTGCCTTGTCAAGGATGGCCGAGAGCCCTATCATCATTGAGCTCGAATACGTATTTCCAATGTAGGGTGTTAGCAATCCGTCCTTCACCTGTTCGTCCTTGAACCCGAGCATCTTTGCGACCCGAGTTGGGAATTTCCCGTTCGGTTGATGAAAAACGGCATAATCATAGTCTTCTGGCTTGGTAGACTGTCTCTCCATCATCTTCTTCGCTCCCGTCATAACGTGCTTGAAGTAAGCCGGTTCACCAGTGAACCTTCCACCGTGGCTAGGATACTTCTCCCCCTCTCTCCTCCAGAAATCTGGTGTATCTGTTGTGAATGAAAGGGTTGCGTTGAAATCCACGAAACCATTCTTTCCTATCAGTATTGCAGTCCCTCCAGCTGAAGCTGAATACTCAAGTGCATCGCCCGGAGCCCCCTGAGAAGTGTCCGCACCAATGGCTATTCCATTCTCTATTTGTCCGCTATCTACCATCGCCATTACATTCTGCATTGCGGCTGTGCCAGCCTTGCAAGCAAACTCATAGTCTGCTGAATGGATGTCGTAAGGTAGACCAAGCGCCTCGACCAAGATCGAAGATGTTGGCTTGACTGCGTAAGGGTGACTCTCAGAACCGACATAAATTGCACCTATCTTGCTCTTGTCTAGATCTGTTCTTCTGAACGCATTCTTTGCAGACTCGGCTGAAATTGTCAATACGTCTTCGTCTGGACCAGGCACGGATTTGCTGTGAATGAAGAGTCCACTCTTTATGTTCTCAGGATCCTCTCCCCACTCCTTTGCAATCTCCTCTGTCTTGATTCTAAACCTAGGAACGTACGATCCGTAGGATACAATCGAACTCATTACAATCAGCACTCAATTTCATCAGATATTTAGCCTTTGCCGACATTGAGATTCGACAGTTGTCTATATCAAATGAACAGGAAGCCCAATCTCGCGAGGAAATTCGGCATTGCCCTGGGATAGAAACCCGTCGATGTTTCGAGGTATCCGCTCCCTTTCATCGCAGCGTCAATTGCGGATATGTCCCGATCAGAGAGTTCAATCGAGTTTGCCTCGACAATGTCAGTGACTTGTTTAGCGTTCTTGAATCCCGGAATGGGCAGTACACCCAAGTGCTTCTCATACGCAAGTACTAGCTGGGTAGGGTTCACACTCAGATCGCTTGAGATCCGCTGAAGTTCTTTAAGCAGGAAACCGAATCTTGAGAAGTTCGATGTGGAAAACAGTTTGTTGATCCTTCTTACACCACCTGTTGGTTTCGAGTTAACCGAATATTTTCCGGATAGGAATCCCTGGCCGAGCGGACTCCATGCGATCAGCTTAACGTCATTCGTCTTCATGAACTCCATCAGCTTAGAGCTCGGCCTTTCCACCAAATTGAATTTGATCTGATTGCTCTCCACTCTAAAGTCTTTCATTGAATTGTTCGCTATCTCGATTGACCGGGTGCTGAAGTTCGATACTCCGATATGATTTATCAAACCATCATTCGCCACTCTTTCAAGTTCTCTGAACAATTCCGGGACGTTGGTGTACGCACTTGGCTCCCAGTGTACCTGGTATAGGTCAACATATTCAAGTTTCATTCTCTTGAGGCTGTTGGCGAGACTCTTCCTGACTCTCCCCTTGGTCGCATTGAAACCGGCTATTTTTGTGGCTACATAGAACTGCTTCCTTTCAAATCCTCTCAGGGCTTCTCCCACCAGAATTTCTGACTTTCCTCTTCCATAAATCTCCGCGGTATCGATGAAGTTCAATCCGTTCTTTATACCCAGCTTCAGAGCATCCACGAGCTCCTCACTCTCGTAACCCTGACCCCAACCCTTGAGTCCGAGTTGCCAGGTTCCTAGTCCTATTCTGCCAAGGGAAGCATCGTCGAAGATTTTTTTCACTGGGCTTTATGCCGTCAGGTAATTAATTCTTTAGTTGGAAAGTTCAAGAAAAAGTTGAAATGTGACCAGGGTGAAGATTTCATAGATCAATCACGTGATTGCGTTTGCGTTGAAAGCAGACAATGCAGGAAAGAGTGCTGAATTCTATAGGGACAAAATAGGTCCGATCTTCAAAAATGTATCTTACGCCTTTGCTTACCATAGTTCGGTGAGGAGTAAGGACCGGACCTAGTTTTGGTATTGAGACCTGGACTCAAACGAGAAATATCTGAGAATACCAAAGGTGGTGTTGGAATGGAAAATACCTTCTAATTTGCTTCATTCCTCGAAGATGCGGAAGGTAACCTCCGGGAAATTTCACGCTCTCGAAATTGAAGGCTAATAGAGAATAGGTATGGACGGATTAACATTTCTGGAAATCCTTGCCCAGTTACAATTCTTTCAAAAAACTATATTTTAGGAAAGAATCTGGACGTGTGAGGGTTTACTACGAATTTCCCTTGAGCGAACAACCTGAAGATGCATTTCAAAAACTAGTAGAGAGTATCGACGATACGAGCATATGGAAGGGACACGTCAAGATAACGAGAATTGATCAGAACAACAGAGAATCGATTCTTGCTTTCAGAAAGAAAAGACAAATGGAATGGATAGGAAGGAGGAAGGATGACCTGTCGGTCATGATCAAGTATGGCGATGGACCTCTGAGTGGTTATCAAATATTCCAGGTTTTGCAGGAAAAAATCATGATACGAGTAGACCTGAAAATGAGAGGGCTGTGGTTTCCATTCACTCGCTATGCAGTTTCTCACATACTGGATGGGGAGATAAAAGCACTCAAAAGATTGTTTCCAACTGC
>CAYMKC010000068.1:0-5965 GCA_964391105.1 uncultured Thermoplasmatales archaeon
TCCCCTCGTTGTCCCATCTTCTCAGGGTAGCTGGGTCTACCTGCAATATATCGCACGCATCCCTTAGAGTGTACAGTTTTTCCACGATCTATTATAAATATTACATAACAATATTTAACCTTCCCCTTTAACTGTTATAGCCCTAGAAATGGTCCCCCCTTTTTACAAAAAGTCTCAGGAATAGAAGGGAAACAAAGGCATCTAGCACGATTGTGAGGGAGTACCCCTTCAGGTAGTTCGAAACATGGAAGGTGAGGATGTATTTGGAGCCGGCGAATATGAGGGCATTTAGTAATATTATGGGCAGTGCAATGAGGAAAGTCTTGAGGAAGACCCGTCTACCGCCGATTCCCTCCTGTGACAGCGAATAGACTTCGTTTGGAATGGCATTTACCAGGTAACTTCCACCCGCAAACAGTACGGAAGTGAGAATGAGGGCAAAGAATGGGTAATTGATTAGCATGTATGAGACGAGACCCCTGTTCGCAAATGCAATAATGACTATCAGGACCGCATAATAGACCATGCCAATGCCGAATATGGCAACCAGCTTGGAAAAGAGGAACTGTCTTCTCGTTATGGGCAGAGCGGATAGGTGCCAGGCAGCTTTCCCTTCGAGCCCTACTAGGAGTATGAGATCTATCAGGAATACAGATGAGACGTACGGTACATAGAATGAGTACTGGAGGGAACTGGCTGAGGTGGAGAGCAGCTCCGGAATAATGGGAATTATGAAAGTGATTGGCAGTACCATGATCATGATCGCTCCCCTTCTCCTTAGAACCAGTTTGAAATCCTTGTCTATGAGAGAACCGACTGGTTTCTTTAACCTGAGAGAGAGTCTCGCCTTGCGCTCCATAGTTACGTCCGCAAATGTTTCCATCTTTTCAGTGAAACTTCTCTTCTGAACGAATGAATATGTGGGGTAAACGAGTGCAAAGAGCAACGTAAATGCAGCAAAGGGGTAGAAGGATAAGGTAGTCAGGTACTGCGTAGTGACGGGGATGAAATAGTACAGGAACTGAGGGATCTTGATGAAAGTCTGGTAGGACTGATTTGTCGCAATCTCAATAGAAAGGATGAAGACTACAAATATTAGGACCTGAAAGATCTGACCCAGGTACAGTCTCTTTGTTTTCCTGTTCGTGTTGGTCTTAACGAATGTTACTCCGAGTATGAGCGAGATCAATCTGGCGATGTAGATGAAAAGAATCGTGAAGAGCAAAAAGACTGCGATTGGAATGGGGCTCCCTCTTTCCACCGAGATTATGATTCCCGCAGGCAGCGTCACGAATGGAAGGTAGAACTCGTTGTAGAGAAATAACGAAAATGGCACAACCTTCCTTTCCACCTTTATGGGAAGCTGAGTCAGCGGTGTCAGAAGTCTCATATCCCAGATACCACGGTAGAACTGCGTATCGCTCATTATTGCGAGGATCAGAAGAAGAAGAAATAGGATGAAATAATCACCAGGAATCACGGACTTTGTTGCGATACTACCGAAACCAAAAAAGACGGAGAGAGATCCGTAGATCATCGAATTTACGTATACGGACGAACGAGCGTTGCTTGCAAGGTATCTCTTCGCATTCCTGACGGATTCTTTATCGCTCTTCTGGAACCGTGGTGTGTTCTTGAGAAACTGGTACTTTAGTTCGGTGTTTAGTACCTTTGCAAGAAAGAGGTCATTTTTCAATTTCATCGAGTACCTCGGTTAGAACCCTTCTCTTTCTCCTGCTGAGTTCCAGGACTGATGAATCTACGATCGCAGTTCCGGAATCCTCTTCAAATTTCTTGAGCTTCAGTATCTCCTTCCCATCAGAGTTGAAGACAGCACTACCACCCCAGAAAACCTGGTTTCGCTGGAGTCCTGCATTGTTCACGTATACAAGGTACGATTGGTTCTCTATGGCCCTCGCTGGGAAAACGTTCTCAAAGAAGGGGTAGGAAGTGAAAGGGGATGCGGATATGTTTACCAGAATGTCCGTACCCTTCTCGACGGAGTCGCCAAAGAACAGGTCATAGCATATCTCGATGCCCAGTTTGAACCCCTTAAAGTCTATCGAAAGACGTTTGTCCCCCTTCCTGAAATACCTCATCTCTTCAAAAGGTCCGAAATTGGGAAGGTGCTTCTTCTTGTAATAATCAACCGAGTCCTTGGTGATGGCGACCGCAGCATTGTAGAGGAATCGATCCCTGTAGGGAGCGCCGAATATCACCATCCTGTCGCCGATCCCGTCCCTTATCTTGTTCACAAAATTCTGATCCAAGAACTTGAGTGTGATGTTATCTCTGACCATGTAACCCGAATAGAACATTTCGGGAAATATCGCTACATCAAAACTCTCTTCCAGAGTCCTGGAGATCAACTTTTCGTTCGCCTCAATCCCCCTTGAGGGATTCAGTTGCTTGAGCAAGACAGAGAGCCTTGACATATGGAGTGTAATGGAATTAGTTGATATCTATTTTCCTTTTGAAATGCCTAACGGGATCAGCCCATGAACGCACTCGATACGCTACTTAGGAAAGCTGGTAGGTCTTGAGTAGAACCATCAAGCGAACCGATGCATTGGTATACACTTCGCTGCCTGATAGATTATAGCGTGTTCTGAATGGCTAGCGGTAGGAGGCCCCATTTCGACCAAAAGGTAGGCAATAAAAACGATGGAAATATCTTCAAAATTGGTATAATGATAAAAAAAGAATTAGAGAGGTTTGGAAACCTCTGTTTCCAGCGGATCCACCTCGATGTCTATCGTGATCGACTGTTCGCTCATGACCTCTTCCAGCGTCTCCTCGACTATTGAATCAAATGAATCCCTGTACTTCCCGTATATGGTATCGTAAAGCTTGAGCTGGCTCTCCATGGTCTGGTCCATGTCCTCCTTGATTCTCTCGTTAATCTCCTTGATCGATTCGAACTCGTTGTTGTCGTAGACCTCAATGTGATCGGTCTCTTTCCTCAGCTGGACAAGCGCCCTGTCTGCAATTTCTTTCCTGTGGTCCTCAAACTCGAACGGTCTGACCGCAAATACTTTGTAAGGGGTCTTCTCCTTCTTCAACAGTTTCACCATCTCAATGGTTCCTCCCGATCCAGTTCCTCCTCCAAGTGCGGTAACCAGCAGGACCAGGTCGGCCCTTCTGAGCACTTGAACGTCTATCAGAGCTGAGTCTTCCTTGAATGCCTTCTTAGCAACTTCAACGAAACCGCCCGAATCCCTGTTGTCAAGAATGTACTCGGTACCGACGTTGATGGACTTGACGTCACCCCTCTTCGCATTGGAGAGAGCATCTGTGTTCAGGCAGTACAGATTGACTTCTCTTCTTTTCTTGCTTAACTCGGATACTATATTGCAACCCCCTCCACCAATACCTACGCACACAATGGAGGGTTCTAAGAACTTTCTGTCTCGCGTAAGGCCGCGTCTCAACTTGTATAACAGGCTAGACCTGTTGCTCTCATCTATCATTTTTTTCACCCCTCTGTTTTTCCTCTCCCCTCTCCTCGAAAGAGAGATTGTCAATATTCAAAAGGTTCCTGTCGTCAAGGTATCCCCTGACCAGTTTATTGAGCCACATGGGTAGGAAGTGCTCTTCATTGACCTTCCGGACGATGAACTCGAGGGCATCGTATCTATCTCTGAAAAGTCCCTTCGCTACCATTTGGTCGAGTGTGTTCAGTGTCGCTTTTGAAAGCTTTATCTCCGTATCTTCGAACGACGTCTTCGTTTGTGGTTGCTGTATGTATGAGTAAACTGCTGCCCGGATAAGTTCAGATTTCGACTTGAATCTGAGTGAGGTGCTGAGGTAGTCGTTTATCTCATCGTCTTCCTGCGGTGTTAGACGAAGTGCAATTCTTCTGGTACTATTAGAATCCACTTGGAACCATTCCTCTTGAGGTAGACATAGAGTTAACTGTATATAAATATTTCTAACCAAGGCGTACAAATAATTTAGTGATTACCTTAAATAATTTTAACTAAAAAATAATGTTTCTTGTTTACTATCAAGGATTTTTGAGGTAATTACAGTGAATTGACCCAGAAATTTGTATGACAACCTCTTTAACAAGCGACAAACTTATGGACCACCCTTGGTTGACAGGGTTTGTCATCTGTCAAATGATGTCGTACAATTGACCGCAAGAGATGTTGTAAAAATTCTTTAAGCAGGTACAGATGTCAAAAAGTGGACGAACTAAATTATTCCGAATTGCTGAAGAAGGTCAAATCCTCAGTACTAAAGAGAGAGGAGAAAAAGAGATTCCAGATTCCAAAACCTGATACTATCATGGAAGGAAAGTTGACGATCATAAAGAATTTCAAGGACATAGTAGACGTTATCAATAGGGATGAGTCGCACATTTACAAATACCTGATAAAGCAGTTTGGGCTCTCGGGCGATATTGCAGACGGAAGGCTTGTGTTGAAGGGAAAACCTCCTGAGGGAGGAATCGAGAAGGCATTTCAGGAGTACCTCCGGACGTATGTTCAGTGTTACGAATGCGGAAACTACGACACGGAACTGGTACGCGAAAACAGGATGGAAGTTTTGCGCTGTAAAGCTTGCGGTGCGGAGAGACCACTGCACGCCCACAGAGAGATAAAGTATTCAGAGGACAAGATAGAGGAAGGAAGAACATACGATCTTGAGGTGACAGACCTAAACAGGGATGGCGATGGTATCTCAATAAAGGGAGACATAACAGTGATGATTCCAGGTGCTAAGAAGGGGCAGAAGGTTACGGTGAGGATAGACAGGATCAGGAAAAACTACGCCCTGGGCATACTGGTGAAAAAGGGTTGATAATCCTCGATACCAACGCTCTAATCTACTCAATAAAGGAGAAAATCGACTTCACGAAATTCGTCAAGGAGGAGATTGGTGTACCGACCTCGGCCATCAAGGAGTTGGAGAAACTTTCCATCAAAGATGCGAATGCTGGTCTTGCTCTTCAGGTCGCGGGTAGATACAGGCTCCTAGAAGTGCAGTCCACTGGTGACGGCGGAATTATAGAGGCCGCAATGAGGTATGGAGGAAACGTGATTACTAACGATAAGGAACTCCAGAAGAGGCTGAAGGAAAAGAATATTAGAGTGACCTCCGTAACGAGGAACAAGGTGAGAAGACTTTGAAACCAGTCCTTCTCGATTTTCTCAAGTATCTCGCTCTCAACCACAGCGGAGGCAAGATGGTACTGAACACTTCTGATCTCGCCCAACAGCTACATATTTCGCAGCAGTCGGTATCTAGATACCTCATTATGCTCGACAAGGACGGATACATAGTGAGGAGAAGAGTTGCACGAGGAGAGGAAGTTACGATGACACAGAAGACGTTTGATGAACTGAAGGATCAGCTGAACACGATACAGTTCATACTGAGCTCTACGAGAGAGATAATCGTCGAGGGGACTCTCTTCACAGGATTGGGTGAGGGGTCATACTATATCTCCAGGGAAGGGTATGTGAATGGAATAAGGGAATACCTGAAATTTGAACCCTTTGCAGGCACCATGAATTTGAGGCTCGGGGAGGACTTCGCTAGTTTTAGTTCCGTTATCAACAGTCTGCCAGGGTTTGATATAGAAGCGTTTGAGCAGGACGGAAGAAAATTTGGATCTGTGAAACTCTTGAGGGCGAGGATGTTCGACCAGGAGGTGGGGATTGTTCTCCCGGAAAGAACACACTACGACAGGGTGCTGGAGATAATCTCCCCAGAGGGTCTCAGAAATAGGTACGGCCTTAGGGATGGAGAGAAGGTAAGGATAACTATTTTGAAAGAATAAACTGCAATGGATTTTTAAATCTCTTCATTTCATCATCCAGCGTGTTTGGTCTTTTTAATCGCTCAGGGAGTTTATCCAATGAGCCGGGAAAAGATCACAGAATGCTCTCAGTTATCTCGTCTGTTTCCATTTCCCTCTCGCAGTAGTGGCACTTTATTGTGAGCGGATTCTTTGACA
>CAYMKC010000069.1:0-5690 GCA_964391105.1 uncultured Thermoplasmatales archaeon
TTTCCATTTGAACCTTTTAGCTATATGGGCATTCAGATAATAACTTTTCATTAGAGAATTCTTTGATGTGTTCTTCAGACAATACGAGTTGTTTATCCATCTTCTGTTGATGGAAGTTAGCTATCGATTGATTTCCACGTCTATTGATCGTGTTTCAGTAGTGATGCTCTCATATGCCTCGTTCCTGCACATCAAGGGCAGTTGAACGAAATAATTTTCGGTTGAAGATTATTATACACCAAACTCCTTTACAAGACAATGACCCTTATCGGAAAACTCAGAGGACTGGGAGTTGCAATCAGATACCTGCCACGGGCAAGATATCTCAGACTCTATCAGAGGACGCTAGAGAAGACGGGCAAACCACCCAACAAGGACAGGAGCATAAAAGAGGCTACCAAATTGAGGGATACAATGATAAGATCCGGTCCACTCTTCATTAAACTTGGCCAGTTGTTGTCGTCGAGGAGAGATGTTGTCCCGGAAGAATATGTCAAAGTGCTTACGGATCTGCAGGATTCCGTCCCAATGCCCCCATTCGAACCAGTCCGAAGACTTATCGAGGGGGAGATCGGTAAAATCGACCAGGTTTTTGAAGAGTTTGACAAATCGGGCGTCTCAGGTGCAAGTTTGGGATTGGTGTACAGAGCAAAGTTCAAGGGAAACGATGTTGCAGTCAAAGTCAATCGCCCCAACATCCTCGAGACTATCAGAAAGGACAAGGACAAGGTCTATGCATTCGTAAGCCTGCTGGAGCGGCACTCCGGCAAGACCTTTTCACTGTCTGCCTTTGCGGACCAATTTCTCTCTAGCCTAGAGCTAGAACTGGATTACAGAAGGGAAGCTGAATCCATTAAGATAATAGGTGAAAAGATAAAGGAACTCGAACTTGAGATGGACGTCTTGGTACCGAAAGTGTTTGGAGAAGTATCAACGTCAAAAGTACTGGTAATGCAGTTCATTGACTTCGTGAAAATTTCTGATCTCGATGAGCTGAAGAGGAACAATGCGAATCTTCCTAGGCTAGCAAAGGTCATGGACGAGCTATTCCTGAGGTTGGCCCTTAGAGAAGGACGCTTTCACGCCGACCCACATCCGGGGAACCTGGGCTGGAACAAGAGCAACAAACTGGTTCTCCTAGATTACGGGATGACTTCAGAACTCCCGGATGAGATGAGAGACAAGCTCCTGATGGGATATTATTACCTGTCGACTCTCGATGCAAGGCATCTCCTGAGCGTTTTGGTTGATATCGATCTGATAGACCCGCAAGCAGACAGGACTTTCATGGAGCAGGTCTTGACGACAATCTTTAGGGACCTGGGAGGACAAGAAATATCTAAGATCGAATACGAGGAACTCGTTCATCGCGCCAACACCGTATTGTTCAGATTTCCATTCAGGCTCCCATACAACCTTGCACTATTTGCAAGGATGTCAGTCATTCTCGATGGAGTTTGCAAGACTCTGGATCCAAAGTTCAACTTTGTTGAAGTCGTTGCAGAGATTATGAAGGACGAAAGGGCGGCCTACAAAGTACTGAAACGCAGAATCCTTGAGTTGCCCCAAAGAGTCCAAAAACTTGTCAACGACTATCTCAGCATTCCAGACCTTATAAAGAACATCAACAGGCCCCGGCAGAGAGAGAGGAATCATAACTATCCATCTGCAATAATTGCATCCGGGTTGATAGTGTCTGGAGCTATTCTGATAACTCACCCGATATACGGCCTACTGCTGTTCATTGGTGGTATAGTATTTGTTGCCCTTTCTTTTAGAGCTTAGCTGATTGGAACCGTTTTAACTTCTTTCCTCTTGACGCTTATTGCGAGCACACCCTCCTTCATTGATGCTTTTACCGAATCTGCCTCAAATTCGCCGCTTATTCTTATGAATTTTGAGAACTCTTCTACCCGCTCTTCATAGACTAGCTTACCTTCTATCTCCTTCTCCCTCTTTCCAGAAACCTTTAGTCCAGACTTTGTGCTTAGGATCTTGACATCTTCCTTCTTGAATCCCGGTAGGTCAAGATAGATGTGGATTTCCTCCCCTTCTTCGGATATGTCAATCGGAGGATAGAATACTTCAGAAATTGTCTTGATTCGCTGACCAGCTTTCTTTGCAACTCCTTCTATCCCTATCTGCATAGATGTAAAGACGGGCTGAAAATATAAGTATTTTGTCCCTAATTCTCTTAATTATCTGCCTATGATCTTCATTATTTCTCTCTCTCGGGCAGCGATCCAGTCAGCGTTCATTGAACTCAGATAAATTCTGACTGCAGGTTCTGTCCCAGACTTTCTGGCTAGGATAAAGCTGTCCTTTTCAAGCAGGCGTAACCCATCTATCTCGTCCGGGATCATATTGCTGAATTGCTGCTTCAGTTTTGATTTTATTTCCTCAAAGTCAGATCTGTTTGACAGCTTGATTCTCCTTAACCTGTAGTCGGGGAGCTCTCTGATCAGGTCGGAAATCTTCCTTTCCTTAGTGGAAATGATATCGAGGGCGAGGGCCAAGGAAATGCCTCCATCCCCCCCATTAAGATAACTTGGCAGTATGACTTTGCCGTTCTCTTCTCCCCCCATAAGACCATTGCTCCTGATTAGGGTTTCGCTTATTACGGGCGCTCCAACTGGGGTCCTGATGACCTTTACACCGTGCTTTTCCGCTATGCGATCGATCAAGAAACTCGATGCGACTGGAAAAACCAGGTCCGCCTTCCTCTTTTCCAGCAGATGATCGGCAACCAGCGCAACAAACTTGTCTCCATCGATCACATTTCCCTTCTCATCAAGGAAAACTGCTCTGTCACCGTCCCCATCGTGGGCAACGGTCAGGTCGAAGTCTGAATTTCGTGCGAAAGAGATCAGATCCTTAATATTGTCTTCTGTGGGCTCCGACTCTCTGCCGGGGAAAAAACCGTCGGAATTTGCATTGACGCTGACGTAATTTGATCCCAAAGCTCGAAGCAACCTTGGAGTCGTTACGACAGTTGTTCCATTTGCACAGTCTACCAGCACTCTGAAGTGCTTCTTCTTGATGCTGGTCCCATCGACATTTCTTAGAATCTCTCTGAGATAGGGTCTTATCGCATCATCTTTCCTTACGTCGCCAACGGAGTCCCAGGTAATTCTCTTGAATCCCTCACCTGTGATCAACGCTTCGATCTTTGAAACGTCTGTGACTCCCGGGTTGGTACCGTCCTTTGCAATCACCTTAAATCCGTTGAACCTCGGAGGGTTGTGCGAGGCAGTAACCACAGCCCCCGGAACCTCGTGCAACTTACAGTATACCTGTGCTGTTGGGGTAGGAATCATCCCCAAATCTATGACGCTCTTACCCGAATTTAGCAGACCAGATTCGACAACATTCTTCAGCAGATGCGAAGTCGTTCTGTTATCGTATGCAATGGCAATTTCATGATCGCGGTAATAAGTTCCAACTGCCATTCCAAATTTGTAACCCAGCTCGGGAGTGATTGTTTCATTTAGTATTCCCCTGATTCCGTTCGTACCAAAGAGCGGCATTAACCCTCATTGGTAGGTAAATACTAATATTTTGCCTACAGTGCACCGAATTCGTACCTCTTGAGTTTAGTTCAGATCCGTATAGGCTCTCTCCAAGAACCCCTTGAAACCTCCAGGGCGTCAAATCTTATGGTTCTGTTTGTAGCGTTGTAGTAATCGCGGATCGCGTTGTCTTTGACCTTAGATATATCTAGAGAGTCGGCAAACACGATGACAGATCCGGAGTATTCGCAAACGTTGAAGGCATATTTTTTCACCCCGTACTTCTCCAGCAGGTCCGCAACCGTTTTCTGAAAGTCGGAAAGAACCCCTAGGTTGTATCCCAAGGATTGGGAATATCTGCATATGTCGCTTACGAACTCTTGAACATCGTTGTCCTCGAAAGCAGCGACGGCATGATTGTACACCTCTTCTTCCGTGCTCATGTGGTTCTTGATTCCGAGATAAGGAAACTTCAAGGAAGAGGATTCTCTGTTCATCATTGCACCTTCCTTGAACCTCTGGAAATTCTTCATAAAATTGATGTAGTTTTGGTTGGTTCCTAGGTAGTTTTCGCCTATGAGGAATAAAGAGAATGGTTCGAAAGTGATTATCTCATTCTTGTACGTGAATGATGTCGCATCATAGAACAACAGGCTATTGTCCTTCCCCTGTTGTCTAGCTATGGTTTCATACGAGAAGTGATGTCCAATGATCTTGTCCTGAATTTCGCTGCTTATCTGTAAGAACTCTGAGGGACCGAGGGTGACCCCATTTACCAACGAAAAGGAGTGGATAAGTGTGTCTATGAATGCAGAATAATACCCGAGGGCGAGCTGATATCCAAGCCTCTCGTTCGGGAGTATATACGGTGCCTTCTTCCAACCTCGCTGTATTGCTATGTTGGTCATCAACTTGATCGGATCGTACCAATCGTTCGTAAGCTTTGACATCTCTAGAGGAAGTTCCACGGAGTTTATCCCTTTCCATACTACTGTTTCATTCGCTCTGACGAGGGAATCAATCGACAGCGACAAAGGAAATGCGATAACTCTCTTTAGATTGGAAACCGTGGGCATCCCAAAAAGTGTAGCTACTCCGGATTCGGAAACCCTGTACCCTCCAGAGAAAGCATTCACGGTTTCCTCGTCGAACATTGCTTGACAAACGTTTTAAACATAAAAGTTTTCTTTGGATATGATAGTATCCGACGGCACTATTTTGGAGCTCATACAGAATGGGACGATGTCCATTGACCCGTTTGATCCTGCGAAGTTGACTCCTAATGGATACGACTTCAGCATTACGGAGAGGGTGGTAATAGAACCGAACAAGGGTGTGCAGGTTGAAACAGTAGAGTCAGTATCCGTTCCTGGGTTTATGGGCTCAATGATGTTCCTGAGGTCTTCCTATGCAAGAAGAGGCGTCGTGGCAAGCTTTGGTTTTGTCGATGCTGGATTTAAGGGAAAGATAAGGTTCTACCTGAAGAACCTGGGGGAAGAGACTGTTGAAATAGTTCGGGAAAAGGGGGTATTTCAGATGATATTCCTGAACATGGACAAGGAAGCCATCAGGACATACGAGAAGCGGTCGGGCCACTATCAGAATCAAGGCCTCAATTCCCCCTGACAAAAGAGAGAAATAGACCTGATCAAGTTTCAAACTATGACGACACTCAAGCTGATCAAGTATCCAGGTGCAAAGACCACGCTAATTCCGCGGATCTCCAAGATATTCCTAGATTCAGGTAAAGCGGAGTTCATAGACGTTTTTGGAGGTTCTGGAGTAGTTTCACTGAACATAGAGGCTTCGAGCATCGTTTACAACGATCTCAATAGAGAGCTCTACAACCTGTTCTGTGTCATCAAAAATGAACCCGCAGAGTTACTCAAGAGGTTACGTTATTTGACCAGAACCAAAGAAGATTTCATAAGATACGGTGAAGTGCTGCACGATTTCGGGCCGATAAATGTAGATGAGATTGACGGAGCCCTTCGGACGCTCTATCAGTTCAACGTCGGTTTTGGAGGAATGGGGTCCACATATCGAACTCGAAAGGAGAAGTCAAGTTATTCTATTATGAACAGTATCGTTACAAATTACAGAGAGTTGAGTTCTAAAATATCCAAGTGGAAAATTGAAAACCTTGACTTTGCAAAAGTCTTTGAGAAGTACGATAGCGAA
>CAYMKC010000070.1:0-5683 GCA_964391105.1 uncultured Thermoplasmatales archaeon
AAAGAGGAAATTGTTCGGATCGTCTCCCGACCCTATACAGGCTTACTTGGGGTTAAGAGGGATGAAGACGCTTGGACTCAGAATGAAGGCGCACAACGAGGGGGCCTTCGAGGTTGCGAAATTCCTCTCAGAACACCGAAAGGTAGCCAATGTCCTCTACCCGGGCCTAGACGTAAGTCGTTATCACGTAATTGCAAAGAGAAACCTTACCGGATTCGGAGGAATGGTTTCGTTCGAACTGGTAGGCGGCCTAGAATCCGCCCGAAAAGTGGCCAGCAAGCTCAAGCTCTTCTCGTATGCGCCAAGTCTGGGTGGAGTTGAATCTCTTCTTACTCTGCCCGTTGAAACTTCTCACCTTAGCCTCACTCCAGCAGAGAGGAAGGACGCGGGCATTGCAGACGGTCTGGTAAGGATGTCGGTGGGGATCGAGGACAAAGAAGATCTAGTAGAGGACCTGAAAGCTGCACTAGATTGAGAGGATTCACAGCAGAATCTGGCCTGCAGACGTCTATAGCGACCTATTGTTGGTCTAGCTTAAACTCCGTTCCGACTTCTTCGAATATCCTCTTTTCCCGCTCAGCTCCTACGGATAGGTAGCACTGTTTCGAGCTCTCGTATCCGTTGTCTCCGAGTCTGTCAGAACCACTTCCGATGGCAGCGAGTATCTTCTGACTCGCATACTCGTGATCCCCAGCTGGAAAAACAAAGCCATTTGACCCATCAACGACCAACTCACTAACACCAGCGCCGCTACTAACGACTACTGGTTTCTTGTTGATCCAAGCTTCAAGAATGGTCATTCCAAATCCCTCTAGAGCCGATGTGAGCATGACCAGCGATGACAGATGATATGCCGCCTTCAGCTCTTCTTTTGACAGATGACCTAAAATTACGGCACTCTCCTCAAGCCCGAGTTCCCTCAACAATCGCTCAAGTTCTGCCCTCCAAGAGGCTCCTTTCCCGTATCCAAGCCCACCCTTCTGAGAGGATGAGAAACTGCCATTTCCGATGAGGGCAAGTTTCATCTTTTCCTTCTTTGATGCTATAGCAAATGCTTTGATTCCCACATCCTGTGATTTTATCTTGTCCATTCTTGCGACTATTATCACGAGCTTTTCGTCCATCTTCAGTCCTATCCTCTCCCGCATTCTATCGACGTATTCGCTGTTCGGTGGTTCCATCCAGTCATGAGGGTCGACATACGGATAGAGCTGGTATGCCCTCCCCCGGTAGTCGGATTTAATGAGACCTTCCAGATCCCTCCTAGTGCTGACCACGACTGCGTCGAAACTCTCCATTCCCTTTACAACGATCCTCCTCGCAAAGGTCCCCATCTTTTCTGGGACGAATGGGATGTGCCAGCGAAGTACTGCTGGAGCAGCTGGCCCGATCTCTGTTCCTGTCATCAAGAGCTGGAAGTCCTGCACATAAAATAGGTCTGTGTCCTTAATGTATTCGAACATCTTGCTTGAGTTCTCCCAGTTGTACGTTGCATATGCCTTGAATTCTTCTTGGGTGAATTTAGCCTTTGACAACCCGTGGATCTCGGACCACAGGCCCTCTTTGAAGGATGTATAATTCCTTAGTACGTTTTCTTCTACCTCCACGTGGGAAATGAGCAGGTTTCCGACGGAGACCCGGGGTGGATAGTTGACACCTAATGATACCCAAACGACTCTCTCCATGAAACCATCTTCTAACATGCTCTTAACCGAGGGATATAGCATGTTAGTCACCCCGCCCGGAGTAAATTCATAGTCTATTCCCTCTTCCAGGCTCTGAATGTCAAGCGGATCTGAAAGACGACCGTACTTCTCCAATAGCTCGTCATAACTCATTTTGAATCTAACTATCGGAGTCTGGCTGTTTACACAGATTCTCATCTGATAACTAACAAGGAGTTCCTTTAAAATGTATCTATGGTACACGCTAAAAACTTGGAGTGGGATTGAAAGTATTCCAAACCTGCATAGATAAGGCTTCGATCAAGAGAACCTTCAACAAATCCTGCAAATTACTTAACGAAATCAAGGGAATAATTAGTGGATCTCGTTACGTCCCTATAAAGAGCTTTAAGAGAGAGGGTATGTGGAAATCAATCAGATCGGGTAAAGGAACAACTCATCAATAAATGTACCAGGTTGCACTGGACTTCGTCTAATTTTCATCACCCTTAGGCGAGTTATAAAGTTTAAGTATGTGATTTTAAAGAAGAGGTAATGCTAAACGATGACTTCTGGGATTATTTTGAAGAGAAGGGTACCCCCACTTCTGAAGTCAGGAAATTTCTAGCCGAAAGTAAGGAAGTGGTGGAATACGAGAGGAGATTGCTCAAGAACGGAAGGTATTGGCAGATATCGAAGGACGAGGTGCGATCCATATATTCCGTAATCAGAGAGCGGAGGCCAGAAACTGTGCTCGAAACTGGTATGGGATCAGGGGTATCAACTACGAGCATCCTCTCAGCAATGAAGGGGGGTGGGAAACTCATAAGCATAGATCCTGGGATACCTTATGGCAAGGGCGACAGAGAAATCGGTTTCATAATCCCATCCGCATTGAAATCAAACCTCGATTATGTTAAGGGTATCTCTACGGAAAAGCTCGGGGAGGTTCTAGATTCGCTGGAAAGACTTGACGTATTTTTCCACGACTCGGATCATTCGTACGATAACGTGATTTTTGAACTGAATACAGTGTGGCCTAAGATCAAGAGCTATCCGCTCATTCTAATAGACAACTACGACTGGTCAGCGGCTGCCGGTGATTTTGCAGCGAAGAAGGGACTGAAACTTAGAAATCTGGCTGACGATCTTGCCCTTATATCTAAGTGATCTTCCTTCTTGGTCCTAAACTAGCTTTTCTCGATGAATTCTAGGGATCTAACAACGTCCTCTATCCCTTCGTCCAGTCCAAAGAGCCAGTAAAAGTCCTGAAGCGCTCTTGATCTTAGTACTGTCAGATTCCTCGACTCGTAGCGATTGAACTTGAAGGGGGCTTTGGTCCTGTAGAGAATTAGGTTATGGGCATTACCCTTATATCTGGACCTCTCATTTCCAGCCAGCATATTTGCCCAATCCTCGTCAGAAATGACCCCCTCAGAGCGCTTTATGATGGTCTCTGCCGCTATTCTCACAAAGTTCCAGGAAAAGGACTTGCCGGTGAAGCGAAATATGCAGTGCGTCTCGTTTAAGGAGTAACTGATCTCCGACAACACAACCCTTTTAGATGGGTCTCTGGAGAACGATTCGAGTTTACCCTTCAGGAATTCTCGCACAGCTCTTTGCGTCTGTCTCCTGTTCAACGCCGTGTCGCTGTAATAGATGTATTCCTTTTCTATATTTTTCCTCAGGTTTACGAACTTGTCAGTCTCATAATATCCCCTGACTGCGATGCCCCTAATCGAGTCAACAATTCTGCACACTTTGGCCACGTCATCGTGTTCGACCTGTATTATGGACGAAGCAGACCTCACATGAGAATCCGTTCTTGATGATCCGTAAACCTTCCTCACACCTATCGGCGACAGTGCCTTCAGAATCTCTCCCTGAACAGTCTTCAGGTCTGGCTGGACCTGGAAACCGAAGAAAGAGTCGTCATATGCTATATTGAGCAGGCAGTATTTCATTTCTGTATCTCCTTGATATTCTATCGGGATATCTCGTTTGGGGGAAGTGTCTATCATCCGTCAAGAGTCTCACACTTTCCTTGAGGTCTATTCCGAACCCACTCGAAACGAAGTACTTTCCGACCCTCTGACCGACCCTCTTCGATCCGAGAAAAATCCCATCTTTTCTTTCGGTTCCAGTAAGGAGACTCTTCGCAAGTCCTATCGTAGCGACATTTCTTGAAGCACCTACCAGCGTGGCGACCCCTCTGCCATCCCTGTGAAGAACGCCGTTTCCGTCGATGACATTCACACGGTCTATCCTCACCAGTGACTCGTATATGTCCCCTTCACGCAGGTAGAGATAGTTCGGGATGTAAGGTGACTTCGCCTCCTTTACATAAACCTCGTACGACAGCTCGCCCTCGAAGTCCACACCGACCCCTACTCCTACCCTCCCCATGTACGAAACATCGAGGGCTCTAAGTTCTTCCGAGTGCTCAATCTCTTTGTCAATCTCTAGGCCGGCAATATCTTCCCTATATTTCTTAAGTGGAAACTCTGACTTGAAATCCCTGAATCTCTTCGACTCAAAATTCTCTACTCTGCCATTTGATATTCTTATTCCATCGCGCCGGAGTCTACGAACCTTCTCGCGCACTCCGTCTGGGTGGGTGAAACCACCAAGCGAACCATCGGACATAACGACCCGATAGCAAGGGTAGACCTCAGGATGTTCGTTCTCGGACAGCATTTCTCCCACAGCTCTAGATGCGATTATGTCTCCGAGTTGTAGAGCCAAATCTCCATAAGTGGATATCCTACCTTCCGGAATCTGGGACACAAGATCGTAGAAAATCCTGTATATGTTCGGCTTGTCAATCATTAATGTTTACTTCCACTTCCATGAGCTCGTCAGCCGCTGTAACGTTGGGGAAGATTGACCTTGCCTCCTCTATTATCGGAGTTATGTCGTTGTACCTCGGACTGAAATGGACAAGGATGAGTTTCTTGGTACTGGAGTCCCTAGCTTGGATGCCGGCATCCCTCCCCGTGGAATGACCATACGAAATCACCTTACTTTCATTGCTGCTGTCCCCTGTCGATTCGTGGATTAGGACCGTCGAATTAATGAAAAGTTCCAGTAGACTTTGATCCCTCCTCGTGTCTCCCGAGTACGATATCTTTCTTCCCTTCCGTGTACCGGATGAAATTTCTTCCAGATTGATCGTCCTTCCGTCCACCTTGGCCGATCCCTCATTCCTGATCTTCTCAAGAGAGTTCCGGGGTACCTTCAACGCCCTGATCTTCGCCTCGTCCAGCTTTGCGTAGTCCTTTTCAATCAGGGAGTAACTTAGCGCCGGTATAGTGTGACTTGCCTTGGAGTAGGAAACGGAATAGTCTCCGAAGTCTATGATCCCTTTGTCCTTCAACTCTTCGATTCGTATCTCAAAGTTTAGTGAATAGTAGCCAACGGACAGAAGGTTACCGAGCACGGAAGCAGCACCGATCGGTCCGTAAATTTCCAGCGGATTCGTCCTCCCGTAGAAGCTCATCGTCTGGATCAAACCTGGAAGGCCAAGAAAATGATCGCCGTGGAAGTGAGTTATAAAGATCTTCTTTATCTTCATCAGAGAGAGTGAACTCTTCATCAGAGCGGTCTGTGCGCTCTCTCCGCAGTCGAAAAGGATAGCCTCGTCGTTTATCCTCACTCCAATGCTGAGCGTGTTCCTCTGCGGTGTGGGCCATGATCCCCCCGTTCCAAGAAAGTAGAGCCTGATCGAGGATATCATCACGGTCGACCGACGATCTTGAGCTCCACTGCCTTCATTTCTTCTGGACTGCTCTTTGTCCTGGGCCGTGGTGGAAGGAAATAGCAGTCGCAAGATGAAGTGTCTGATAGGAAGATATCGAATGCTCCTATTTTCTCCGAGAGCCTCTCTATCTCTATCTTGTCAAATCCGATAAGCGGTCTGAAGATGGGCATCGTCACCTGCTCCTCAATCGTGTTCAAGTTGTCCAGTGTTTGGCTGGCCACTTGTCCCAAATCCTCTCCAGTTATAATCGCTTTTCCCC
>CAYMKC010000071.1:0-5666 GCA_964391105.1 uncultured Thermoplasmatales archaeon
ATACTGTGTATATAGAATATGTAGTCACATATTACTACCTAAATGACCTATGGGACACCTTTATTATCTCTACTCCTTTATTAATTAAGTTAATATATCTTTTAGAAAGCGAAAAACGGCTGTAATTTCACACAATTTTAATTTAGTGTGAAGCTATCTTATTTCGGATGAATAGTGCGGTTGAAATTTCAAATTTCTCTTGGCGGTTCCCAACAATCACGGGAATCAAGAAGGAATACACTCTTAGAAACGTGAATTTAAAGATCAAGAGAGGAGAAGTCTTCGGAATAACGGGCTCAACCAGCTCAGGAAAAACGACGCTCTGCTACGTAATTGCGGGGCTGATACCGCAACAGATCAAGATTCCAGAATACCAAGAGAAAGAACACATAAGTGGGAGCGTTGAGATCCTCGGGGAGGACATAGTCAAGTTTTCCGGGTCAAAGAAGAGGACTCTAAGAATCAAGGGAGTAAGGGAGGGGAGTATTGGGTTCGTGAAACAGGACCCGGAGAATTACTTTTCTCACGGAACGGTTATGGAGGAACTCTCGTTCAATCTCAACAGGTCGCATCTATCTAAGATCCAGAAGGAAGTGAGGATAAAGGAAGCTCTCATGCTGGTCAAGATGGGACACATCTTCAAGGTTGCATCCAAAGTGACCCCATTCGAGCTGTCCGCAGGAGAGCAACAACGCCTGGCAATAGCAAGCTTCCTTGCAATGAAGCCAGAGATCCTCATACTGGACGAACCAACTTCGGACCTCGATCCAGTGGGTAAGAGGGAAGTTGTCGATGCGATTCTTGCAATGAAAAAGAGTGGTGAAATCACGATCATACTCGTAGAGCAGGATCCTGAAACCCTCACCAAGCTTGCTGACAGGGTCGCAGTAATGAACAGGGGAACGGTAGCTGCGGTGGATACACCACTTAACGTGTACTCGAGAAGCGACATCAAGAGGTTCATAGAAGTTCCAGAGTTAATGGAATTAATCGGGCCAACGGGCGAGATAGGAGAGAAATTCGCACCAGAAAGGGTAAAAGGATTCAAGGTGCGCAGGCTCGAGAAAGAAAAGGGAAGAGTCCAGCTAGACGTTCGAGACGTGGTTTATTACTATGAGGATGGGACCAAGGCCCTGGACGATCTCAATTTCAGAGTGCACGAAGGGGAGTTTCTTTCCCTGGTGGGGCCCAATGGTTCAGGAAAGAGCACTATATCTAAGATAATCTCAGGGAACCTGTCTGGATGGAGCGGGAAGATCGTTTTTGACGGTGAGGATATATCAAAGAAGGGAAGGGGTACCGGAATAAAAAGACACATAGGGTATGTATTCCAAAACCCAGATCAACAGGTGCTTCAGGGTACTGTCAAGGACGAGATATTCTCGAATCTCAGGAAGACATCGATCGATAAAGCCGCATTCGATTCCCTTGCCGATGAAGCGCTCAAGAAGGTGAACCTTAACAACAAAATAAACGAAGACATAAACGCTCTTAGCAGGGGAGAGAAGAGAAGGCTAGCCCTGGCAAGCATTATTGCAACAAAGCCAAAGATGCTCATCGTGGACGAACCTGCAACCGGACAGGACTATAGGGGCTCAACCGAGATCATGGACCTCCTTTCCGAAATAAACAATGCAGGGGTTACGGTCATAATCATAACACACGACATGAGACTCGTTGCAGAGTATACCAGAAGGGCCATAGTAATGAAAGAAGGTTCGATCTTGTTTGACGGATCTCCCGAGGAACTATTCCAGAACGACAGACTGATGGAAGAGTCTTCTCTAGCCCCACCCCAGCTCGTAAGAATCTCCAGAAAACTAAAGGATTCCGGTGTCTTGAAAGACATTCTACTCAATGCAAAGGAGTGGCTGGAGTTGTTCAGGTTCGAGAGCGAGAAGAAGAACTTCGAGGCACTGAAATTTGTGGATCTTAAGAGATATGCGAGAGAGCTTGCATCCGATATACTGAAAAGGTTTGGGAGACCTGAGAGCATCGTCTACATCGAGAGAGGGGGAATGGTAATAGGCAGACTACTCAGCGATTTTCTTTCGGTGAGAAAGGTGTATCCGCTGAGGGCAAGCTACTACACCGACGATGGGATTCCGAGGTCTCAAGTTCACATAACTGACTTCGATTTTTCTATCGCCAAGAGCGAGGGGTACACATTGTTGGTGGACGATATTGCAGACACGGGGAAGACTCTTAAGGCCGCGAAAGAGGAGCTGGAGAAAAAGAGTGCAGGAAGGATTGTGACTGCGACGATTGCTTACAAGCCCCAGTCCGTCATGAAGCCCGATGCCTATGTCTACAATGTGGACAACAACACTTGGATAGTGTTCGATTATGAAGAGGTCGAAACCATCTCCAGGTTCCTGAGGAAGGACAACAAGGAAGGCATCAAGTTCATGAAGGAGAATTTTTGATTTCCTCCAGTTCCGGCTGGAATTTTCGAAAGAAAGCTACGCAAAAATAAAGGTTATGGACTCGATCAAGTGCTATGCCTGAGTTAAAAGGGATCATAACACCTGTTGTTACTCCTTGGAAGGGGGACACGATCGACTACGACGCCATTGACGCACTCATGGACTTCCTCGGGAACATAAGGGTGAATGGAGTATTCCCCATGGGATCGTCGGGTGCTACCCCTATCATTTCAACCGAGCAACACGTGAAGGTACTGGAATATTTCATGGAAAAGAAGAAGCCAGGAATGTTTTTCCTCGGGGGAATAGGGAGGAATGCGGTTGAAGATACGCTCACGATAGGTCTTTACGCAAAGGAGCTTGGCGTTGATGCTGTATCCATAGTCACCCCTTACTATCTCCGTATGTCTCAGGAGTCTATCTACAGGTACTACGAGAAGCTGCTTTCCCAGTTAGACATCCCTGTGCTTATCTACAACATCCCTCAGAACACCAACAACAACATAGAGCCGCAGACCGTCCTCAAGTTGAAGAACCAGTTCAGTCAGATCGTGGGTATCAAGGATAGCAGCGGAGTTTTTTCAAACTTTTCGACCCTCATAGACGTAGTGGGAAGCGAGATAAAGGTGATTCAGGGTCAGGACGACCTGCTCCTACCATCCCTGGTAATGGGTGCTGCGGGTGGAATAAACGGCACTTCGAATTTCTCTGATCTGTCCGTCAGGGTGTTCAAGGAATTTGAGAATGGAAACTTTGTGGCTGCGAGGAAGCTGCAGAAAGTGCTGTCGGAGCTAAAGAAGCTCACAAACACTCTAGAGTTCCCGCAGGGTCCAATGGCAGGGTTCATAGAGATGGTCTACCACAAGGAAACAGAGAGTCCATTCCCGCTTAAAGACTTGAGTGCTGAGGCTAGAAAGAATTTCAAAGCAAATGCAGAAGAGATATTGAGACGAGTCGAAACATAAGCTATAAGTTTTAGTTTGGATATCAGACAGCATGGAGGCATACGGTGAGGCTGACAGGGTCGAGGATCTTCGCACACTCAATTGCGGGGAGCCGTATATCTACATCAAGGGAGCGGTAAGATTGGCATCCAGGGAGCTCAAGCCAGGACAGACTCTGATGCTAATAGTCCCAAAAGAGAAATGGGTGCTCCAGGACGAGACCTTTAACACGATACTGGAAACGAGCAAGTTTGAGATTGTCGAAAGCAAATACGAACTGAATGTAGTGCACAAACTGAGGAAGCTCTAGAAATGAGGTGTTATCTGTTCATGGTGAGTTTCACGATCGCTGACAGGTCTACGATATGTGTCCTCGAAGAGAACATAAAGCCAGCCCTTGAGGAGTTCATAAACGTCGACCCAACCGATAGGTGGACCGTAGAAGACCTTATCTCGAGATTTGCAAGAAAGGAAACGGTAACGAAGGATGATGTGACCGTTGGATATGTTCTGCTTTCAACTCCAGAGAAGACAGTGGAAATTAACCTCAAGCAAGAGGGAACTAAAGTCATACTGGAAGAGCTAAAGGGGATAGCAGAAAAGAACGGATTCAAGTTTGTGAATTGAATATTTTAAGCAAGTCATCGTAGGTGTTTGCGGTCAAATAACGGCTCTTGAAATCAAAATCACTTGCCTTTCCCAATCCAAAGCTTACCCACACCGACCTCATTCCAACTTCGTCTGCGCTCTTTACGTCGCTCGCCCTGTCACCTATGTAGAAAATCTTGTCGGGGTCCATCCTTGATTGTTCAAGGATAAGTCTCAACCCCTCGGCTTTGTTCTCTATCGGACTATCCCCGCAGACAACGTACCTGAAATCTATTCCGGGAAAGAAGCGTTTAGTAATTTCGAGGGTTAAACGAAGGTTCTTCAGCGTCAGAATCCCAAGTTCATTTTTCTCCTGGAGTTTCTTGAGAATGATGGGTGAATTCCCTATTGGTTTGGTGTCCTTCGTGAAGGTGCTGAGGTAGCAGTCTACGTAACTCTTCATAATCTCAGATTGATCCTTCGGGGAGACTCCTATCCTTCCAAGAATCTGAGTGAGTTTCAAGACCCCGATATACTTCGAAACGTCTCCTACATCGTATCCGAATTTACCCGCCGATTCTTTGAAGCACCTAACTATGGACTGCTCCGAGTCTATAAGTGTTCCATCCATATCGAAGACGAGTAGAAACGCCATCAGACGCTATTGGTTTCTACAATAAATCCATGGTTGTATCGAACGGGTTCACTGAAAAGGTTATTAACTTTACTATAATAACCTAAGAAGGTGGAAACAGATGGCATTGCTAAAAGATAAGGATAAACAATACCTGAAGGATGAATTCAAGAAGAACCTCAAGAACGAGGTAAAGTTATACGTGTTTACCTCTGAAGAGGATTGCCAGTATTGCGATCAAACGGTCGAGATAGCCCACGAACTTCAAGAGACTTCCGACCTTATAAAGGTGGAGAAACTCGGACTGGACTCGGAGAAGGCAAAGAAGTGGGGAATAGAAAGGGCGCCAACTACGGTTGTCACGACCAACGGGGGAACCGAGCACTCCAGGATAAAGTACATTGGAATCCCGATGGGCTATGAGTTCTCCTCACTAGTGGAGGACATAAGGAGAATCTCAAGGAACGATCCCGAGATCGAACCAGAAGTTCAGAAGAAACTCGAAGGGATCGACAAGCCCGTCACGATAAGAGTATTTGTGACACCAACCTGTCCATACTGTCCGAAGGCTGTGGGGACTGCACACAGGTTCGCACTTGCGAACAAGAACATCACCGGAGAGATGGTCGAAGCCACAGAATTCCCTGCATGGGCAGATGAGTGGGGGGTTTCGTCTGTGCCGCACATAGTCATTAATGGAGACGTCCAGTTCGTGGGAGCCTATCCGGACGAGAACTTCGTCGACTACGTCATCGAGGCATACAAGAAAGTCGGCACCTAGACCACGGAATCCCGTATAGTAAATTTTTAATTCTCTGGAGCATGGAGAGGAAGACGGGGGCCGTAGCTTAGCCCGGTAGAGCGCCTGGCTCATAACCAGGTGGTCATCGGTTCAAACCCGATCGGCCCCACTTTCCTTCAAGCTCTTTTTCCTGAATATAAATATGTACTCGTGTTTGAATACGTAGAAGCCTCCCGCCAGAGCCCTATACCTCCAAAGTTCCTTTTGCTCCCTTTTAGCTCTCGTATCTTCAAAATTCTTGGCGATGATACTTGTTAGTTTATATCCCCTCT
>CAYMKC010000072.1:0-5613 GCA_964391105.1 uncultured Thermoplasmatales archaeon
TGTTCTTAGATACTTCTTCGTAATATTTTATTGTTTCCTCGTCCAGACTGGGTTTCACTTTTCTCAACGCTTTCTCGAAATCTTCCATCGTAACTGTCTTTGTGTTGATGTTCTTTCTTACTGCCTCAAGTCCAGCTTCTCTCACCAGGTTTTCGATGTCTGCTCCGGTGTAATGACCAGTTCTTTCTGCCAGCGCCTCGATGTCCACATCTGATGCTATGGGCATCTTTTTCGTGTGAACCTTCAGGATCTTGAGCCTTGCTTCCTTTGTTGGAGGTCCGATGAATATTATTCTGTCAAATCTCCCGGCTCTCAGCAGCGCAGGATCTATGATATCGAGCCTGTTTGTTGCCGCAAGTATTACCACTCCCTTCATTGCCTCCATTCCATCCATGCTGGTCAGGAGCTGGTTTACAATCCTGTCCGTTACTCCAGATGAGGCGAACATTCCTCTCCTTGGTGCTATTGCATCCAGCTCATCAAGAAAGACTATAGTGGGCGCACTCTGCTTCGCTTTCTTGAATATCTCACGGACAGCTTTTTCAGACTCTCCGACCCACTTGCTCATTACTTCAGGTCCCTTAATGGAGATGAAGTTGGACTGGCTCTCAGTTGCAACTGCCTTTGCAAGCAACGTTTTGCCTGTCCCTGGGGGTCCAAAGAAGAGAATTCCTCTGGAGGGTTTGAGACCCATTCTCTCGAAGATTTCCGGGTTCTTCACTGGCATCTCAACCGTTTCTATCAGCTCCTTCTTGACGTCCTCAAGGTTCCCTACTTCTTCCCATTTCACGTTCGGTATCTCGATGGTTACTTCCCTAAGCGAAGACGGTTCTATCTCTTTCAGGGCCGTAAAGAAATCCTCATCTGATACTTGCATTTTCTCAAGTATCTCCGTTGGAATAGGATTGTCAAGATCGATTTCGGGCAGATATCGCCTCAGTGCCTTCATCGCGGCTTCCCTTGAGAGGGCAGCTAGGTCTGCTCCTACAAAGCCATGAGTCACTGAGGACAACTCTTCTAGTAGTTTCTCCGTCTCCTCGGGTTTGCCCTCGAAAGGCATGCCTCTGGAGTGTATCTGGAGAATTTCTTTCCTACCCTTCTTGTCCGGTACGCCTATCTCTATTTCACGGTCAAACCTTCCGGGCCTCCTCAGTGCCGGATCAACAGCTTCCAATCTGTTTGTTGCTGCTATGACTATTACCTGGCCCCTGCTCTTGAGACCATCCATCAGGGTCAATAGTTGTGCCACTACTCTTCTTTCGAGCTCACCCTGAGTCTCTTCTCTTTTAGGAGCGATCGAATCTATCTCGTCGATAAATATTATGGAAGGAGATTCTTTTGCAGCCTTGTCGAACGTTTCCCTAAGCGCCTTCTCGCTTTCACCATAGAATTTGTTGATTATTTCTGGGCCATTTATCGAATAAAACCGTGCACCGGATTCGTTAGCAACTGCCTTCGCGATCAAGGTCTTTCCAGTGCCTGGTGGACCAAACAGGATGACTCCTTTCGGAGGGTCTATTCCTAGTCTCTCGAATAGTTCAGGGTGCTTTAGAGGGAGTTCAATCATTTCCCTCACTTTTCTAAGTTCCTCGCCAAGACCCCCTATGTCTTCGTACGTTATTTTTTCGCCTTCTTCCTCTGCGGTTATGGCTTCTTCCCGCATTTCAATCATCGTTTCTTCGGTGACCATGAAGATACCCCTGCCTGTACCCACCTTTGCCACCTTGAATGACACTCCTCCCTTACTCGTAAGTGCAAGTCCCTGGACCGAGATGATATCTCCCTCAACGATCGGTCTCCTTAACAATGACCTTCTGACGTAATCTTCGATTCCTGGAGCAAAACGAATGCGTTGATTTTCAGCAATAATGGGAGCCAAGATCAGAGTTTCGGCCGGTTTCACGTCCGCCCTCGAGACCTTGATTTTATCACCAACCCTTACTCCAGAGTTCTGCCTAACCAAAGGATCGATCCTTATAATCCCCCTATTCTCTTCCTCCTCACTCAACCTGAAAACTCTGGCGGCAGTTACCTTCTTCCCTTCTATCTTGATAATCTCCCCGATGGAAACTCCTAAAGCCTCTCTTGTAGCCTGATCTATCCTAGCTCTAATAAGTCCGACGTCCTCCTGGAGGGCTTCCCAGACGACTAAAGTTATGTAATCAACCATAATTTCACTACCTCATGATTTAATGTACATATTTAATTATTTCTTAAGGATTTGCTGCCTTGCAGCTCATAAGAGGGCCACTCAGGAAAAATGGCAGCACGGCTGTACCTCATAAGTCTGGTCCTTTTTTCTTCATACCAAATCAAAGAATATAGCATTATGACAAATGTCTGACAATTAATAGATTACTATTAGATGTTATACTTCATTGTTTTTTCGTTAACTGCAGTTTACCCTAACAGACTGTGTGTGGATTGATTCAGCAAATTATATATATGGCGTCATACATATAGATGACAGAGGTAGTAAGAATGCCGATGAAATCTATAATCAAAAGCGCTCTCGGAGACGAGGGAAACTCAATGAACGATCCACAACCGGTAGGACCCGGAGTCCTGGGAATGCAAGGGCCTAGGGCACCACTAGCGTCCCCGGATGACGAGGAGCTGGCTAAGATAGTAGAGCAGCTTAAGGTTGGTATCAAGATTGTAGGCTGCGGTGGAGGAGGAACCAATACAGTCAACAGGTGCATGGAGGAAGGAGTATTCGGTGCAGAGATGGTAGCCGCTAACACCGATGCCAAGCACCTACTCACGATCAAAGCTCACAGGAAAGTATTGCTCGGAAAGAGAATTACAAGGGGTCTTGGGGCAGGATCGCTCCCGCAGGTTGGAGAAGAAGCCGCGAGGGAAGCTGAAGACGACCTGCTGAATGCACTCGGGAGAGTAGACATTGCTTTCGTGACGGCCGGAATGGGCGGAGGAACTGGAACAGGTTCCGCACCTATTGTCGCAGACATTGCAAAGAGGCAAAAGGCGCTCGTTATCAGTATTGTGACTCTACCATTCTCCTCAGAGGGAAGGGTAAGAATGGAGAACGCCCTCTTTGGGCTGGAGAAGATCAGGAGGAATTCAGATACAACGATCGTGATTCCAAACGACAAGTTGCTTCAGCTCGTCCCAAGGTTGCCACTAGACCAAGCATTCAAGGTTGCAGATGGAATCCTGATGGAAGCTCTAAAGGGGCTTACCGAAATCATAACAAAACCGGGCCTCGTTAACCTGGACTACGCAGACATAAAGACGATCATGGCGGGCGGAGGAGTAGCAATGATCGGGATCGGAGAGTCGGAAGGAACAGGTCAAAACAAGGTGGAGCAGGCGGTTCAAGAAGCCATATCATCTCCGCTAATTGAGGCCGACATTTCTGAAGCCAAAGGGGCACTCGTGAGAGTTGTTGGAGACGACCAGATGTCCGTTGCCGAGGCAGAGGGTGCGGTCAGAATGGTGCAGCAGAGAGTAAGCCCAAGTGCGAGGATAATCTGGGGAGCGTCTATAGATCCTTCCCTGAAGGGGGCGATCAAAGTCCTGGTGGTACTTACGGGAGTAAAGTCTCCTTACATGCTCGGTGCAAAGGGAGAAATTGGCGGGATCGCAAAGGCTGCAGGAGCGAAAGGTTTAGACTGGAATATAGATTCAGTCTGAACACTCGTGAAGTCTATTATAATGGCTGGCGGCCTGGGTACCAGGCTGCGGCCAATTACTGACAATATACCCAAATCTCTCATTCCAGTTGCAGGAAAGCCCGTTGTTTATTACCTGATGCAGGCGCTTTCAAGAGTCTCAAACGATTTCATAGTGACCGTCAGTTACAAGTCGGAGAAAGTAATTGATTTTTTCTCGGGTGACGCATTCAGGAGCAAGAGCATACTTTACTCTGTCGAGAAGGAGCCGCTCGGAACCGCAGGTGGATTGAAGAAAGTCGAGAAGTTCGTTGCCGATTCCTTTATCGTTGGAAATGCGGACACGATCTTTCAGCAGGACGTACGTGGATTGGTCGATTTCCATAAGAAAAACGGGAACACCGTTACGCTCGGACTGACTCCGGTTGAAGACCCCTCGGAGTATGGAGTTGCAAAGGTTAAGGGTGGAAGGATCGTAGAGTTCCAGGAAAAACCGAAGACCAATGCAATTTCGAACCTGGCGAATGTTGGTGTATATGTAATGGAATCGGAAGTATTCGACTACATTGAAAAGGGAAGGGCCGTTGATGTGGCAAAGGATCTCCTGCCAGCGCTTCACAAAGACGGAAAGAGGATAGGAGGTTTCAAGATGAAGGGGACATGGATAGACATTGGTAGACCCAGAGACCTCATTAAGGCGAACGTTTTTGTCGCAGGAAGGGCAAGGAAGAATCCCAACGGCTCCAAGCTCATAGGCAAGAGCTACATCGGAAGGGGTGTCAAGATAGGAAGGAACTGCGTCCTGGAAGACGTTGCAGTGTATGATGGCTCCCTCATCGAAGACAACGTTCACATAAGGAATTCAGTGGTTTACGACGGGTCCAAGGTTGGAGATGGTAGCACTGTCGAGGATTCCATCCTTTCTTTCAATTCCGTACTTGGAGAGGGGGTCAAGATATCCGATTCTGTCATTGGCGGGGGCCTGCTCTTGAGGAAGGGCGGGAAGATAGAAGGAACTGTCGTTTCACTGCACGAGGATGAACCAGGCAACAATTAGAATCAGCATGATCAGCGCAAGTACTATGAGCGCTCTTCCACTGATTCCTTTACCGAATACAATAGGAACTGGGCCGATCATTACAAACCCTCCAATTTTGGATTGTGCTTTTGGTTTTTCTCCTGCCGACCCTTGTAGGCCGTAATCGATTGTCTCCCTCTGATACCCTTCTCTTTTCGCTCTCACCGAATACAACAACGGAAAGAGGAAGAACAGGATCGGAGCGAAGGCGAGTGCCGAAGTAGATTCGATAACTGGAATGAACAATATCAGATAGATCCTGACGTAGCCATAGTGTGCAAGCAAGGCCTCCGATGCGAAGAACAGTACGAATGCAATTGCGTACGTCGTTAGAGGTCTCATCACTCCTCAGCTCTATAGTCAATTCCTAATTTAGAATTTCTTGGTCGGGGTGACCCGTCACTCCTGAGTGGGTTTATCTAAGGACTTGAGGCCAGAAAGCTGATTCTCCCTAGAGGAAACCAGCCTTCTGCAGTATCAGTATGTCCTCTGTCGAAAGGGACACGCCGGTTTTGAACTTCTCATAGATCTCTTCTGCCTTGGCCTTTGCCTCGCTTTCCCTCCCCTTCCTCTTCTCCTTGGACTGTCTCTGCTTCATTGCGAGTATGAGTTTCTCATACTCTCTGATTGTATTGAACAGTTCGTCCAGTTTCTGATTTTCCTTGAAAAGTTCAGCCTGGACCTGTAGGTATTTCTCGTGAATCTCGTCCGCCTTCCCCTTGGTTTCAATCATCTCTTCGTAGATCTTGTTCTGGTTGTCACGGAGTGTTATAACTTCCCTAATCGTGCTTTGGAATTCGTCTTGGGTCTTCTTTATCTCGTCCTTGTTGGTCTTTATTTCCTCGTCAAGTTTCTTGTACGTTACATCGTCAAGGGCTATCCTCTCCGATTCCTTCTCGTAGT
>CAYMKC010000073.1:0-4976 GCA_964391105.1 uncultured Thermoplasmatales archaeon
CTCTCCTTCAGTAGTTCAGATGTTCTGCCCTGTGCAACTATCTTCCCCGATTTCATAATCGCGATCTCCTCGCACACGTTTTCTGCTATCTCGAGTATGTGGGTGGAAAATACGACAGTCATTCCGTCCTGCGAAAGGCTCCTTAAGAGGTCCCTGAATATCTTTGCGGATTGAGGGTCAAGTCCGTTTATGCTCTCGTCAAGTATCAGGATTTTCGGGGCGTGTATGAGGGAGGCTATGATCGAGACCTTCTGCCTCGTCCCGAAGGAGAGGCTTCCTATGAACTGGTCGTTGTACTCCTCCATTCCAAATGCTTTTGTCAGGTCCCCCGCCCTCCTCTCGGCGACGTCCTTAGGTATCTCCCTTATGGATCCTATGAAGCTGAAATATTCGTAAGGGGTGAGGCTCTCGTATAGGTATGGCGTCTCCGGGACATAACCTACTATCTTCCTGATCCCGATTTGATCTAGTTTTGCGTCTATTCCGTCTATCGACACCGTTCCCCTGTCAAACTGAGAGATCCCTGCCATTATCTTCAGGAGTGTTGTCTTGCCAGACCCGTTGGGCCCAAGTATCCCATAGATCTCCCCGGTTTGAATCTCTATGGAGAAATCGGACAGTACTTCCTTATCACCATAGAATTTGCTGAGAGATTGGACCCTTATGGACACATCAAGAATAGGAGAACTGCGCTATTTACTTTTTCTGGGAACTGTGATTGAATTTGTTTATGCTAACTTCTAAAATTCACTTCAGCACTTTTGAATTTTGCAGCATATGGAGCCTCTCATTCAAGATTCAGAATCCAAGGTGAACCGTTTACTTCGCCTCAAAATGAGAAAATTAATACTGACATCAATTATGAGGTGAAGTGGTTTCTACAAGATTCAAGGCAATTCTACCATCCCCGACGGTTTCCCTAAACAACAAGTTCGCGGAACTCAAAGAAAGGGGTGATAACCCAATATCGTTCGGAGTGGGCGAACCAGACATGACGACACCGGAGGATGTTATAGATTTTGCCGCGAGTAAAGCGAGGGAAGGGAAAACGCACTACACCCCTTCGCTAGGAATAAAGGAACTCAGGGAAAAAATTGCACTGAAGTACCAGAAAATGACGGGCAAAGACGTAAAGGCAAGAGACGTCATCGTCACCCCCGCAAAGTTTGCAATAAACATGGCAGTGCAGTCCGTCATAGAACCTGGGGACAACGTACTGATACAGGACCCAAGTTTCGTGTCCTATCCCGAGATCATAAAGATCGCCGAAGGGTCCCATAGGTATTTTCCCTCAAGGGAGGACGGAAGCCCGGACGTCGAGCGATTAAAGGAATTGATTGACAACAAGACCAAGATGATCATAATAAACTCGCCTTCAAACCCCCATGGATGGGTAGCGTCTGTTGAGGACATGAAAGGAATAACCGAGGTGGCAACTGACCACAATCTTTACGTCGTTTCGGATGAGATTTACGAGAGCATAATCTACGAGGGAAGGCATATCTCTCCCCTCTCCTATCCAGGCATGGAAGAGAGGTCCTTCATCGTAAACGGTTTTTCCAAGAGCCACGCGATGACGGGTTGGAGGATAGGATACCTCATCTCACCACCTGGGTTCACCAGTTACATAGACTCCTATCAGCAACAGACCATCACGTGCGCACCGTCTGTTTCCCAGTACGCTGCTCTGAAAGCGATAGACGAGCCGGAGTTTCCGGAAAAGATAAGAAAAACGTTCCAGAGGAGGAGGGATCTCCTCTATTCGATTCTCTCCAAGACGGACAAGATGGAGTTTAAGAAACCTGCTGGCACCTTCTACGCCTTTCCTGAATTGAAGACGGGAGAATCTGGGGAAGAATTCTCTGCCAGACTGCTTGAACAGGAAAAAGTTCTTGTAACACCCGGATCAGGATTTGGTCCATCGGGCACTAACAGAATCAGGCTCTCGTTCGCCCTGTCGGACGAAGATCTGGTGGAGGGGGCCAATAGGATTGTCGAATTCCTGTCTTCTGGGTATGCTAAACCTTGAAAAATAGCGAAGTTTTGAGGAAATTCATTTCCTCTTTTTCCTATAAGCAGTATACTTCATCTGGTCGAACTCAAGTATGTGCTTGATCTTCTTGGTAATCAGATACTTGCTCATGTCTTCTGAAATGTCCCTGACGTAAGTCTCCGGTAGTGGAGCTAGGATCGTGATTTCCTTCTTGTCCAGAGGAAAAATCATCCTAAGCTTTCCTTCCCTCGTGTAACCCTCTGGCTTCCTGTTGTTCTTTATGTCTTGCATGTTGAGCATAATGATCACATCCCTGTGATCTGGCTCATCTTCCATCTCGTTCGTTTCCCTGAAAAAGAGCTCCATTAAACCCCTGAAGCTCTTCTCGAGTTGCTTCCACTCGAAGTTCTGTGGGAAAATAATGTGTCCGCTCCAGTTTTTCATAGAGCCCCCCCTATCTTGCTTTGGATCGCTTCTTTACGGTCATCGGTATAGCGTTGTTCTCGTACTCAATAAGCGCGATTCTGAGTGGGTCTGTAACTTCTTTGGGAATTTCAATGATTATAGGTGCGCCCATAGAGACCTGAAGTGCTCTAGCACCAACTATTCTGGCCCTTTCGTATTTAGAATACTTTTTATCAACCATCAAACCACCTGTTGGATATTTCAAAACAGTCGCAAAAGTCACGTAACTCCCTTTTGTGGTGATAACTTACTACCTATTAAGTTTGTTATCTGGTCTAGGAAATGCTTGTCCTGATTGGTGAAAGGGTCAACGAAATCGCTGTCTATATCGATCTCTCCGGTGACTCTTCCTTGATCGAATATTGGGGACACGATCTCTGATTTTGTTTCGGGGAAACAGGCGATGTATCTGGAATCCTTGGTTACGTCAGGAACCACGACTGTTAATTCCTTCTTGGCCGCCAGCCCACAGATTCCATCTCCAACCTTTATCCTCGTGTGTTCCGTCTCTTTGGGACCCGAATATGCACGTAGAACCAGGTCATCACCCTCTATCAAGTATATTCCGACCCAGTTATAGTGGGGAACTTTGCTATTGAGGAAGCCAACAACAAAAGAGGCGACATCACTTTCCTGGCCTCTTACCTCCTTCTCAAATTGCCTGAACAATGAGTTGAAGTCTGTCTTAATCATCTCTCTCCATTTTTAACTAATATAAATATCTGAAGACCTTAGAATTGCCTGCAGAGTATTGACAATTACCTCAACAATCTTCCACAAATCGATCTTTGTCTGCGGGTGGGGTTTGTGGAATTATCTAGAAACTGGATTTGTAGAGTTCAATTAATTTGGAAGATCTAGTTCGTGCCAAGAAAGCAAGAAATATGCCCGCACCTGAAGTGCTGTGAAGATCCACGGGGTCACCTCCACCAGGAAGGGAATGGTCACCACCAACCTTGAGGATTTGGCAATCCCAGCAAGGTAACCATAGCAGTCGAAGGATAAAGTAACAAAAGTGTTCTAACGTCCACGAAGCAGTGCACCAATGTTTTTATTCAACCAATTTTTCAATGAACGATGCTTTACCTCGTTTCTGTTGACAAAATTAAAGGTGACGATAAGGAAATTCCTCTTTCAAAAGATGAATTCACGACCATCTACCTCGAAATACTCCGGAGCGGAAAGTCAACATACAACGGGGAAGACGTCTCGCTTGCCCCCACGTTCAGGAAGAAGGGTATTGACAATGCCCTCCTAAGGGAGAGTCTCAACCGGCTGAACGAGAAACTGTTGTCGACGAAGTTGACTGAGGATCAATTGATAGAAAAGATAATCACCACGCTTGACGAGATGGAAAAGTTCGAGAACTTCCTGGAGCAGAAAAACTCAGAGACTTCCGTATTCATGAAGTATGCAGTATCCGCAAGCAGCGATTTCTCAGTGCAGGTATTGAGAATGCTCACCGAGGTTAGGGGTTATGTCAAATCCTTGGAGAGTTCACTCGATGGATACGTCGAAAGGAGCGCTCCGAACCTTAGGAAGATAGTTGGTTACAAGGTGGCCGCACGGCTCCTGAAGGCGTTCGGAGGCGTCAGGAATCTTGCACTAAGCTCAGCGAGCACTGTCCAGATCATAGGTGCAGAAAAGGCGTTCTTCAGATTCAGGAAGGGGAACGGAACCCCTCCCAAACACGGCATCATATACGAGATACCAGACATCTACAAGGCCTCAAGGGCAAACGCAGGAAAGATATCGAGGGCTTATTCAAATTCAATAGTAAAGGCTGCCAGAGCTGACCTGGCTGGAATAGTTATGGAGTCTGATATAAAGCTGAAGAAAAGGCTCGACGAGATCAGAAACTCCGGCAAGAAAAAATAAGTCATAACGCGGAATCGGTCACCTGAAAGGGAAGCAGCTTTACAGCACCCCACTCATCTGCAAATATCATGGTATAATCCCCTGGAGGGAAACTCACAAATTCATATGTGCCGTTGGTAGCATTCTGGATGGTCCAAAATCCAGAGACTTCCACCGATGAATACAGAGTAACTGGAAAGGGCTGATTTTCTGAGTACAGTGCGTATCCCCGGTCGCTCCATCCATTCATTTTGTATGAACTAATTGGAAAAACGGCGGGACATGAATAAAAGCCCGGCTTCCACAATTGCAGTGGTTTTGCTGAAATGAGAGAATTGTTTGTGATGTACCCCTGGACGATCGCAAACCCGAATGGATGGTTCATGCTGCCACACGGCGATACGCTCATCGCCCCTGTTTCTCCTCCAATCACGGGCCAGGAATGGTCCACGTTAAAGATGTGAGTGGGACCGTTGTTGAACACCTCAACATCTAATGTAATATTCTGACCCGATCGAATAGAGTTTTCGCTCTCGGATGCGATCAACAGCAACTGCCTCTCACCATTGCTTGGAAGCGAAAATGGTCCCCAGAAAACTAGTGACACTCCAGCAGAAATGATAATCGCTATGACTACCACCACAATTACCTTTGTTCCACC
>CAYMKC010000074.1:0-4696 GCA_964391105.1 uncultured Thermoplasmatales archaeon
CATTTGCATACATTCTAAGTACCTACGCATTCACGGTTGGTTGGGGTGTAAACAATATGTCTAGTTTTGCTACGGCTTCCAATCCTGGGTTTTTGGTTGTGGCTAAGTATGGTGGCCCGGTTGCCCTCATAGTATTCATAATTCTGACGCTTAACAGTTTCATTTCTAACGGAATTGCGGAAGGAAACGCACTTAGCAGGACTGGCTTCGCTATGGCCAGGGATTCTATATTGTTCCCGAAGAGCATGTCTAAAACTGCAAAGAGAACAGGAGCTCCTTTCAAAGTAATCATAGTTGAGATGATCATAGTACTGATCATAGCCCTAGTTGGAGGAATAATATGGGGACCATTTATTGCAGCCGCAGTCATCACCACAATGAATGGAGCTTCACTTTACATAGTTCACATAATTGCAAACTTTTCACTACCAGTCTGGGGGAAGAGGACTCTCAAAGCAAAGGCAAAACAAATTATCCCGTTTGCAATTTTCCCGCTGGTGGCAACATTCGTATACGCATTCGCAGTCTATGGAGCTTTCGTTCCATTTCCTGGATATCCACTTAACATCGCGAGCTATTGGGTACTGACACTCGCGGTATCAGGCATCTTTGTTGCTGCTATAGTATGGTGGTACAGAAAGAAGAAGAATCTGGATCAAACTGGAAAAGAAGTAGGAACTTACGATTAGAAGATAGGTGAATCAGATGGCAATTACTAGTGCGAAAGTCGAAAGACTCGAAACCGAAAGAGAAGAGACCGATCTACAAAAATTAGTGAACGACGTGATATCTGAAGTAAGGAGGGACGGAGACATTGCTGTAAAGAAGTATACGAAACTCTTCGATAAAGAAGATCTAAAGTCTCTCAAGATGGAGAAAGAACAGATTGAAGAATTAATAAAAATGGTCCCCGGTGAAGTAAAGGAGCTTATAGATACCAACATCTCGAGGATTCAAAAGTTTGCTGAATTTCAGCTCTCGATGTACAAGGATATGGAGCTAAAAGTCGACAACGGTGGAACTACTCTCGGCCAGAGAGTGATACCAATCGAGTCCGTGGGTGTTTACGTTCCGGCTGGGAGATTCCCATTACTATCCTCTGCCCTTATGGGGACCGTCCCTGCAAGGGTAGCTGGAGTGAAACGGATCATTGCCGCAACTCCACCTGGAAAGGGAAAACCAGATCCAGCTGTTGTTTATGGTCTCGTAAAGTCTGGAGCGAGCGAGATTTTCAATGTGGGTGGCATACAAGCAATCGCAGCAATGGCATTCGGTACAGAATCTATCAAGAAAGTCGATAAGGTCGTTGGTCCCGGAAACAAGTATGTGAATCACGCTAAAAAGACTGCATTCGGAAGCGTGGGTATAGACCTCCTCGCAGGACCGAGTGAAGTGCTAATAATAGCGGATGAAACGGCTGATCCGGTAAAAGTGATGTACGACTTGCTCGCTCAGGCAGAGCACGATGTTGCGGCACGAAGCTGCCTTGTTACAACTTCTAGAAAGCTCGCCGAGGAAGTTGTGGATAGGATGGATCAGTTCATTGATTCCTTGGCAACGAAGGAAATACTCAAGGTATCTTGGGATCAGAAAGGGTCGATTTTCCTTTGCGATACCGTTGACGAGGCTATAGATGTTGCAAATTCTTACGCCCCCGAACATCTGGAGTTACATCTTTCTAAAGAATCAGAGGAGCGGGCATTTAGGAATCTTAAGAACTTTGGTTCTCTATTCCTGAACGAAGACACTCCGGTTGTATTTTCTGATAAACTCATTGGAACTAACCACACACTTCCTACGAATCAGGCGGCAAAGTACACAGGTGGACTATCCGTAGGAGCATTCCTGAAGATTCTCACATACCAGAGGGTCACCGACAAATCGGCGAAGGAAAACCTTGCAAACAGAGCTTACAGACAGAGTATTAGAGAAGGACTAGCTGGTCATGCGAAGTCTGCTCACTTGCGAATGAGCTAGGAGAGAACGATAACTCGACTTCCCGATAGAAATGCATTCTTTTTTCACCTTTTTATTTTTCTTATGCCGTTAGGATATCTAGAATCTCAGAAAGGCTCTCTACCTCATAAGTTGGGCGAATATTTTCTTCATTGGGTTCCCCGTACCTGTTAACCCAGATCGTTTTGAGCCCTAGTCTGGATGAAGGAATTATGTCGTGATATAAGCTCCCAGCTATGTGGATTACCTCTCCTTTCCCTGCGCCATACTGGTCAAGAAACCTTGTCCAGTGGGCTTCTTTTGGCTTGTACGACTTTACATCTTCTGCAGTTATAAATCCATCAACCTCTAGTCTGCTGTGGCTGATCGTGCCTTTGAGCAGATCTTTGTCTACGTTTGACAGAATTATCCTCTTGTAGCCTTTCGTACCGAGAGACCTGAGGGTCGAGACTGTATCTTCAAAAGACGGCCACGATTTTATGCTTTCTGCGAACCCCTTTGCATCTTCGTTAGAGGGGTGGATATCTAGCTGATGTGCAAGTTCCATGAAAGACGATTCAAGTATTTCCCTATACGACGAATAACCGTGCTCTTTACTTGCTTCTATCTCCTGGTACTTCTTGAAAATGTCAACTTCGACCGAACTGCCAAGTCTCGCATATGACCTGAAATTGGCTTCCAGCCCCGTTCTCCAGTCAATTAACGTTCCATAACAATCGAAAGTGAGATACATTACATTCATTTCATTCATTTACGTGGAAGAGATGCATTTAATAAGCTTTGGCCAATTTGCTTTCCTCTTTGTCGCTTCTTTTAAAGCGTAGCGTGAGAGAATTGTTAAATAACCCAATGCATCTTATTGATAGATGGCGAGTGAACAGAATAAGTTCAGGGATCTGCTTACGAAGAAGCCCCTGATATTTACGGCTATACCGCTCAGGGATGCGAAGACTGGAGATCAAACTCACGACGAAAAGATCATCAGAAATCTCAATAACAGAAAAGAGGAACTTGCAAGTGCCCTGAACTCTTTTCAAAGACTCAATGCTGTTAGTGTTCCAGAGCTAGTGGAGGAGAACCACGAGGGGAAACCAAGGTACAATAGTATCTATACGAGAGCACTAGCCCGAGGTACTGCCGATATCCTGCACATCGATGCCCTTGTCAACAAGGTAGTTGCACACATCGAAAACTATGAGAACTTCGTTGACTGGATAAGAGAGACACATTCGCTGGGAATTAGCAATCTTATCTTTGTTGGAGGAAACACGAGACACCACAGATATCCGGGACCGAGTGTTTCCGAGGCTAATGTCATAGCCAGGAGACTGTGGGAAGAGTTTCACGAAGAAGAGATCACCATAGGCAATATCTCCCTGCCAGAGAGAAAGGAAGAGGCTAAGAGGATGCTCTTCAAGACCATAGCAGGGACTGAGTTCTTCACGACTCAGCTGCTCTTTGACAGCATGCAGGCAATTAACCTGTTGACGGAATACCACAAACAGTGCACCATTGCTGGAGTTAAGCCAGCCACTATTCTGTTCAGCTTTGGCCCAATTAGAAGCGTAGCAGATCTTAATCTTCTAGACTTCCTTGCAGTGGAACTGCCAACCAAGGCAAAAGATTACATACTGGAGGGTAACGATTTAGCAGAGGCCTCAAAGCGGTCAGTTTTCAACTCTCTGAGAGTATATAGTGAGATTATCAGTGCAGTGGAAGAACTTCAGATCAATGTTCCGATCGGAGTGAATGTGGAGCAACTTACCAAATCGAACTTCCCCTCATCTGTGATTATGTTGGAGAATTTTGCTAAGGTGATAGACTTGGATGCACAAGAAGTCAACGAATATGTCAAGAAATTCCGACGAACATAGTTGTTTTTGATTCAGGAACTTGAGCGATCTTTCGCAGATAAATTGATTCCGACACAATAGAGCCTAGTGCAAGCCATTTTCTACTATCTATACCTGATCTAGCTTCAGCTAATGACTGCAGTGCTCGGAGTTCGCCACTAACTTCTTCCAACTTCTTGTTTTAGTATAGTTTCGATGTCAGAACTGTACTGAACTCTTTCTACGGCAATTTTGAGACTTCCCAGGTTATCTACCATCCGCGGACCCATATTGGAGCAGATAACTTTTCTTACTCCATTATCGGCTAGTGTTTTGAGAACCCTTCCGTGGCCAACTTGGTCATCAGACTCTCTGTTGTGTGGATTTTCTACAAGAATCTTGCTTATTACCTTGCCATTTTCGATTTTTGCTATGAGGAAGTTCTTTGATCTTCCAAAATGCTCTGAAACTGTAGATCCATCATCTGTGGGAATTCCAACCATCACTTTAGATCACCTAACATATCTAGAAGTAGTTTCAAGTGAATATCCTTTCCGCTCTTATCTGGAGTCAACCTTCACGAAGTAGGTCTTCTACCCAATTACGTCACAGACTCCTAGAGCTCTTGCAATTACGGCCCACTTGAACCCTCTGACATACGTTGTAGACGGTATCAAGAGTGCGTTCCTCAATACCAGTTCTGGTACCGAACTTCTGTACATGGGTATACTCATCCTCTCGTCTGCAATATTTATGGGGATCGCTTCGTACACCTGTAAGAAGATAAAACTCTCCACCACAGTTTAGATGCACAAATCTGGAACACGTTCACCATCAGAGTTACATCATGATGCACTCTCCCAAGACAAGATATTAATAGACTGCTTCCGTGTGTTCACTATGAGAGG
>CAYMKC010000075.1:0-4618 GCA_964391105.1 uncultured Thermoplasmatales archaeon
TAGGTATAATGGTTATAAAAGCGTGTGCAGAAATTTAGCAAAATAAGGAAAATTTAGATCAAATAAACAATCTCAACTCTACTAATGGCAAGGGGCTCAAGGGATTAACCTTCCCTGTCAAGTCAACTCTTCACTAGCGGAGCGTCAGATCTTGAGGTGCTCTTCTATGCAGGTAGTTTTATCTTACTATCTTTCACCCTCGATGTAAATGCCTTCATCTTCTCTGATAGATCTTCATCGATGAAGTGCTCAAAAAAGCAGGCCCTTTCTCTAGCGGTCTCCTCGTCGCATCCCATCAATTTCAGCAATTCATAAATGGAACTCTCTTTCTTGCTCAGATTGTCTAGTAGTTTCTTTCCCTTGTCGGAGAGCGTCATCCCCCTGTACTTCTGGTAATTTATAAGTCCATCATCGGCTAGTTTGCTGAGCATCTGCGATACGGAAGCAGGTGTCACTTTCAAGAACTCGGCAATTTCAAGAGGTCGTGCGTATCCTTGTTCCTTTATGAAATGATCGATGGATTCGAGATACTTCTCCCTATCCTCGTTCGTTTTCACTGTCCTAAATATTTTAGGGAGTATTACCCTTTTTCGCATAAATTTAAATACTGTTATCCCCGTATTTAAACCTTGAGCGAACTGAAAGTTAAATAAAGATGCATTTATTTTTATGATTTAAGCAAGCTTAAATCAGCTGCGAATGCATATGCAAGTAGAAGTATGCCAATATTATAAATCTATCTTATTTAAATACTAGAATCTGACAAGTTCTGCTATATAGAGTATATATAATACTCGTCCACTTACAAAAAATTGAATAAGAACGACGCCGATTTGGGATTGTGCAAGGTTCCGCGCAATCGGTTAATCTGGAACACATAGCTAAGGAAGTAAGGAAATCTATTGTTAGGATGACATTTGAGGCAAAGAGTGGACATCCAGGCGGTTCCTTGAGCATTACAGAGATACTCACCTATCTCTATTTCAGAGAATTGAAAATAGATCCGGCCAATCCAAACTGGCCGGATAGAGACAGGTTTGTTCTTTCAAAGGGGCATGCGACTCCAGCTCTCTATTCGATACTTGCGATAAGAGGTTTCTTCGATCCAAGTCTTCTCCACGGGTTCAGAAAGATAAGTTCATTGCTGCAAGGACACGTAGTGAATCACGTTCCAGGGGTAGACATCACCGCCGGTTCCCTTGGTCAGGGTCTTAGCAATGCAGTGGGACTCGCACTTGCGGCCATGATAGATAAGAAAAACTACAGGGTCTTCGCGATCATTGGGGACGGAGAAGCGGACGAAGGGAGCATTTGGGAAGCGGCGCTATCCGCTGCTCACTTAAAGCTTTCAAATCTTATCGTGTTCCTGGACAGGAACATGATCCAGCTGGATGGATTCACAGAGGAGATACTGACCCTTGGCGACATAGAAGCTAAGTTTAGATCATTTGGATGGGCTTCAACGACCATAAACGGCCACTCGTTCGAAGAGATCAGAAAAGCCTTAGAATGGGCAAAGGGAGAGGAGGGCCCAAAGATGATAATTGCCAGAACTGTAAAGGGGAAAGGGGTAAAATTCATGGAAAACAATCCCGAGTACCATGGAAAACCGGCACCCAATGAAGAGAAATTAAATGAGGCACTCAGGGACATCGAGGCGATGTAGGCCATGATGCTGTCAAACGGGCTCACCTGGCTGCCAGACCTGATAAACAAGATAGAAAAGAAGAGTGTGAGGGAGGCATATGGTAGCACGCTCGCACTGCTTGGAGCCGACAAGAACGTCGTGGTCCTGGACGCAGACCTTTCAACTTCTACCCATACGTCGATGTTCCAGAAGAAGTATCCAGACAGGTTCTTCAATGTGGGCATATCGGAAAACAACATGATGGGCGTGGCATCAGGCCTCTCGTGGACGGGGAAGAAGGTATTTGTTTCTTCTTTCGCGATATTCGCAACCGGGAGGGCATATGATTTCGTGAGGCAGAGCGTCTGTTACGCAGACAGCGATGTGAGAATCGTCGCCACTCACGCGGGACTTACCGTGGGGGAAGACGGCGCTACGCACCAGATGCTGGAAGACATCGGCTTGATGTCAGGTCTTCCGAGGATGCGAGTGTTCGTTCCAGCTGATGCGCTGGAAGTGGAACAGGTCATCCGGTATGTGTACGAAAACAGAGGACCATTCTATGTCAGGCTCTCCAGGGAGAAGGTCCCAGTTGTGCACGACTCGGAGACTTTCAAGTTTGGGAAGGCTGAGACGATCTCCGATGGTGACGATGTGACCATAATTGCAACCGGAATCCTTGTCGCGGCAGCAAGAATTGCGGCGAACTACCTGAAGCAGAAGGGCATCACAGCGAGGGTGCTGAACATGACCACCATAAAACCGGTCGACAGAGAAGCAATTGTTAAAGCAGCGAGGGAAACGGGCAGGATAGTGACAGCAGAGGAGCACAGCATTTTCAATGGACTGGGGAGCAGAGTCAGCGAAGTAGTGGCAGAGAGTTACCCTGTTCCTGTCAAGAGACTAGGAGTGAATGACACGTTCGGAGAGTCAGGAAAGTCCTGGGAACTCATGGACAAGTACGGGCTGAATCCGATGGGAATCGTAAATAGCGTTGAAGAAATTAAGAAGGTGACAATATGAAGTTCTTTCTAGACACGGCAAACATTGCGGAGATTGAGGAAGGAGTCTCTTGGGGGTGCGTGGACGGAATAACCACAAACCCTACTCTGATCTCTAGGGAACTGGTCGGTAATACAAATTTCAAGACACTCGTGAAGAGAATACTCGACATTGTGGATGGACCGGTCTCACTGGAGGTCACCGCTCTCACTGCTGATGGCATGATAGAAGAGGGAAAGAAACTGAAGAAGCTCGGAGACAATGTAGTTGTTAAGATACCTACAACGATAGAGGGACTGAAGGCCCTCAAGGTGCTGAAATCGTTGAAAATAGAGACTAACGCAACACTCGTCTTTTCCGTGAATCAGGCATTGATGGTGGCTAAGGCAGGTGCATCCTATGCATCGCCCTTCGTTGGAAGGCTCGACGACATCAGCGAAGATGGTATGTCCCTGATCGAGGACATCAGGGATGTATACGACAACTACAGCATTGAGACAAAGATACTCGTAGCATCTATCAGGCACCCTGTGCACGTCAGAGAGGCAGCCATGATCGGCGCAGACATCGCAACAATGCCGTTCGAGGTTTTCAAGAAACTGATCAATCACCCTAAGACGGACGAAGGGTTGAAGAGGTTCCTGAGCGACTGGGAAAAGATCGACAAGAAAAAATTGATGTTCTGATGCGAAAAGTCTTAGCTATAGCAAGTCCACCAGACCTAGATGCAGTGGCGTCGACCTATCTCCTCAAGAGGGCAATAAATGATGAAGTGGAAGTGAAATACCTTGACCACAGCATAATTGACGCATCTGAGGCCGACTACATCTTGGACTCTCCTCATGGCAAGGTAAGAATTGCCAGGTTTGACCACCACGACACCAAGGACTGGACATGTTCTGCAATGAAGGTGGTCGAACATTTCAAGTTGGGGAAGGCAGAGAGGAGACTTGCTGAAGCGGTCTGCTGGCAGGACAATGCAGGATGGAAAGTGCTCGGGAGAGACGGAATGGACAACTTGCTCGATACCGCTCTAAAAGGAATGATGGTGGCCGGGTATCGTCCGGAAGACTTCGACAAGACATTTAAGACGATCTTTGACTCACTTATCACAAAGTTTGAAGAGGACGAAAAAGCGATTACGAAAATCAGAGACAATATCATTTTCAGAAGCGAAAACAACGAAGTTCTTTCGGTAGACGGGGACTTTCCGAAGGACGTGCTCTTTCAGCAGTTTTCCCCTCTGTTCTTGGTAAAGTTATCGAAGTGGGGACTTTCTGTAACAAGGACAGCGAAATTGCAGTCACCGGATCTCAACAATTTCAAGGAAAGAGTTTTGAAAATGGACAGGGATCACTTCGATCACTGGTTCTTTCACCCGCAGGGGTTCTACTGCGGATATTCCACAGATCCGGGGAAGGAAGAGGAGGTTCCCGTAGATCCCATAGTATTCTCCAAAGAACTAGTTGCTTTCGTTAGAGGCGATTAGACCAACCTGAACTCTGAGCCACGTCGCTCCATAGACAGCATCATGCTCTTGGTGACGCCAGTGTGAAGAATGTGCAGGGGCGCCACAACTTTGTTGTTTGACGAGAGGAGGAGACAAAGATCGAATGGTCACTCTTTGTACTCCTTAATTTGGTCAATCGGGGATGAGATCTTGAAAGAGGACAGAGTATATAAGATGGAAAGATCGGCAATTCTGATTGCCCGATCGCAGTTGCAGCTGCCTTCATTTTCCATCTGATTGACTGTAAAAGTTACAATTTCCCCCTCTAACGACGATCACTCCAGCAATTTGAAAACCGTGTGTATCTGTGCAGGAGGGCCTCAAAAGGAAGTTTAGTGGTTCTCACAAGGCTGGATTAAGCATGTTCTCAAATCTGCTGCATTTTGTTGCGGCAAATAAGAAAAGTTTGATAATTAATTAGCACTACACCGCCATGCAAAAATTCAAGGATGTACAGTCTGAGGCTCCAGAGAGTAACT
>CAYMKC010000076.1:0-4615 GCA_964391105.1 uncultured Thermoplasmatales archaeon
AAACCTGGAGAAAATTGCCAGAATGGCAGTAACAGCTTCATTGTTTCAATGAGTCGGAAATGATATGACCTATCTTTTCTTTGTTTCATTGTTAATATTCATCTTCACACTTATACTCGTATTATGGAAGCCCAGAAATTTAGGGATAGGGTATTCTGCACTAATCGGTGCATTGATCAGTTATCTCCTCGGGATAATAGATTTCAGGGACGTCCTAGTGGTTTGGGGGATCATATGGAATGCAACTTTTACCTTCGTCGCCATAATAATGATTTCGCTCATTCTTGACGAGGCCGGGGTATTCGAGTACGCCGCGATTAAGATAGCAAGGTTATCGAAAGGAAAACCTGTTTACCTCTTTGTTCTTACCGTGCTACTAGGAGCCGGAATTTCGGCCATATTCGCAAATGATGGCACCGCACTCATTCTTACCCCCATCATATACCTCCTTCTTCTAAGAGCCAACTTGGAAAGGAAAGCAATAATACCCTTCATTATGGCTACGGGTTTTATAGCCGACTCTGCAAGCATTCCCTTCATAACCAGCAATCTGGTTAACATAGTCACTGCCGGCTATTTCAACATAAGTTTTCTTGTTTATGCCTCGAAGATGTTATTTCCTGATCTCGTAAGCATAATGGCAAGCCTTCTCTTCCTTTACATCTTCTACAGGAAGGACCTGCCCAAAAGGTTGGACCTTTCCAACATGAAGGATGAACATTCGGTAATAAAAGACAGAGTCATATTCAAGCTAAGTCTCCCGTTAATTCTCGTCCTCCTTGTTGCCTATTCCCTTGGTGGATTATTTTCTATACCGGTTGCTTTTGTAGCAGCACCTGCTGCGATTTTTATGCTTGCAGTAAGTAGACTGAACAGGAAACTGAATATGTCTAGACCTCTGAAGGAAGCTCCATGGCAGATTGTCCTGTTCTCTCTTGGAATGTATCTGGTTGTATTCGGACTAGGAAGGGAAGGGCTTACATCAATCCTATCGTCGATTCTAACTGCTTTGTCCCCTATCTATACTCCTCTAAGAATACTGTTGTCGGGGTTTATTTTCGCCATAGTAGCAGGAATAATGAACAACATGCCTTCCGTGCTGCTCGGAAGTATCGCTCTCTCCGGACTTCACGATCCCGGTTCCCTGATTTTAGCGAATGTAATAGGTAATGATATAGGGCCTAAATTCACCCCTATCGGTTCTCTCGCTACGTTGGTGTGGCTTCACACTCTAAACAAAAAAAGCGGAATAACAATTTCAACCATATATTACATGAAGGTGGGTCTGTTGGTGGGAATTCCTGTCCTAGCCCTCACTCTTTTGAGCCTCTCTCTTTGATAACACTTTACTTAATCACCTGAAAGAATTTATGGACCTTGAGATAAGAGATGAATCGAAACAAAACATCCTCGGCGAAAATGCCGTAAGAGCATTTTGATCAAGGTAGAATTTGATGGTCCGAGAGTTAAGACCTGAAAGCAGCGATCCTCTCTAGGGGAACGTGCAAAGCATTTATTATGACACAAATGGTACTAAGACGGTGAATTTTGATGCCCTTGAAGATCGCCATAATTGGAGCGGGAAGCCTATTCTGGAGTTCTACCATCATTCACGATTTATGTCTAACACCCGAAATGAAGGGGAGCACTATTGTTTTAATGGATATAGACAAAGATCGTCTAGACACCATTTACCAATTTGCGATGACCTATTCTGCAGAAGTCAAATTTGATATAAAATTCTTGAAAACTACAGACAGAAGGGAGGCTATCAGAGATTCGGATTTCGTTGTAAACGCTGCGATGGCCGGAGGGCATCAGTACTACGAAAGGATGCGAGCTATTTCCGAGAAAAATGGGTACTTCAGAGGAATAAACAGCGTAGAATGGAATATGGTATCCGACTACCATACTATCTGGGGGTATTACCAATTCAAACTCGCAAAAGATATTGCAGCGGATGTTGAAGAACTGAGCCCACAATCTTGGCTCCTTCAGCTTTCGAATCCCGTGTTCGAACTTACTACTATGTTGGGAAGATTGTTCAAGATAAAATCGGTAGGAATATGTCACGGTCATCTTGATTCTCGGGATTTGGTCGGCTCTATGGGATATGGGGAGGCAGACATGGACATTGAATCAATAGGGCTCAATCACACCATCTGGATGACAAAATTCAGGAAGGGAAAAGAGGATGCCTATCCCTTGTTCCGGGAGTGGATTGACATTGAATACCCTTCGTTTTACAAGATGTGGTTGATGACATCAAAAACAAACCCACTGAGCGTGCAAATGTCTCCCGCGATGGTGGATATGTACAATGATTACGGCTTGATCCCAGTTGGTGATACTGTCAGGAGTGGTAGCTGGAAGTACCACCGGAATCTTAGAAGCAAGAAGAGATGGTATGGAGCCCTCGGAGGTTTCGACTCTCCTTTGGGTTGGAAATTCTACCTAGATATGGAAGAGAGGAATATGGGCATGATAAGAAACGCTCTCGGAAATCTTGGATCACCTCTTTCCAATCTATTTCCATCCGGATTAAGCGACGAGCCTGTTGTTCCTATAATGAATGCACTAGGGAACGATGCACGTGGAAAGTACCAGGTCAACGCTATCAATAATGGGGTATTGGAAGGAATTCCGGATGACGTTGCCGTTGAAACTCCCGCAATACTCGACGGTAAAGGGATCCACAGAGAAAGAGGAAAGAGGCTGCCAAAGAAGATCATGAATTTCTCGATATCCCCAAGGATGCAGAGAATGGAGTGGTCACTGGAAGCGTTCCTGGATGGTGGCAAGGAATTATTGCTGGAATGGCTGATGGCTGATCAACGGACCAGAACCAATAAGCAAGCCGAACGCGTGGTAGACGGTCTTCTAGCCATGCAAGAGAACGAGATGATGTCCAAACATTTCCGATAATTTCTAGACTTTGACCTTGAATTCTGAATCGAAAGTCGTCCAGAGGGGCCAGTTTACCTTTATGCTGACCTTGATATTGTGATTTCCTGGGTTGATCGGTATTTCGAGATCCGACCTGATCGTAATTGATTCCCCCAATAAGATTTCGAGATCCATGTTCTGTTTGACCGGCTTGAAATCTCCCTCCTTCACACTGATAGTACTACCGTCTGTGATTTCAGTCCCATCAAGAAGTATAGATGGAGAAACGTTCACTCGTGCAGATCCCTCCATGTTCTTTATTTTGAACTCGATCTTCTTTTCATCGATTCTTTTAAAGCTGTTCTTTAAATACTGGATTGGCAATTCAATCGATCTTTACATTTTATCTCTTTATATTAAGATTTTTAATTGGAACTTCTTTTAATTTCCCCTTAAGCTATTGGGTCTGCTTAAGATTTTGGCCGTTCCTTGTTTAAATTATTAATACTCCTTCGAAAATATACAAGAGAATGGTTAAGGGTAGGTACAAATGGGGCGTTGTTACCGTCTTGTCTGCTTTTCTCATGATCCAATCTGCTGATACCTACATAATATCCGCAGTGGAGCCGCAGCTGATTCAGGAATATCACATTACCGACGCGGTTCTCGGGCTCCTTGTCACTTCCACTCTCTTAGTGGGAACTGTTCTTTATCCGTTTTGGGGCTACTTGTACGACAAGTATTCGAGAAAGCTATTAACAGTCTTCATGGCCATTATTCTTGGTACAACGACCTGGATCAACGCCTTATCGAGAGTCTTTTCACAACTCTTCGTAACCAGAATATTAACTGGCATTGGTTATCCACTTCCTTCCGGAGCTTTCACACTAACAGCAGACTATTTTGAACCAAAGAGCAGAGGAAAGGCAATGGGGGTAATCAATGCTGCAAGTCCTATAGGATATCTCCTCGGAATTGTCATACCTCTTACGGTGATAGGAGCAGGTCTGAATTGGAGATACTCGTTTTACATTACTGCTGGTCTCAGTCTTGCTGTTGGGGCCCTGATATACTTTCTAGTGAAAGAGGTGCCTAGAGGATCGTCTGAGCCAGAACTGGAAGGAAAGGTAGCCTCTGACATATACAAGGTTAAACTATCCGATCTGAAGAAGATATTAGGCAATAGATCGCTCCTCCTTCTCTTCATACAGGGGTTCTTCGGTACAATTCCTTGGACGGCAGTTAGTTTTTGGATTATCACCTACATGACTGTCGCTAGAAACATACCCTCATTCACCATAACAATCGTGCTACTGGTTTGGATAATGGCAATGGTTGCGGGAAATATAGTTTCCGGATACCTCAGTGACTACTTATTCAAGCGGATTCCGAGTGGAAGAGCTATTCTTGGAACAATCGTCGTATTCTTCTCAGCCCTTCTCATATACCTCACGTTGTATTCGGTATCGAATGAACGCTTCTACATAATGGGCGTTCTTACGGCTTTTGTGCTGCCTATGGCTGGGCCGAGCGTAAATGCAGGAGTAATGGACATTACGGTACCAGAACTCAGGGGAAGCGCAACAGCATATCTCAATTTCTTCGGAAGCGCTGGTAGCGCAGTAGGTCCAGGAATAGTGGGAGTGATCGCCACAGCTGTTTCGCTGCAATTTGCAATGACAGTTGTCAGTGCAATAACCTGGATATTCTGCGGAATCGTATTCACCAT
>CAYMKC010000077.1:0-4596 GCA_964391105.1 uncultured Thermoplasmatales archaeon
TAAATCTCGTGAACGATTGCATCAGCATCATGCTCCAGGTTCTTGATAGATTCGGCCCTCTCGGCTAGGTTATCGTATTTGGAGATCATATCAAACAGCTGTACCGACGCTTCCTTCACCTTCTCCCCGAGTCGCTCCAGATACTTCGAAAATTCCAGGAACACGATCGAGGATTCCTCAAGAGACAGACCCTTCGGTTCGTTACCGAGAATCCAGGTGGTTAGGGCTCCCAAGAACATGAATGTGGCAACGACCACAAAGGTGAGTTTGTATCCGTAGAGCAGTGCGAAAATCGGGAAGGAAGCGGTGCCCAATACTGCGCCTAAACGACTGAACGCGGACGAAGTACCTTGAGCAGTTGCCCTGAGTCTGGTCGGGAATATCTCGGTGGGAACAATCCAGGTCGTAACATTTGGGCCTACGTTCTCAAAGAATTCGTAGGCGGCGAGCACGATTATCACTATATAGATGCTGATTCCAAACGTTAATGCCATCAGCAAGGAGGTAATGGCCATCCCGAGAAAGCCGATCGTCTGCAGTCGCAACCTTCCCATTCTCTCTATTATGAAGATAGCAACAATAAATCCAATCAGAATGAAGATGTCGATGAATATGGTTCCCTTGATAGCATTGACCTTATCCAAGAGTGTTGTCCCCTTGAATATCAAGATCGAAGGTATGGAGATCCCTACTCCGTAGACCCCAAAATCCATGAAGAACCAGGGTACCCAAGAGAAGAGTGTACGCTTTCTGTACGCCTTGCCGAATAGCTCCTTTATCTCGCCCTTCCTCTCTGGCTCTATAGCTGAGAGGTCCTTGCTGTAATCGAGAAAATATTTGGTCTTGATCTTCTCTATCACTATCTTGGCTTTTTCAACTTGGTTGTTGGCCAAGAGCCACCTGGGTGACTCTGGCATGGTATGTCTCAGCAGGAGAACTGCAACTGCAGGTATCACTCCTGATGCGAGCATTATTCTCCAGGTATCGACCTGGGTACCAAACAGATTAACAGTCTCAAATCTTCCAAAAGTGAAGCCCACCACCGCTGCAATCAAAGAACCGATTCCCCAGAAAGTGAAAGTGGTGGTTATCAGCTTGCCCCTCTTGTTCTTAGGAGAGAATTCCGCGACGTATGTAGAAGAAATTGGATAATCCGCTCCTATTCCAATCCCCAACAAAAATCTGAAGATTATGAGTTCATTGATGTTGGTCGCAAGCGCGGTTAGAAATCCAAAAAATACGAAGAAAATAAGGTCTATTACGTAAAGTGTCCTTCGTCCAACCATGTCTGCAAAGCGACCTAGGAACAGGGCACCAAAGAACATTCCCATTAACGCAGATGAGGCCAGGAGGCCCTGCTGAGTGGCGCCTAACGTTCCCTTTGCAATCCAACTTTGAGATTTTACGTAAATCAAGACGACAGAAATGATGAACAGGTCGTAACCGTCCAAAAAGACTCCAGCGGCGGATAGGGAAACCACCTTTCTAATAAATCTGTTCTGTTTCCTAACGACCTCTTCCATTCAAGAAGGAAATGCCGCATTTCGTAATTAAACTGTCGCTCAAGAACAGCCATTCATCATCTAATTTTTTCATTCCTAATATTATTTATAAGACGTTAAGAGTCTCCTACTCTAACGATATACAGTCTTAAGGATCCGAGTGACGTGATTCGAAATCTGCCTCTCTCCTAAGGTGTTTGTACTTAAAAAAACTGAAAAACTTTTAAGGCAGAAACCATGATAAGATCATATGGCAACAGCTGGTGACTTAGAGGGAGAGCTGACCATCGAGGGGCCGCTCCTAGAAGCAGCCTATACGGCATTCTCCATTACAAAGGGTGAGGAGATCGTTCCGAGAAAAGAGACGCTCGGTATCATTCACGACCTACTCATCAGGGGAAACAAGGGGTATGTTTTCTGCGAACTGAATGGAGGAAACACCGTTTCAAAAGAGAAGATATCTCTATTCAGAGACGATGTTATCGCGCTAGATTCCCTTCTCAAGGATAAGAGGGATGTATCAATTACCGAAGCTCGTTTCATCGCCCTGCTTCCAAGAACTGAGTGGAGTCCAGAGGCAAGCAAGCTTATGGAAGAGGTAACCGCAGAATTCAGAAATGCAGGTATAGTTCTGAAGATAGTCGAGCCAAAGAGACTAATTTATGATCTTGTTGTTTCCTCCGCCCTAGGTTTCATCCTCTATGACAACGGAATCATATTTGTGGGTCCCGAACGCTGGTCAATCAGGTACGATTCCTCTGTCAGCAAGTTCGCCTTTGCCATAGCCAACGTGAACCATGAAACGCTGAGATCGCTCCCGCAATCCTTTTTTCCGAAGGACTACTGGAACGAGAGATACCAAGATCTGTTCGTTAAGTATGCGGACCTTAGCAAGGAAACAGTACCTGACTGGCTGTCGTGGAGTTTTCCAAACAGATTTGGAATCAGCTGGAAGTCACAGGACCAGCTGTTAGAGGCAGTTGAAGGCGCGTTCGAGAGCGAAGGTGGCGAAATTGCGGTTAAGGGGAAGGAAGGTTTCGTTGCTGTGGAACGTGTCCGGAAAAACGTCGAATTCACCGTTAATGTCGTCCACAAGAGCGAGATGATGAGTTCTGCTGACGCAGCCGCTGTAAATGAGGCATTCAAAAATCTCGTTGATCAGCTGAAGGCAGAAGTTCCGGAGGCTAAGGATGCCCAACCGAAATTCAAGCTCTTTGTGGATACGGTAACATTCATTCGCGATTTCTGGACGGATATCAAGTTCATCGGTGGGAAAGGAGACCCGATATACAGCGAGATATTCAGGGGTGAAGACGTCCTGCTGCATTCTCTCAACATGGGGGTGATTGGCCTGAAACTGGAAGGAAACAAAATCAGGCTGACAATGGACCAGGGTCCAAATGTCCTCAACATCGTTAGGGGAGGATTACAGTGGGAGGCATCGAAGGAAGGCACTTATCCCGCTACCTTGAAGTTTTGAACCGTAGTCCAGAATCTTAGACCTTCCATATTCTCTCCTTACTCAAATGCTTGGGTCGTACGGGGATAGATCAACCTTTTTTCTTGGCGCCCCTTGTGCTGAACAGTCGTATGATCGGCATCTGGGGTATGGTGAAATATTTGTCGTGAATATTCTGTCCAGCAAGTCTCTGAACTTTGAAATGATATATTGACCCCGGTCCACTGAAAAGGTAGGCCAGCACCGCAGCGATCAAGATTCCTGGAAGCAGGGTGAAGTTTCCGCTCATCTCCCCGATGATAAAGGTTGCAGTCAGGGGAGCCTTCGCGGATCCAGCGAATATGACAGCCATTCCGACCAGGGCGAATGAAGTGTATCCGGGTGAAATGGAGGGGAACACTTTGTCGATAACTACTCCGTAGGCTCCACCAAGCATCGCGCCCATGAACAACGACGGGGAGAACACACCACCGCTACCTCCTGATCCTATTGTAAAAGCGGAGGCCAACAACTTGGCTATGAACAGGAAGATAAAGAAAATAAGGAGACTCGAGGTGTATTTCATTGCAAGCGTTCCAGCAAAGAAGCTGGTAATAGAGGTATACCCAAGACCAAGCGATGCCGGAAACAGCATCCCGATCCCGCCAACCACCCAAGCTCCCAGGAATGGAGAGAACCACTTTCGTTGAATTTTGAACTTTGCGAACAGATCTTCAATCCCGTAGAGGGCCCTGGTCCACAAGAAAGCGGCAAATCCCCCAATTACACCCAGCAACGCATATAATGGGATGTCAGAATCCTTCATATAAATGCCCTGTACTAGAAATATTGGGGCAGGACCAAGTATTGCAACGGATACCGCATAGCCTACAACTGAAGAAATGGCCATCACTATCAAATCGGACGTCCTCACTTCCTTGTTAAGAACTTCCAACCCAAAGAGTGCGCCACCTATAGGTGCCTTGAAGGTACCGCTTATGCCCGCAGACGCACCTGCGATAACCATCAGTTTCAAAGACCGATCGTCGAGGCGGAGAAGTTGCCCTACAATCGATGAGATGGTCGCCCCTATCTGAGCAATTGGACCCTCCCTTCCTGCACTCCCACCAGAACCGATTGTGACGGAAGATGCCAGGATTTTCACCGCTGCAACTCTTGCCCGAATTCGTCCTCCCCTTGACCGGAGTGCCTCCATGACCTCAGGAACTCCGTGCCCCCAAGCTTCGGAGGCAAATTTATATATTACAGGACCGACGATGAGGGCACCAAGAACGGGGATGAATATCAGTGGAACTCCCTTCTTGGCCAGAATGCCAAAGAAGACGTCTGTGTTCAGAATGATGAGCAATCGGAAAAACCATGCCCCGATTCCCCCGCTAATACCGGATACTAACAATATTGGTCCCCAAAGTTTAAGGAACTTCAGAGACTCCTTAAGCCACATTAGGATATGTTTGTAAGTCCAGAGACCTTCAGGCTGAAAACGGTCTCCCTGATCATCTGCCAATCTGATCCAGCTCTAATCATAATAGAGTCACGATACTTATAGCATTGGGTGAATTGAGAACTGTTAAATCAAGCTGGGTTCTAGTCAAACTCATTTTCAAGTAAAGTAAGTTCAAGTCTATGTAGTCA
>CAYMKC010000078.1:0-4595 GCA_964391105.1 uncultured Thermoplasmatales archaeon
CAGTTTCAGTATGGTCGGGGCAAGGTCGTAGATGCTTGCACTGACCTCCTTAGGGGCAATACCTGGTCCGACCATTCCGAATATTCCCTTTATCCTGTGGTGTCCAACCTGGGGGAGCCTGTACCCCCAGTTCTCCTCGGGTATGTCTGAGGCCCAGATGTGCCCAGAGAGTGGTAGCCTCTGGTGGTATATTGGGTCTGATATCGAGACTAGATCCGGTCCGTCACTTACGTACGGGCCCCAGTACACTTCGCTCCCTTTCATAACGTTCTTTATCACCTGCTTGCCACTCTTAGATCTGACGGAGAGCAGACTCTTCCTAAGGTCTTCCAGTATTTCCTCTCTCTCGTCATAGTAGAGAGGGTTTACATAGTACATCCCCTCGTCGAGTGCAACCACCTTAGACTCCCTCCAGTTGATCCTTTGTTCTGGGTACGATTCCATATTGCTGTTGAACTTCTTTATCCTCTTTACTATCTTGTTCTGGACGCTGTTCGGTAGTACACTTACGACCCTGTCCAGTCTAAGCTTGGTTCCGAGGTTAACAACCGTTTCTCTCGAAACCCCATGTGAATCGCTTTCCTGAAGAGACAGGAAATCCTCCTTTGCGAGGAATTCGTTCGAATAGAATTCGTCCTCGATGGGACCCATGCCGTGATCACTCATCAATAAAGTATAGCCGTCCCTGTTCCTCCTGAGGACTCTCTGGAGTCCTTCGTCGTTTGCACGGTAGTTTCGGAACATGATGTGCTCGTCGTTCCACATAAAGTGCGAAACGTGGTCGTTCATTTCGACGGAAATATGGACTAGATCCGCATCCCAGAGCAGATCTGCCATGTCAAACCTCGATTTTATCTCCCCTTCCACGCCATCCATTGTTACATCCGGATCTTGGTTCTTCCTGAACAGATGTATGCCGTCCTTAGGGAACCACGATGGTATCGTCTTTTCGAATTCCTCTGGGTAGGTCCAGTTTCCCTCTCCGTGGTTCATACCAGAAATCATGACCCCGTTCACCTTATCCGGAGGAAACGTCGATGGCATATCGATGATGGAAACTTTGTGACCCTTCTCGGACAAGATGTCCCAATAATCGTCACCGTGGAAGTTTGTGGAATTTAGGTGCCTGAATCTGAATTCGGCCCAGTCGATCTTAGACCAGTGGAATACCCCAGTCTTACCTGGATTCTTGCCTATCGAATATGACTTCCAGGCGGGCTGTGTGAGGTAGGGAATGGTCGAGAACAGGGGACCATGAAGACCGTTGTTCCAGAAGTGTGCGTAACCTGGCAGCTCTCCCTTTTCGATGTGCGGCAATATTGGATCCCAGGTTGCTCCATCTAGCCCTACTACGACGACCTTCATGTCACGCTTATCGACGAATTGTATTAAAGGTTATCAACTTCGAATTATCGCGTCCAGCAGTGCTATTGGCTTCAGCATCGTTTCTATTATGTGAAATGGATGCTTTATCCTCCCCTCGGTTTTCGATTTCATCCTCATAGAAAGTGCACGATTTTTGACGAAGACACGGGCTGCGGCTCTAAGATACTTGTAACGCTTAATTATCAACTTGGAATAGGAATCGAATTCAGAGTGGTCGTGATAGATGAATGCATCTGGAACAAACTTCCCCCGGAAGCCAGAGTTGAGTGCTCTCAAGTTAATGTCGTAGTCTTCGCCGTACGGTATTGATGAATCGAATCCCCCAAGCTTCTTGAATATCGATGATTTCCACATAGAGTTCCCTAGCGGAAGGAATGCGATGTTGGAGGGAACCTGGTACTGATAGATGTAGTCCTCAACTTGGTTAACATACTTCTCGGGACCATACTTGGGCTCGTAGTGAAGCATCGGTCCCCCTGTAAAATCAGCATCCCCCGTGAGAATCGGTCCCGATAGTTTTTCCAGCCATTCCGGAATCGCAGACTCGTCTGTGTCGATGAACGCTACCAAATCTCCGTTGACGAGCGCGAGTGCTTTGTTCCTGGATTCCACAATGTTTCCTGGAAGATTTTCAAATCTAGCTCCATACCGTGAGCATACCTGAGAGATGTCCCACTTTGTTCCCCCGTCTGCGACGATGATCTCGAAAGCCTTTATCGTTTGATTTGATAGTGATTCAAGGGTCTTTGAAATCCTGGCATCGTTCAGAGATGCAATGATGACAGAAATACGTGCTGCAGGCTGTTTTTCCACATTTTCCTATAATAAGTTGATATTAAAGCTTTTGAATGAATCACTCAGTGATCGATTCTATCAATCTGGGTTCGTATTTCAATCAATCCGCCAGATTTTCGGAAATTTTAATATCAGAACTTCGATGCAAAGAAGTGCTTACGATAGTCTACCCAAAGATAAAGGTGACTAGCGGACTGAAGTCCTATGCAAACAAGATAGTTAATGGGGTAAGCAAATTAAACTATCCCTTCACTCCTGTCGGGGTCAGGAAGATCGAGTTCTCGATTTCTGGAAAACCCATTGGGGGAATTGCATCCCAAAGGATTGCATTGAGCATGCACAGGAATCTAACGCACCCTATTCACGCCCTGGTTCCCGAGGTGAGTCCCGAAGGTGTTGATATGGTCACAATTCACGACATCATTCCATTTCTTCAGGCTTCAGACTTCATCAAGTCTCATTACGATAAATCTGCATATCATTTGATGTACGATCGTGCACTCCGGGCCAAATTGCTTATAGTCTCTACGGAAACGGGAAAGAGGGAGCTGGTATCAGCACTCAATATTCCAGACGAGAGAGTGAGAGTAGTCTTTCAGGGGATAGACAGTTCCAAGTACCACCCCTACGGAAGTAACCCTTACCCGGATAACGGAAAGATCCATCTTGCAACTATCGGTGATTTCAATCCAAGGAAGAGGTTTGACCTCCTTTACGACATTGTGTCCAGGGATGGGGAGCTTGAACTATATCATATGGGTCCGGTCAATTCCTGGTCTGAACGAGCCAGCAGGTTGAAGGAGGTCGCTCAGAGTAGTGGAAGGATTCACGTGATGGGAGAGGTTGATTTGGAGACCCTTCTCAGATATTTAACGAATGCAGATCTCTTCGTTTTCATATCGGATGCGGAGGGTTTTGGTTATCCACCGATAGAAGCCATGGCTTGCGGTACCAATGCCGTACTGAACGACTTGCCAATTTTCAGGGAGACCGTAGGGAGTTATGGTTTTCTGAGCAGCATTGAAAAGTTTGGAGAAACAATCCACTACGCTCTGAAGAACAAGAAAGATAAAGAAGGACTTAGGAAGAGGGCTATGGAACTTTCAATCGAAAAAGAAATTGACAAACTCGTCTCGATCTATCGAGAATTTGAGAGCGATGGTAACTAGCAAAACGAGCCAACCGTATATTCGTCTGACAACTAATAACAGACTGTTCTAATGCCTCTTTCAAATCTACGACATAACTAAATCTTAGGTTTAGCCTATTTTTGCCAATTTCCCAAATTTAAAATCTAAATCACTAATATAGGAAAAGCTTTTATTCCAATTATATATTGTCAGACCGATGTCACACATACTACTGAAAGGGTGGCATAGGTACAAGGAAAGAGGAAGCTATTCCTGGAAATCCTCCCTTGTGGTCGCATTCGTGGCCACAATTTTACTGTGGTGGTTGCCAATCTTTGGTCCTATGGTCTCTGGATACGTCTCTGGTAGAGCATCTGGATCCAAGTACAAAGGCCTAGTGATAACAGCAATTGTAGCAGCGATTATCGGCGTTCTCTCTTTTGTCTTTACTTTCGTTGTCTCTGTCCCAAGTTACGTTACATACTATCTGTCTTCGGTGATCATTTATCACCTACAAACGGTCTCGCCTTATAGTGCGTGGTTACTGTCATCTCTTGGACAGATGTTCACGAGTTTTCCGTACTATCTCTCATTCTTCCCGTCAAACTGGGCTGTGCTGGTCGCATTCGGATTCGTCGGGGGGGCAATGTCTGAGCTGCTAGTAAGAGATACGGAGAAGAAGAGCGTATTATCTGCGAGGCATCCCATTCACAACGATGCAAAGGCACTGACACCGAAACAGGTCGATTATGCACCACCAGCGGATCCTCATCCACTCCTAAAGAAAATAATCAGGGATAAGGATGTACAGGAGTCTTCAGAGGACTACATCTAGTGCTGCCTGTAGAACTTTGACTAAAAGGAAAGTAATTATTCTTTTAATTTTTTTCTAAATTCTGCAACCTCTTCTTGAAGCGCCTTGTTCAACGGATTCTTCCTTGCTTTCTCTTCCAGTTCTTTGAGTTTGTTCTCGAGTGCTTTCTTTTTCCTGTCAAGGTCTCTCTTTCCGAGTCCCATAATCCATCAAGAGTTACGACATTATGTATTTTATCATTAGTCTGAATAATTTGCTAGAAACTGTCAGAAGGAATAAGTTATTCCCGAGACCCTTAGTTTTCCCCCCAGCTTGGACTTTGAGATGACCGCCTTATCTCTATGTTTTTCGATCGATCTCGCGATCGGAAGACTTGCAGAAACTCTTACGACTGCGTCTTCAAAAACTACGGCATAGGGGCCGGAGTGTTTTTCTAATGAAACGTCAACGTGTGGTATCATCTTACAGAG
>CAYMKC010000079.1:0-4575 GCA_964391105.1 uncultured Thermoplasmatales archaeon
ATACTATTCGCATAAGATTTATAATAAAAAGTCATAGCAATCCATGCAAATCTTGCTGAAGGACGGCATTCTCCTTACAGAAGATCACAAACCCAAGAGGATGGATCTATTCGTTGACGATAACCTGATATCCCAGATCTCCGAAAAGATTCGAGTGGAGGCCGAGTTCGTTGTGAACTGCTCGAACAAGATCGTTTCACCGGGGTTCGTAAACATGCACACTCACGTTGCGATGACGAACATGAGGACCCTTCTGGACGATATGCAGTTCTCGAAGTTCTTGGACAAAGGTTTCAAACTTGATGCAGTCAGGACAGACGAGGAACTGTACTATGGGAGCAAGCTTGGAATCGCCGAGATGATTAGAAAGGGAACGACGACATTTCTTGATATGTACTATGGCGAGGACATGGTCGCAAGGGCGGTCCAGGAGGTAGGCATACGCTCATTCTTGGGTTGGAGCGTGGTAAACAAGAACATGACAACCCAGAAAGGAGAGCCGGTGAAGAATGCGGAGCAATTCATCTCGAAATTCAGAGGAAACGAACTCATAACACCTCTACCAGCCCCCCACGGGATCTACTCCTGCGACAGGGACGACCTGATAGCGTCGAAGGAGCTCGCTGATCGGTACGGGCTCCCTTACACCATCCACCTCAGCGAAAACAGGAGGGAGGTGTACGACGTAGTCAAGAAGGAGAAGAAGCGGCCAGTAGAGTATCTCGATGGACTTGGTTTCTTGAGCGATCGGTTGATCGCAGCCCATGCCATTTATGTCACGCTAAACGAAATCAAGATTATGGGAAGAAATGGGGTGACGGCTGTCAACAATCCCGTCAGCAACATGAAACTGGCCAATGGCAATTTTGTTCCAGCCCTTGAAATGATCCAACACGGAGTGAACTTGACTCTTGGAACCGACTCCGCAGCAACGGGGAATTCACTGGATATGCTGGAGAACGCCAAGCTCGCTTCCCTTCTCCAGAAGAATTACAGGGAAGAGGGTGTCGTTCTTCCACCGTCCCAGGTAATAGATTTCATGACCAGAAACCCGTGGAAGGTACTGGGGAAGAATTCGGGGGTACTCAAGGAAGGTGCTCTGGCAGACATAACGGTGGTTGGCGGAGAGGTTGGACAGATACCTCTGAGGAGGGACAATGCGGAGAGTGTTCTTATTTATTCATCTAATGGGAACGACGTAGTCCAAACCATCGTAAACGGAAAGCTGTTGTATTCGCAGGGAAGCTATTATGGTATCAACGTGGAGGAACTTAGGATAAAGAATGAGGAGATTTTCGACCGCTATAGCTCACTTATGAATTCGTGAACCGTTTTGTTACTCTGCTTTGCGATTCTCTTCACCTCGTCCTTGAATCCTGAAGAATACTGGGAGGCTTTCTTCGGTTTCCAAGCGAGTTCACTGTCGAGATTCAATTTAGAAGCCGTCGACCTGAGGACATATTTTCTAGCTCCGTTCTGGATGCTGAGCCCGTAGGGGATTCTCGCAGCGACTTCCACTACCTTCTTATTGAGGTAAGGATAGACCATTTCCTTCCCGTGTGCATTCGCGATCTTTCTTTCCAGTGGCACAACGTGTTCCAGGACTCTCTTGATATCCTCTACCGATGTGTCCTCACGTTCATATTTCTTATAGCCCCGGAAGAGTTCGTCCGCTCCCTGACCGGAGACGAGGACCGGTTCAATAGAACTCCTGGTTATGAAAAAGAGAGGCAGTTCTATTAGGATAAGCAAGGGAGACTCCTCACCAGTAACCTTCTTAAGCAACCGCATCGCTCCAACAATTTCTTCATCCATGTAGCGAAGAAAGTTTAGGGGTAGACCAAGAATGTCTGCCGCTCTCGGAGCCCATGTCGAATCGTGGGAGTCTTCCGTCCCACAGGAGTATAGCAGAACTCTCTTTCCCTGCTCTTTAGACAGATACGCCAGTAAAGAACTGTCCAGTCCTCCTGAGAAGAGTATGCTCAGACTTTCCGGCAATTCTTGAATGGCACTCTCTAGTGCGAGTCCTAGTTCGTCTTCCCATTCCATGGTTTTGTCCGGAGATAGAGCGGGATGTCTTCGATCTTTATCCTAATCTGTTCCCTGGTATCCCTGTGCCTGATAGTTACATCTCCATTCTTGGCGGTTTCCTGATCGATAGTGATGCAATATAGGATACCTACCTCATCGTACCTCGAGTACCTCTTCCCAATTGACCCGGAATCGTCGTAGAGCACCGAAAAGTTCTGCTTAAGAAGTCCTTCAAATATGCCACTTGCCTTGATGTCCATTCCATCCCTGTTCATCAAGGGCATGATCGCCGCCTCGTAGGGAGAGATTGCATAAGGTATCTTCAAGCAGACGTATCCAGAATCATCCCTGAAGGATAGATTGTGGTCCAGTATCGTGTAGAAAATCCTGTCAAGTCCGAAAGCAGGCTCCACGACCACTGGTACGAAGCTCTCTCTGTCAACGGTCACGGTCCCCTCCTTTTCAATTACGTATCGAGATAGATCAACCCTCTTACCATCTATCGTGATTTCCATCTGCCCCCCCTTGATTGCTGAAATGACTTCTCCCGACTTTTCTCCAAAATCCGATTTTATACTTTGGTATTCTATTTCTTTCGTGATCTGCGTAACCTCTTTCTTGAGTATTGTCCGCTGGGCGTAGAGGTCTTTCCCCGACGATTCAATGTGATTTGTGAGGTCAAACGTCCCCCTGTGAGAATTCCCGGTGATCTCGATCCACCCCATATCGGTCCTGGCCTCTGCATCCCAGGTCTCGGATGAGTAATGGGCCCGCTCCTCCTTCTTGTGCTGCCTGTACCTGACCCTCTCAAGATCGATCCCTACTCTGGAATAAAACTCCAGTGCGAGTCCCATAAAGAAGGCCATCGGATGACTCTTCACTATTCCCCCCTCGTATGCCTCCCTTGGCGATAGTTTCATTTCTTTTCCCTCGTTGGAGAGAAAGGTCACCCTGAGGCGTTCATCAGGTTCGTGTATCCATCTTTCATTTTGGGGATCAAAAAAGGATTCACACTCCATCATGTTGAATTCCCTCAACCTGTAAAGCGCCCTCCTTGGTGATATCTCGTTCCTATATCCCCTTCCGACCGTTATTATCGCGAATGGGAGCTTTTCTCTGAAGAATCTATAGTATTCCTTGAAGTTCACGAACATCCCCTGAGCCGTTTCTGGTCTCAGGAATAGCGGTTCTATGCCCTCTCCCTGGTCGATCTGAAACATGAGCTTCTGTATCCTGACCTCACCTAGTTGGCCCTGACACTTTTCGCAACGAATTCCTAGCTCATTTATCTCGTTCTGGAGCCACTCTCTTTCCAGCGTGACTGCGACCCCTTTTCGTTCTATCAATTCATCCGCCCTGTACTTTGAGTGACATTTGGAACACTCAATCGAATAATCAAAGAATCTGTCGTAGTGACCAGAAGCTTTCAGGACTTGTGCGTGGGTAATGGAGGTTCCATCGAATTCTGCAATGCTGCCTTCCGACAACATAGCTTCCTTCCAGATTCGAATGATCTTGTCCTTGATTCTGGACCCGTAAGGTCCATAATCGTAAAGTCCTGAGAGACCGCCGTATATCCCGAATCCCTGAAAATAAATCCCTCTTCTCCTTGCTATTTCTTCTTGGTCCACATCCCTCATTTTATCAGAGAAGATATGACGTCGAAGTCATAAACCATTCCGCTCAGATCGTCGTCCACATCTCTGACCGGTAGCTGAGTGAACTTGTTTTTCTTCATGATCTTCGCTGCATCGTATGCGGAAGCACCCTCGAATATCGAAATCGGGCTCTTGACCATGATCTTCTCGACCTCCACGTTCGGTATCTCCAGGTCTCTTATCGTATAGTAGAACGTGTAGACATCCCTGAGGCTCTCCCAGCTCCAGGCATCGTCGTCCTCTCCTATTCCGAGCTGAGTCGATACCGTCTTGGAATCCAGGTTCGCTCCGTTCAGTAGATCCCTCTCTGTGACAAGACCCTTGAGGTTTCCGTTATTGTCCAGCACTGGAAAAGCAGTCATCTTTGTCAACTTGATGACCCTCTCGACCATTTTTGCCGTTGATTTGATGTGAAGAGGTACCGCAGTCCTCGTTATCAGTTTTGAAATGGGAACGTCGATCTTCTTGGCTATGACAGCATCAAGAATATCGTAGGGCGTGATTATTCCTACGACCTTCTTGTTATCTATGACCGTGAGGTGTCTTCTGAGTATCTTTGTGAAAAGCGTGACGGCCTTTTCCAGAGAGTCCTTGGATGTTAACGTAGGAACATCGGTCCTCATGAGAAGGGATAGTTCATCTTCCTTAGGTTTCTCCAGTATGTCTCTCCTTGAAACAATACCAGCATAATTTGTCTTGGGGTCTACGATGGGCACTGCCGCGACATCCTTGCTTGCCATTATCTGCATTGCATCAGAGACTGAGGCTGGCAGTTTCAGGGTATAAGGCTTCTTGGTCATATAAGTTTCAACTGTGAAATTCATTCGCATTCCCTCAGGAGTTTCGTGTTGTAAGGGATTTAGATTACTTTAATTTTATTGTTTTT
>CAYMKC010000080.1:0-4554 GCA_964391105.1 uncultured Thermoplasmatales archaeon
CATGTATCCTTTCCCAATACCTTTGTAATGGATGCGATAAACGACTTCTCTTCACAGGGAATTCCCTTTAAGGATTCGGTTGAGATGGATCGTATTGGGATTTAGGTCGAAAGATAGCATAAAAATCAGGCCTGCTGGAGACACCTTGAACGAGTGGGAATCAGTGGCTGCTGTGGACTCACGGCCCAATTAATTGGGCACTACATTCAATATTCTATAAATACTTGTTAGAAAAATTAATAAATGGTTTCAGCATCCCTTGCACAATTAGAGGTAGATTGATTGGCTAAGTATGTACTGATATCAGACAACACACTGATGTATGGATACAGGGATTTTCCTTTACTGGATTTCCTGCCATGCGCGCCAGTCTCAAAGGTACCTGGTCCAATATTTCATTTTCTAAAGGGGCCACCATACCCAATGCTCAGCGACGGGCAGCCTCTCCACACAACCTACGCAGTGAGAAAGATGGAGGCATCTCTCCTGCGAAAAAATAAGAGAGAGGATGTGTACGTAGCTCAGAACGAGAGTATTGAGAGTGCAATAAAAGACGATACAGAAGTGATTGGGGTCAGTACGATGGATCCACTGGGACTGGGCCCTACCACAATGTCCTACTACGTTCTTTTCGGAGGAGACCCGTATGCCTGGGTCAGGAGAGAATGGGAAGCACTCATCAGGAAGATAAACGTAGCTAGAAAGGGGAAAAAAGCGAAGCTGCTGATAGGCGGCCCTGGAGTGCTGGAGTTCTTCCAGATGAGGGAGGAGCTTGACAAGGAAGGTATAGACTATGCCTTTACCGGTGAAGCAGATGACATTTTCCCAGAGCTTTTTGACCAGGTAGCGCACGATAACTTGGATCAAAAGCTATTCTACAAAGGATACACGGAATACGACGAAAAGTTCTCCAGGAAGTACAGACAGGACGAGAAAATACTTTCGAGGTCACTTACAGGAAAACTGTATCCGAGGTTGGAGGAGATACCTACCATAGTCAACCCAGCGATTAAGGGAATGATTGAGGTCATGAGGGGCTGCGGTATAGGATGTGATTTCTGTGAAGTCACACTCAGACCGCTCAGATATTACACTCCCGAGATGATCAGGGCAGAGATAGAGGTAAACCTGAAGATTGGAGGAAATCCCCACGTGTGGCTACACTCCGATGATATATGGGGGTACAAGCACGACAATTTCTTCAGACCAAACGAAGATGAGCTTACTGGAATGTTCAAACACGTCATGGATACACCCGGTGTGTTCAGCACGAACCCAACGCACGGCAGAATCTCCATCCCGTCAGGGTTCCCTGAGCTTTTAGAAAAACTGTCCAAAGTAGTCAAGGCAGGTCCGAACAACTGGATTGGGATCCAGACTGGGCTCGAGACGGGCAGCGAGTCGCTCGCAAAGAAGCATATGCCGAACAAGACCATGCCGCTACGGATCGGTCCCGATGGGAGCTGGGAAGAGATAGTTTGGCAGGGAGTCTACAACGAGACAAAGTACTACTGGAGATCGGCATTCACCCTCCAGGTTGGCCAGCCCGGGGAAACTGAACAGGACCTCTGGGACACCGTTTCGATGATCAACAGACTCAGCAACTCCGTCATAGATAGCGGAAGACCATTCGAATTCACCGTTACACCCCTTCAGAACGTACCCATGGGAAGGATCACCTCGAAGAAGTTCGACAGCGACTTGCTGAATGAAGCAGAGCTGGCCGTTTATTATGCGTCTTACAGACACCTCGCAAAGATGGCTTCCAGGAGAAAGTCTGAAGGAGATGGCAACATGATAGTAAGGGCCGGGACTGGTGCCGTTATATATGTTGGCGGATATCTGATGATGAAAGTGGTCGAAGATGTTGCTAGGAAGAAAGGAGTGGACATATCTAAAGTCAAAGGATACGGGCTTGAGCAGAAGAGAGAGTTTTCTTCATTGAGCTCTCTGGCACACGCGTGAGCCGTGCAAGAGGACTGAAGGATGCCATTTCGGTATATGAGTTGAATTGCATCTTCAATCCTTTACGAGGGAGTAAGCCGTTCCCCTCCATACTACCTTTTTTCTGACCATGCCTGACACGAGGTTCCACACGTAAACAAATGGCAGTATGAAGGTGAATACTAGGAAGTACCACACTTTCACTGGGACCTTTCTTAGACTGTTTATGGAATTGAATACATAGGGGAAAAGGAAAACGAGGAACAATACGTTGGAGAATGCAGCCAAAAATATGGAAGTCACCATGAGATAGATTGATACCAGATAGTACACCATCCCGAACGAGAACGTCTTGTTTGTAGAATAGATAGAAAAAGCAGTCTGGCGGTTAGACCACTCCATGAATTGACTGAAATTCTCCCTCGAGTATATCCTTGGTCTGGCCTCTGGAACATATGAGATCTGAAGACCCTTTTTCTTGGCAGTCCTCAATACCGCTATGTCGTCCGAAACCGATTCCGAGAAAAGCTTAAGAGATTCATCATCTAGTAAATCCCTCCCGAAAGCCATAGATCCTCCCCATACGAACTTCGTGAGGTTGGATTCCATCATCGACTGTCCAACCAGACCCCAGAACATTTTGAATTCACTCCAGAATCCTCCCCTTGGATAGAAAATGGGGAAGGTAGTGGAAACACCTACATTCTTGTCAGACAGGGGAAGCAGGAGATCCTCGAGCCAGGTCTCTTGGGCCCTTATGTCTGAATCGACAACGACGTAACGATCGTAGCCTGGAAATTTCAATAGCGCGGAGTATATTGCTCTTACTTTTCCGCTGCAGTGAATGCAACCCGCGTCAGCTAAAATATAACTGATGTTCTCCTTTTCCAGAATGGGAACTGACTCATCTGCCTTGGCATCCACCACCGCTATCAAGTCGTACTGAGCATACCTCTGATTCTTCAGAGACGCGAGGTTCTCGTCGAATTCATAGTCTACCCCCTTTGCGGGAAGAATCACCAGGACCCTAGATTGTTGTTTCTCATCGGCTTGCACGAAAGAATGGTTCTTCTTGTTATTCCCCCTGCCTAGGTATGTCAGCATTATGCCCGCAGAGAATAGAAGATTGAAAGCGAATATCAACCACAAGTAGAGGTACATTTTCTCGGAAAAATAGTGTCAGAGAGATAAAGTTTGTTTCAGTACAGAAGTTAATTTGGCTCAATAGATAGACCTTTAACCGATCTAATTATATCTAATTACGGAAACATAGAAGTAATGTATTGCCCTGAGACCGTCATGGTAAACAGTCCGTACGGTGGCAGGTTAGTCTCGTCTTTAGATCTTAACAATCGGGAGAAGCACATCGAGGCTATGAACGCTATGCCTCAGATCGAACCATTTGTAGATTTCTTTTACGATTCACTCAAGATTGGAGACGGTTCATACAGTCCTCTTGATGGATTCATGTGTGAGGATGATGTCAACAGCGTCCTGAAGAAGAATAGCCTCCGGAACGGACTGCCATGGACTATTCCGATAATATTTGCCATAGATGACCCAACGAACAACAACATCAAGGAGGGAGATCAGATAGCCCTTCTGGATACTACTCGTGTCCCCTACGGAGAGATGGCGGTAGAGAGTAAGTTCAAACTGAACAAGAAAGAGATTGCCCAATCTGTCTATGGTACTACGGAGCTAAAGCATCCAAACGTTCAGGACCTTTTTGAAAAGTATGGGGACAATGCAATATCTGGGAGAGTCAGGATATACCGTGAACCAGAATTGCCAGGAGGGACCTACGAGAGACACCCTTCGCAAGTCAGGGAAGAGTTTGAAAGGAAGGGGTGGAAAAATATCGTAGCCTATCAGGCAAGGAATCCTCCCCACGTTGCTCACGAGTACCTGCAAAAGGTCTCACTCGAAGTGCCAGGCATAGATGGACTGTTCATTCACCTGGTCGTTGGGAGGCTCAAAAAGGGAGACTACAGAGCAGAGGTAATCCTTGATACCTATCGTTCGCTCATAGCTAACTATCACAGGGCAGAAAAAGCGATGATGGGATCCCTATCCATCACCATGAGATATGCCGGACCTAAGGCAGCCATTTTCCTAGCAACAATAAGAAGGAACTACGGAGCCACCCACTACATCATTGGAAGGGACCAGGCAGGGGTCGGTGGCTATTACGATCCATATGCAGCCCAGAAGATATTTGACGAACTCGATGTGGGAATGATTCCAATTAGATTCAAGGACACCTTCTACTGCAAGAAGTGTATGGGCATTACCTCAGACAGCGTATGTCCTCATTCGGTCGAAGAACGAATGCTGATCAGCCAGACCAAGATAAGGGAACTGCTTAGGAATGGTCAAGAGATTCCGAGGGAGATAATCAGGCCAGAAATCGCTTCCATCCTTGGCAAAGGGAATGTGATCAACGAGGACCAGACATGACCTGGATGATTTAGAATGAGAATTCTTAAGCATTTTCGTCTCAAATTCCGACATTTTTGCCGGAAATATTTATGCCATGAAAATAATAACCCTCGCTGGGCCCGTAGCTTAGACAGGTAGAGCGACCGGCTCTTAACCAGTAGGTCAAGG
>CAYMKC010000081.1:0-4549 GCA_964391105.1 uncultured Thermoplasmatales archaeon
GGAAATATCTCCTGAGCTTTAACTCGAACGATGATACAGCTAGAAGAATCTTCGGGGAACCAAGCTTGACCATAGAGCAGGAGAACCAAAATAGGAGAAAGGTTAAACCGGTAGTATTCAGGAAGTTCTCCTTCTACTATAATTTAGAATGAGACGCAGTCACGAAATATTAATTGGGCTCAACCGATGGCTGATTCCCTCCCCAAATAGGAACCTATTTTTCGCTATGGGAAGAATCGTTTACGATAGACGTACAGATGAAAGGGACCTCAACGCTTATTGATTCGTAATGGTTCAACTTCTTCTTCGAAACCAATTTGACGCTGAATCCTAATAGAGGGGGGTGACCAACTACTCTTCCTTTTTTCATCCGTTTTGCCTTACTTCTGATGTTCAAATAATCAAGTCACCAGCATATAATACAATAATCTTACCCGTCCTTAAATTATGGAAGCAATCTGAAATTCTCTTATTATTCTTTGCGAATTGTATAAATAAGCTAGAACTATGCGGAATGGGATCTATGACAACGTCTGGATACGATGATCTAACCTATAGGTCGCTTTCAGAATACTGGACTAAGAGGGGGAATGTACATGGCAATCAGTCTTGGTGATACGGCTTGGGTACTTACCGCAACCGCTCTTGTAATGATAATGACACCCGCCCTTGGATTTTTCTATGGCGGGCTAGTTAGAAAGAAGAACTTGTCTTCCACGATAATTCAAACTCTCACGATTTTTGCTCTGGTAAGCCTACTCTGGGCTTTCTACGCATTTTCATTGTCTTTTGCGCCCTCCATACATGGAATAATTGGGAGTCCAACTTACTTCTTTTTAAACAACATTGGTCAGTCACCTATAGCTGCTTACTCTAATTCTATCCCAGCCCTCCTATATTTTGCATTTCAGCTTAAATTTGCTGCAATAACACCTGCGCTGATAATAGGGGCATTCGCGGAAAGAATAAGGTTCAAAGCTATGTTGATTTTCATAGCCCTGTGGACAACTCTCATATACTCCCCAGTGGCTAACTGGGTTTGGGGACCAACGGGATGGCTACACGCAATGGGCGTTGTGGACTTCGCAGGTGGACTAGTGGTGCACCTGACGGCAGGTGTATCTGCTGTTGCTGCAGCCCTCGTGCTTGGTAGAAGAATCGGAGTTAATGAAAATAGAGATTCCAGACCCAACAATGTCCCGTTTGTCATTCTTGGAGCATCCATTCTCTGGTTTGGGTGGTTCGGTTTCAACGGAGGAAGTGCACTCGCTGCGGACGGAGTTGCGGTTCAAGCAATAGTCAATACCAATCTGGCCGCAGCAGGTGCTGCGATCAGCTGGATGTTTGTTGAATGGTACATTAAAGGGAAGCCTTCGGCAACGGGCATAGCAATTGGGGCCGTTGTCGGCCTCGTGGCAATTACACCAGCAGCAGGGTATGTAGACGCAATGGCATCGATAATAATCGGCCTTGTTGGTGGAGCAATCAGCTTCATGATCTCGAACTGGAAATTCCTCAGATCGAGACTAGACGATTCGCTGGATGTGTTTGCATGTCATGGTGCTGGCTCACTGTGGGGACTTCTTGCGACTGGCCTTTTTGCCACTACTCTGGTAAATCCAAACGGGCCAAACGGACTGTTTTACGGGAATCCACACCAATTCTTCCTTGAAGCATTTGGTATTCTAGTAGTTGGTTCATTCTCGTTCGTTGGAGCATACCTCTTGCTGAAACTTACAAATATTATTACGCCACTTAGAGTTACTCCTGAAGAAGAAGAAAAGGGACTCGACCTTAGTGAACATGGAGAAATAAGCTACGAATAGAAGGACTTAGAATAAATTTTTTCCTTTTTCTTCCACTCATCTTTTTCCAGAAATTACATAAATTGTTTCTCGAATACCATAACAATATTGGTGCAATATCTGCGTTTCTAAAATGGGATGGTAAAAAAAGAAAAATTGCTTCTGAAGGCTGAGTCTTCTTTCCATTCCCTACGGATTAACTCAACCCTCTGTTAGCTTTGAAACCGTGGAGAACTTTCCCTCCCAGATATCATCGAACAATTCGGACAGGTTTTCCTTGGTAAGTCGCCTGGGATTGTTTGCCGGCAAGTTATAGATCTGCTGTCTCTCGTTCATGATGTAGTCGAACATGTCCATCAACCTGTCCTTGCCGTACTTCGACACATTCTTCAGAGCGACTGGCATTTCAAGGCTCTTCATGAGGGATACAACTGAATTTATCGCTTCTGAAGAGACCCCAAGATCCGAAAGACCATACGTATCCACACCAAAGGCCTCAGCAATTGGTCTGAGCCTGGCTGCCACCATTGGAAGATTGTAATCCATTGCGTGTGGAAGCATGATTGCGCAGGCAAACCCGTGCGGGATCCCGAATCTTGGCCCCAACGCTTCTGACATGCAGTGGCCTATCGTGGCCGGCCCCCCAACCCATGGGAATGCAATCACCCATCCGCCCATCATAGCCGCATATGACATGTTCATTCTGGCTTCTTCGTCATTGCCATTGTTGTAGGATCGTGGCAGATACTTGGAGATCAGATGAACTCCTTGCTGTATAATCCCGTCAGAAAGAGGATTAGGAGCGGTAGTCAGCACCCCCTCTATTAGGTGACTTAGGGCATCCATACCCGTATTTCTGGTCGCAACTGGTGGAAGCGAAAAAGTAAGTCCTGGATCGACTACTGATACATTAGCGGTCACTCTAGAACTCGTTATCCACGTCTTATAGCCTGCTTCCGTAACTACAAGGGTGTTTGAAGTCTCACTCCCTGTACCTGCAGTGGTTGAGATTAGTATCTTGTTCACCCCCGGGTTTACAACTTTGTCAGAAAAGGGATCTGGCGGTAGTGCATAATAACCACTGGGATCGCCCTGGTTTGTTACCATAATGGACATAAGCTTAGTTAGGTCAAGCACGCTTCCTCCACCCACTCCAACATAGAGATCGGGCCTGTCGTTTCTCGCCCTGACAACCAATTGCTTTGTCATCTCTGTCGTTGGTTCCCCAACGGGTATCAAGAGCTCCTCGAACTGCGTACCTGACGTCTTAAGAGCGTTCTCTATCTTTTCTAGGGCGCCGGTTTTTGCAACTATTTCATCGCTCACCAGGACCGTCTTCTTGGAAGCGAATTCCTTTACAATCTGCGGGAGATTACTCTGCGATGCTCCCATCCCGAAAACGACTCTGGGTGGATTCCCAAAGTCCAGGTTCGTATTTCCCCTAATAGTGTTATAATTATCTGAGTTCATTTAAATCACCTAATTCCCACCATATATCTGGTAGTACCAGCTCTTTCTTACCTTGCCGGTCAGGTCGAAGTAGACGTGTTTTATGTACGTGAATTCTTCAAGACTGTATGCAGATAGCGATGCCCCATGTCCACTCTGCTTGTAGCCTGCCCAGGGCATCTCTGATGGTACAGTTACGTGTTCGTTAACCCATACTGTCCCGAACCTTAGATCCTTTACTGCATTCATGGCAGTCGTGACGTTCTTAGTCCAGACGGAAGAACCCAATCCATAAATTACATCGTTGCTCTTTCTTATTACTTCGTCATAGCTAGAGAATGGCAGGACACTAAAGACTGGACCGAAGATCTCCTGCTGAACAATATCAGACTTCTGGTTCTCCGTGTAGACTATAGCAGGGTTCAGGTAAAACCCATTCTCCTTTCCCTTGATCTTTGGTCTCTTTCCACCTTGCAATAGCTTTCCCCCTTGTTCTATTCCCTTTTCAATATATCCCTCGACTCTGTCTCTATGCGCACTTGACACAAGAGGACCCACATCCGTCTTCGGGTCCATCGGATCTCCAACTCTAACCTTCTTCATCTTCTTTACGAGCATGTCTATGAACTTGTCCTTGACGGATTCGTGCACATAATACCTTGTCGCGTTCGCACAGTCCTCCCCATTGTTCACCAAGCCCGCGACTATTGCTGACTCGGTCGCAGCATCTATGTTGGCATCCCCAAAGACGATAAAAGGTGCCTTCCCTCCCAGTTCTACTGAAACCTTTTTCAGCGTTGAAGAGCCGAGTTCGTGAAGCCTCTTCCCAACTTCTGTACTGCCGGTGAAAGCAATCATGTCCACGTCCTTGCTCTTTGCCAGAGCTTCTCCAACCTTACCTCCAGGACCCGTCAGAACGTTAAACGCTCCCTTTGGAACTCCCGCCTTCTCCATCATTTTGGCGAGCTCAATTGTAGTCAGCGGGGTATAGCTTGCTGGTTTGACAATCACACTGTTCCCCATTGCCAAGGCCGGGAATGCCCTCCATATGACCATCATCAGAGGATAGTTCCATGGAGTTATAGCCGCAACCACTCCGATAGGCTCCCTCCGGACCGCACTAGTGCCCTCTCCAACGTATTCTCCCATTGCCTTTCCCTCCAATAACCTAGAGGCACCTGCGATGAAACGTATGTTGTCAACCGTGTAAGGGAGATCGTAACCAGTAGTCTGCTTGATAGACTTTCCGGAAATCTGAGTTTCAAGCCTTGCGAGTTCTTCAATTCTATCCTCGA
>CAYMKC010000082.1:0-4390 GCA_964391105.1 uncultured Thermoplasmatales archaeon
GCAGTAAATCGGGATACGATGCAGTTTACAAGCTAAAGGGAGTCAAGATGCAGAGCGCAAGTCCGATAGGCTTCTATGGCCTCCGGGACATGGAAAAGTACTGCATCATGGACGAAGGAGCAAAGAACATCGTGAGGAATCTCATGCCAGGCCCCCTAACCTTGATACTTAAGTCGAAGGTGAAGGCTCACTGGGTAGTGAACGATAGGGTGGCTGCCAGAATCTCCTCCAACCTGCTAGTACGGGAAGTTATAAGGAGGGTCGGGCCAATCACGCTCGTTGGAGCAAACATCAGAGGGTTCAGGTCTTCAGTCGACCTCAAAGAAATAATGGGACAGTTCGGAGATAGGATAGGTCTCTATGTGAACGGAGGAGACATCGGCGGCGTCCCCACTACGATCTATGACTATACCACTAAGAAAATGTTAAGAGACGGACCGGTTACTCTTAAATCAATAAAGGAGGCAGAGAATGGAATACGATGACTACGTCCAGGCAGGAAAGATAGCCTCAAGGGCGAGAAAGGAGGGGTACAACATGATAGAGGAAGGATTGGAGCTCAGAAAACTGGCGGACTACCTAGAAGAGTCCATAAGGAAAGAGGGTGCCAACATTGGGTTTCCTGTCAACCTCTCCATCAACCACGAGGCAGCTCATTTCACTCCAGGACCGGATACGGATCTGAAGTTCCAGCAGGGAGACCTGGTCAAACTCGATCTTGGAGCAGAGATTAACGGATCGCTGGCAGATACGGCTGTGACTAAGGAGGTAACAACCAACGACTGGTCGAATCTGATCAAAGCATCACAGGAAGCGGTCGAAAATGCGATAAAGAAGGTCCGGGTTGGCGCAATGACGTCAGAGATTGGCAGGGAGGTAGAGGCAACGATCAAGAGATATGGCTACAACCCGGTCTACAACCTAACTGGGCACACGCTAGAAAAATACGTTCTTCATGCGGGAGTTCCTTTCCCCAACTACGACGACGGTTCGAGGATAAAGCTGTATCCAGGAATGGCGTTTGCCCTAGAACCTTTTGCCACCACAGGGAGAGGCAGGGTCAAAGGACTGGAATTTGGCAACATCATGATGTGCCTCAAGGAGGATACAGACGAATCCATGAAGATACTGAGGAAGGTATCTAGAGGTCTTCCATTCTCGATGAGGGATGCCGCTAGAAGCGTTCAGAACTACGACTATGAAATCAAGGAAGCGCAGAAAAAAAAGTACCTCTATTTCTACCCGATACTAAAGGAGAACAAAGGGGAGATGGTGTCTCAAACGGAGCACTCCATCTATCTCAGAGAGGACGGTCCGGTCGTAACAACCCTGTGACCTGACTGTCTACTTCCTCGTACAACTCTTCTAGGCTCCCGTTGCTGTCAATGTAAACCACGTTGTTGATCCTTCCCTTCAGGCTGTAGTACAGGTCCTGGACACCAGCGAGGTATTCTCTCTTCTCAAACCTAGACGTTGCGCCTCTCTTCTTCACACGTCCAAGAGCAACGTCAACGTCGCAGAATAGCACAAAAACGTGTGTTGGAAGGCGCGGAAGGAGCCTAGCAGTCTTCATAAAGAAATTAAAATAGTCCTCGACGTCCGCGAACGACTTTCTGAGATAGTACCCCTGGTATGCGTAGCTCGAATATAGAGAGCGGTCTGAGACGAGGTTTTCCTCATTTCCTACTCGTTTCAACATAGAAGCCCTGTCGGCCATGAAGAGGAAAAAGTCAGATACAGGATCCCAGTTACTGCCGTTTATGAGTTTACCTATGTTGCCCGCTGACGGCTCATGAACTTTCGAAAATTTGAACCTTTCGGCTATGTGCGTTGCTACGAACGTTTTACCAGTTCCGTCAATTCCTTCGATTGCGAGATAGATCTCAGAAGAATGAGTCAATGCTCCTCTGCACCCCCTGCTTCCTGGCTTCTTTCACTCTGTTCAGTGCAGAAGTGACCCTTTCAGCCGAAAAATCGTGGTTCGTTACCAGAATGTCAAGCACATTCTTCTCATCCAGTTCCGGTATCTTAATGTGCCCTGGATCGACCACATCCGGATGAAGAAATATCTCGACAATCTCGTCGTAGTTCTCTATCTTGATGTTCGAGATGTTTCTCAGGGACCCATTCTTCTTTATGAGCTGATACGCCTTCTTTGGGCCGATGCCCTTAATGCCTTCATTAAAATCTGTCCCAATCAGGATGCCCATGTCTATGAGCTGCTCCCTGGTAATACCCAATTTCCTAAGTATTTCATCAGTGACCAGGATCTCTGGTCTGACATCCACTACCCTTCCAGTCCTTCCGTAGCGCCTCTTTCCACTCAGGGTGAGATTCCTTATCAGACGCGGAGAACCAAAAAGCAACGAATCGTAGTCTTGGGAGACGGCGGAATAGACCGAACCTATACTGCACAGATATGAAGCCTCTGCCTCGCCCTCAGAAGGCGCATCGACCACTGCAATTCCTATCGAGTTCAGGAGTTTCTTGGACTCGGATATCATCTCAGAGGTAAGCCTGGATGTCCTTGACGCAAAACTCTTGGCGCGCTCATAGTCCCCCATTGCCAGTGACATCCTGTATTCTTCCTCGGCCTTCTCCTTCAGGGCTATTCTCTCTTTGATGGTCTTGTCTTTCAGGGCCGGAGGCTTACCATCGAAAACGTATACAGGGACGATACCCATCTCGAGGAGGCTCACGTTTCGGTAAAATAGACCGGAGAGGTGTGAAGTGATTTTCCCCTGTTTGTCCTTCAGTGGGCTACCATCGTATTCACGAATGTTGCTCAGAAACTGATAGACGACGTTGAATGCATCAACGGCAAGCAACCTCCCCTTGAGGCTCTTGAGTTCGACTTCGCTCGTCTCGAGCAGAGAGGAAATGTCTACTCCCATCTGATTTATACAAGGAAAACAGCCTAAAAAACCTATTCAATACCGCTTTCTGTGATTGCGAAATTACATTTCACGTCTTCTGGCAGGCTCCTGTGTTTCACTACCACGAGCTCCCTCCTACCGCGGCCAAGCTTCTTTATTAGGAAAATCGCCTTGGCAATGTGCGAGAGGGCACTTCCGCCTACGGGTTGCGCCTCGCTTGTCGACTTATCCATATAGACCTGATTCACGAGCACTACAGGTATGTTCTTTGAAAGGGCAACGTTGTTCAGCATCTCTATCTGAGTAATCAGGGTATTAGAGGTCTTCTTTCTGAGTTCTGCCCTTACCTCTCTTTCGACTCGATAATGAACCGTGATAGTATCGACCACCAGAAGGACTACGTCGTTCATCGACTGTACAAGGTTGAGTATCTTTGGAACAGACTCAAGTTGTTCTTCATAACTCCTTATCCTGAAGAATTTAAGGTTTGAGAGCGCCGAGTCGTTGCGAGAGATCTGAGATATTCTCTCTGTCGAAACACCTTCGGTGTCGATGAATATGACCTTGCCCTTATCGGCTGACTTGATCGAAGCGAAGAGCACAAGGTTCGTCTTTCCCGAGCCAGGTTCTCCGTAAATCTCAGTGATTATCCCTTTCTCGAAGCCACCATCGATGCACTTGTCCAACCTCTCCAGTCCAGTGGATAGTCTCTCTGTCATTGCAGGTCTTTCAGGACGTTGGTAAGCTCCCTAAGGTCATTACCGTGTATTATGCAGTCCACAAATTCAAAGTCTCTATCGGAATTGAAGAGTATGGAATAGTCCGAATTCTTGAACATGTCTCTGTCCCATTCGGAGTCCCCGATAGACACCTTATGGCCATCGTATTTTTCCAGGAAGGTTCCCTTTTCATGAGGGTTGACTACTGCGGTTCCTCTCACCAGGACATCGTTCTCGAACACCAATGCGTTAGAATATACGCTGTCAAGCTCAAAATACTCCTTCACCTTTGACACAATAACATCGATCCCTCCAGAAATTGCTATCTTTCTTCCATCAAACTCCTTCAAGAAATCCTTGAGATAATGGTAGTTCGGGTTTGGCTTTACATCCTTTGCGATCTCGTGGAAATCACCTCTCGTGATCTTGTTTCTCTTGCCGAGCCAGAGATTCACGTCCCTGTCGATGAACTCCTGATAACCTATCTCGCCGTTCATGTATGCGCGGAGCGAATCTTCGTTCTTAACTCCGAAAAAGTTGTGGATTGTGTTCCAACTGCTCTTCGGTTGTAGGAGGACTCCGTCCACATCAAAGGCGATGAGATTTGGCCGCATCGATAAGGCATAATTACGTGCTATAAGAATTTGCTTTGAAATGGAGGCGGCGAACCGCATTTCCCATGCCCTCGCGGAACACAGTACGCGTGCGGAACGTGGACGGGCTTAACCTTCGGGTTCGGAATGAGACCGGGTGTTTCCCCGTCGCTATGGCCGTCAACCAACAAGAAATGGAGAC
>CAYMKC010000083.1:0-4388 GCA_964391105.1 uncultured Thermoplasmatales archaeon
AGCCCGATTCGAATTTTGTATCAAATCCCTTTAATATACCTTTACATTGAGAATTGGATGAAGTACCTCGCTGTTGCCATTGGCCTGGCGACCATTCTCCTGCTGTCTGGACTAGTCGGAGTTGTGAACGCCGATGGGTCCAAAGATAGTTCGGCAACCGGGTACAACATGTTCAACGCAACCTCTAATGGCATCGCGAATTTTACGGTCCACGTCAACAGTCAGAGCATTAAAGTCTTCGATTACTTCAACATCTCCGGCTTCTCTTACTCCTTGGACCTCCCATTCGTCAGCTATAACAAGATGATGCCCCTGTACTGGCAGGGGACAGGAACGGTTTCCATCGTGCCTGCAATATCCTTCTCAACTGTTGGATCGGCGGTTTATTCTGGTATACCCTTGGAGTTCGTGTACTTTTATCAGTCGAACTACCTCGGGGTACTTTTAACGACCGGACTTGTCTCCGAATCAGGGAACCACATATACATAGGCAATTCGAATAGTTTTCAGACAACTACCATCGCCTATGTTAACTCCCCTCTGTCTTTGTACAATTTTTCGCTGAACAGTTTCAGCAACAGTGGCGATAACTACTCCGGGAAATATTCCAGCTTCACATTCACCTCCAATAAGATTTACAACTACTCCCTAGTCAACAGGCAGTCTTCCATATCGGTTATTTCGTCCATTTCCAGTACGCGGACAACGGACCTCGCGATGACAATGCGCTCATTTGCGATCCCCCAGGACACGAGTGCTTTCGTGTCAGACAACCTCTTCCCGCTGATCTACCTGTCCGGTGTCAACAGTACAATAAACATTACCCTCACTGACGGATTTCACTTTGACTATACGGACGGTGATTACTTCGAGAACGGTGGTGCGTTCGATGAACATTCCACCATTTGGGGATCTGGAATGTTTCAGGAGCACATATTTAGAATAGAGAATGGTTTCAGGACTCTCGGATACATCGATGTGTACGGAAAGGGAAACGTAAGAAACTCCACCCTCACATTGAGTTCCCCGATGAGCTTTGTGTTGATCAGGTTTCTGCCATCTGTTCAATCGACTACAGCATCCGTGCAAGGAAATGGGAATCCGGGAAACGCGACGACAGAGATATTTGTTGACAACGGGGCTTACTTTGTCCCATTTTCACCAAACGTCACCTCTCAGAACATCTCCTTCAGCAAAGGGGTACTTTATCTCCAATTCATCCAGAATGGTACCCAGAAGTTCGTTGTCGTGATTCAGGGTAACTATACGGTCTCTGCCTTTAGAGTCTCCGGTCCTGGAGGAAACTCAACTAATTATACCATGACAAGGGCATCAAACGAAACGATTGTATCCTTCGTCACAAACGGTAACGGTACGAGATCTCTCACGCTATCTATACTTCCCTACACCAGCTACATCACTCGATCAGAATTTCCCCTCATAGCGCTGGTTGCCTCATCCATCGCACTGGTGGCGGTAGCAGGCGGATTTATTGCACTCTCCCGGAAGAGGCGTGACGGAAATCTCGAAAAAGAATAATTAGGAATAGTCCTTCAGGTAATATGGACGTCTACAAGATTCCGCTCTCAAAGAAGCCAGATATGGAGAAGATTTTGGCTATGGATGAGATATTCAGGCTCTCCATGACTATCAAGGACTCTTCCATCCTTGGAGAGGAGGGATTCCAGTACCTCATCCTAGAGGGTATCGGGGAACGTTTGAAACTGGCTCGAGAGCAATTGAAGAATATCTCAGAGCCAATGGAAGAGTCGAAGAAAAAGAAGGTGCAGGAGCTCATAGAGAAGGAGAGGCAGGCCGTAAACGACAGCTTCGGGTCGATATTCGGATAGATGTTAATAATACTGGCAGACGCAGAACTGGAGCTCATTCCAGAGCACATCAAGAGCGACAGGGAAGCGGCAGTACTTCTGAAAAGACTGGGTAAGGAAGACGCCATTCTGGACAACGCCCTCCTCAGAGGTACTGTGAAGAAATATTATCCAGGCGATGTAAACAGAATTGGATTCCCGCACATTGCCTACTCGTTTGTCAGGCTGAGTGAAGAGACCGTACTTGGCGAATCGATGAACATAGACTACGCCATACACACAAAACACGACAGAATCATTGAGAGATCCTCTCTCGGTAACACTGGCCCCGGCTACTCCGAGTTCATTGAACGGGTTGAGGAGATACTTGCTAAAAAGGGCAAGAAGGTGACTTTGCTAGAATACCTTGAACAAAAAGGCATTACCGGAAACACGGCTGTTCTCCATCCAAGCGGTGGCGATGGACTCGTCGTGAATGGTCAGCTCAACTATGTGATCGGAGGCTTTCCAGAAGGAGACTTTAGGACGGATCTTGGGAACCTGAGGAGATTCTCGATCCACGACAAGGAGATAACCGTTCCTGCCGTGCTGGAGTTGCTCCACTTCAGGCTCTTCCAGCAGTGACAGCAGCCATGAATCGCTTCTTGGCTTCTATCATCTTCTCTGTACCGATATCGTTTCTCATCGCATAATCTCCCTCAATGAATTGCGAAAGACCTTCAAATTTCCCCGAAGCTTCCGAGAGCGTAGTCCCTTCGGCAACAACGGCAAGTGATCGCGAAGTCGTCTGTTTCAACTTCTTACCTCTGAGGTTGACCGATGCGTAATAGACCTTGAGTCCATTAGACCTAAGCCTTGCCTCGTCCAGTTGGATGGTCGACGGGACGGACTTGCCTCCATAACCCACGGGTACCACATACCTGAGTACGTTGACATTGTCCCTGAATTCCAGTTTCAATTCCTTTCCTGCCAACATTTCCGAAGCCGCGTCGATTATCGACGTCTCCATGAGAGAGAGAACGTTTATCGCTTCAGGGTCCCCAAGTCTTGCATTGATCTCCAGGAGTTTTGGTCCATCGGCGGTGGCGATGAATCCCCCATATATCGGGCCAACATATTCCACCACTCTTTCCGAGAACTTTTCTACAAGGTCCCTCAGAATACTCTTTGCCTTTACCACGGTCGAAGGATCTATGAAGGGAAGGCCCCGCTCCGAAAAACAGATAGATCCCATACCACCCGTGTTCGGTCCCGAGTCTCCCTCAAAGGCCCTCTTGTAATCCTGGACGATGGGTAAAAAGCTGATCTTCCTTCCAGAGACGAACGCCTGCAAGCTGAACTCTTCTCCCGTCATCTTTTTCTCGATCAGCAGGTTGCTCTGACCGGACCGCAGATAGTCACGAGCGATCCTTGTTCCGTCTTCCTTGGATCTGAAATGAATTCCCTGTACCACCACTCCTTTTCCTCCCGTCAGCCCGTCTGGTTTTATGACAAAATCGTAGTCTATCTTTTGAATGAAATCCGCAGCTCTTTCTGGGTCCGAAAATGCTTCGCTCTCTATATCTCCTTCGATTCTATTCTCCCCCAGGAATCTCCTGCAGTATGCCTTTGAGGTCTCAAGCATCGCAGCAGTGGAAGACGGCGCAAAGACGTTGAACCCACTCTTCAACAACGCATCCGATACGCCGCTGGCCAGGGGTGATTCCGGTCCGATGAAAACGTAATCTGGCTTCAGCTTTATCGCGTTCTCGGTCACCCAGACGTCGTCGTTCTCGTCTCCGACGATGGTCCTCTTGGCGATCCTGAGGAGACCGGGATTCTTGTTGGGGGCTATGACGAAGAGCTCAGTCCCCGACTTAACTATCGAGAGACCGATCGCGTGCTCTCTCCCTCCCCCTCCTACCAGCAGTGCTCTCACTCTGACACCTGCTCTTCCTGATCCGTGTTTGCCTGAACAACCCCTTCTCGTTTCACCCTGTCCTTCAGTTCCTTGCCGTACTTTGCATAGAACGTCCGGGTGAGTTTGACTATCCTTCTTCTGCCTTTTGGAACGACCTCGACCAGTCCGATCTTCCCGAGATGGTCGAGTTCCTCTTCCGTCTTCCTGCCACGGAGTCGCTCAACTCTGGAGATATATGTTTTTCCTCTTCTGAAAAGCAATCCAATGATCTCCAACTCACCCTTGCTCATCTCGCTCTCCGAGTACTTGAACGCCACTTCGCTGTACTTGTCCCTGACCCCAATCTTGTACTTCCTGCCTATCATCTTCAGTTCCAGTGAAGTGTCCTGATACCTCTTTCTCAATACTCTGAGCGCCTTATCGACGGTCTTTGGATCTATCGACAGTGCAGACGAGATCTCGTTCTTTCCTAGCGGAGTAACAGTCGCTATCAGGAGTGCTTCGGTTCTGTTGGAGACTTCTTCTTCCATTGACCATTTATGAGATGAGGAATTATAAGACTTACGTTAGGTGATAGGCACTCTTTATAATGATGTTGTGGAATGGTGGTTGTCCCGAGTAAGCCTCCTTCTGTTAGCCCTTTCGGGTTGATGGCATCT
>CAYMKC010000084.1:0-4094 GCA_964391105.1 uncultured Thermoplasmatales archaeon
GCCTGTCATTGCATACGACTGGTCTACCGGGATCCCTTCCATTGCAGAAACGACTGCGGTTGCAATGGTAACACTGGCGGAATCGCCCTCAACTCCTTCGTAGCTGCCGATGAACTGTATGTGGACGTCGTGATTTGAGATATCCTGTCCGGTATATTTCTTGATGACCGCTGAAACGTTCTGAACGGCTTCCTTTGCAATCTCACCCAGTTTTCCAGTGGCAATTACTTTCCCCATTTCCTTCTCCTGGGCGGGTGTAACCTCAGCGGCGACCGGCATCACTATTCCTGAATACTCGGCCATTCCCGACCCGGCGCTGAATACCGCCAGTCCGTTGACTATTCCGATTGAATAGCCTTCGTTCGTGAACGTCCTGTAGTTTTTGAACGCCTCTATCTGTTTGTCTGCTATCTGCTGTTCCAGTGGCCTGGCCTTAACCTTTGCCTTTATGACGTGTTCGGCGGTCACGATTGCAGAAGCGGACTGTACCGCTAGATCGCCTGCGATCCTTATCAGACCGCCCATTTCCCTCAATCTTAAAGTGATCTTCCCTTTCCTTCCTGCTCTCTTCTGGGCCTCTCTGATGACTTCGGCTATTGCGGTGTAATCGAATGCGGGTATCTTCTTGTCCTTTACTACTTCTTGTCCGACGAATCTCATGACCTTTTCCCTGTTCTCTTCGGTGTCGTCCATCATCGTGTTCATGTACACTTCGTAACCGTAGCCCCTGATTCTCGATCTTAGTGCAGGATGCATACCCTGGAGGGCGTCAAGATTTCCTGAGGCCACCAGAATGAAATCGCACGGGACCATCTCAGTTTGTACCAAAGCACCTGCAGATCTCTCGCTCTGTCCGGAAATTGTGTATTTCTTTTCCTGCATTGCGGTCAGGAGGCTCTGCTGGCTCTCCATCCTCAGTGTGTTGATTTCGTCAATGAACAGGACTCCCTTGTCGGCCTTGTGTATGTTTCCCGCTTCCACCCTCAGATGGGCTGGTGTCTCCAGTCCTCCGGACTGGAACGGGTCGTGCCTCACATCTCCCAGAAGGGCCCCTGCCTGAGCACCCGTGGAGTCAATGAAGGGAGGTTTATCATCCCTGTCGTGCCCCACTAGAAGCTTGGGAACGAGCGTTTTGTCCTCCCTCGCGATAGGTCCCATGTTCAGAGCTATGTACAAGAAGGCAGCGGCCATTATTGCAAAGAATATTGGGTCTGGACTTATCGTCTTGGTGGTGGGATAGTTGATAAAGGCAAAGATCAGTCCTATCACGATGATGAAAATCACCAGAATTCTAACGCTCCTTTGCCTCTCAACCTTTTCCTGATCTGCCCTCTTCTGGTAGTCCTTTGTTATCTCCTTTCCTTTCCCTGCTGGAACCGTTACGATCTTTGGACGATTTGCATCTTCTGGATTGTGAAAGACTAGGATGTCCTCGAGCTCTTCCTTCGGAATGTAGTCAGTCATTGATTGGGCGAGCATTGATTTACCGGTACCGGGTTCCCCAATCAAAATGACGTGTCTCTTCTGCTTCGCTGCTCGCTTGATAACCTCGACACCCTGGTCCTGACCTATGACTTGATCCACCAGCCTTTCGGGTATCTTTATGTCACTTGTAGAGTTAATACCCCTAGACTTTATCCATTCAGCTAGTTCGTCCATTCGGTAGGCAAGTGAAAGTTCCTAATTAAGTGTTTTGGAAATGCATTGTGCTTTAACCAATATCGGATGAGGTTTAATGCTCAGAAAACATCACCCTTCATGATGCTGGATGGTAGACCTATTGCCAAAGAAATGCTCGAGGAAGTTAGAAAGGGCGTTTCGGGGTTCGGGAAGATCAAAATGGCTTCTGTCGCATACGAGGAAGACCAGGAATCAATCTTCTATTTCAACAGCATTAGGAGGAATGCAGAGAAGGTTGGCATAGACTTCAAGCCACTTGTTATAAAAGGGGGGGAGTTGATGGACACAATAGAGACTCTTAACAGGGACCCAAGCATCGATGCAATGATCGTTGGGAGACCATTCCCCAAGGGTGTTACAAACGAGATGGTTTCCGAGGCACTGGATCCGGATAAGGATGCAGACTGCGTCACATACCAAAATATGGGGCAGCTGTACTTCGGAGTGGAAAGAATTGCCCCTGCGACGCCGAAGGCTTCTGTAGATTTGCTGAAATACTACGAAATTGATTTGACGGGGAAGAGAGCACTTCTGATTAACAGGTCTGTGACTGTCGGTAGACCCCTCTCACAGATGCTGCTGAACAGGGATGTAACCGTGACCGTTGCCCACAGCAAGACGAAGAATATGGAGAAACTGATCGAAGAAAGCGACGTGATATTCCTAGCGGTCGCCAAGGCAGGCTATCTGAAATCCTCCGCAATCAAGAACAGGAAGGTGGTTGTAGACATCGGAATAAACGTTGTCGACGGCAAGGTCAGGGGCGACTTCGAAGTGGACGATGAAAAAAATCAAATAGATTACACACCAGTCCCCGGTGGAGTGGGGGCTGTTACAAGCGTTGAGATACTGAAAAATGCATTGGAGCTGGCAAAGGGGAGATAATATTTATTAATAGTTATATCATACCTTCCAACCCAGGTGCTTGATTAATGGGCGTAAACGAAAAAGGTGAAAGGGAAAAACTTGCGTTGGAGATGAAGAGGGCAGCCTTAGAGAGCGATTCAAGATTCTGGGGCGATATTGCAACAAGGATAAGGAAATCCAAGGACAACCTCGTCGAAGTAAACGTTGGAAAGATTTCCCGCTTTGCGGCTACGGACGAGACAGTCGTTGTCCCTGGTGTTGTGCTTGGTTCTGGAAGAGTTGAGGAGCCAATCAAGGTTGCGGCCCTTTACTTTTCAAAATCGGCTAAGTCTAAGATAGAGGAAGCGGGTGGAAAGACCATGACGTTCAGGGAACTAATGAACGAGAACTCGAAGGGAACGAAGATCAAGATAATAGGGTGATGTGAGATTAGAATAATAGATGGTAGTAATTTGGTTCTTGGAAGGGCTTCATCATACCTCGCGAAGGAACTTCTTACCAAGGAAGACGAAATAGTGGTAGTTAACGCGGAGAAAGCGGTTGTGTCAGGAAGAAGGAGGTATACTATTGAGAGATACAAGATGGAGAGGGACGTCGGTTCAGTCAGAAAGGGGCCGAGATTCCCGAAGGAAGCGGACAGAATCTTCAGGAGAACTGTCAGGGGAATGCTTCCAATGAAATACACAAAGGGCATAGACGCCTTCAAGAGACTCAGGGTCTACATCGGAATTCCAAAGGACTTTAGCGGAAAAGAACTGGAGAAACTCGAAGAGTATCAAAACAAACACGTTGCAAACGTTATAACCCTGTATGAGATTTGTAAAGAATTAGGATCAAAAGTGATCATAGATGGTAATTGAGACAAGCGGAGCCAGGAAGACGGCGGTCGCAAGGGCGACAATCAAGGAAGGCAAGGGCAGAATTAGGATAAACGGAGTTCCAATAGAGATATACCAACCCGAACTTGCCAAGCTCAAGATGATGGAACCGGTCATGCTTGCTGGCGATAAAGTAACCAAAATAGACATCTCCGTCAATATGAGAGGCGGCGGTGTGATAGGTCAGGCAGAAGCTGCAAGGACCGCCATTTCAAGGGCTATCGTAGATTTTTTCAAGGATCAGGACCTTGAAAAAAACTTCAAGGAATACGACAGGGCGCTGCTTGTTAATGATGTGAGAAGAAAGCTCCCCAAGAAACCCGGAGGAAAGGGAGCTAGAAAGAAGAAACAGAAGTCTTACAGGTGAAAATATGATTATACCTGTCAGGTGTTTCAGTTGCGGAAGAGTCATTGGATCCGATTACGTTCGCTTCACGAATAGAGTGGAAGAGATCAGGAAATCTAAGAACAGGGAAGCCAGCCCAGAAGAAATATCTGGAATATTGGATGACCTTAACGTCACCAGATACTGCTGCAGGAGAATGATCCTTTCCAACGCTGAGCTCCTCGAAGAAATTTTGCCATTTGACTGAGGGGACCGTAGGGTAGATTGGACCATCCTACCAGCTTGGGGTGTTGGTGACCCGAGTTCAAATCTCGGCGGTCCCA
>CAYMKC010000085.1:0-4043 GCA_964391105.1 uncultured Thermoplasmatales archaeon
CAGCCAGATTCACCACCGAAGTTTAATTAACAAGTCTTATAAAAGTTTATGCTAATATAGAGGTCAGTGATCGAGCATCTAACTACTGCTTCGACCGTTTATTTAACTACTCTAGAATAAAAAAAACTTGACTGGCACGCGGTGCAAGCGGTACCGAATTTAGCGAAAAAAAGCCAACAAAATATTTTAACTGAGAATAACTGACGTAGTCATGCCTTTAGTAGATATCGACCTAATTATCGGCGGACCTCAAGGAGGCGGTATTGACAGTGCCGCTCAAATCGTGATCCGTGCTTTTTCAATAGCCGGATACGAAGCATATGGAATCAGAGAGTATTATTCAAACATAAAGGGGAGGCACAGTTATTTCCACGTTCGAGTCAAGGAATCCCCCGTACGCAGCCTGAGGTATCCAGTTGATCTGCTAGCCTGCCTGGACTCAGAGAGCCCATTCGTCCACATGGAAGACGTTTCCAGCAAGACGATCGTTCTCTACGATGAGGACCTGGTGAACACGAAGATAGAACAGGTTCTGACGATGGAACCCGAGACGAAGAAGCACGTTATCGATAAACTGAGAGAGGGGGGGTTCGGAACAACACTTGCGGGCGCAATTGATTTTATGAAGAAGAGAGGTGCAGTCCCATACCCGGTTTCCTTCAGGAACCTTGTCGTGGGAGCACTGGGACCGAACAAGGCACCGGCGAGATATGCAAACACACTGGGCGCTTCACTCGCAATGGCTCTGATGGGGTTACCCGCGGAATTCACATCGAGGGGAATAGAGAGCGTATTTGGAAAGAAAAGGGAAGTCGTCGAGGACAACGAGAAGATAGTGAGGTCTGGCTACGATTTCGTGAAGTCGCACAATGCGATAAACATAAAGGAACTACCCACAAGACCCGCGAAGGAGAAATACATACTAACGGGTAACGAAGCAGTTGGAATAGGAAAGGTCATTGGCGGACTGAAGCTCCAGACTTATTATCCTATCACACCGGCTGCGGACGAGAGCTTCTTCCTGGAGGGTCATGACTACTTCGAACCCGTTATGGCAGAGGACGTCGACAAAGAGAACGAGGTGCTCGAGAAAGCCAGTGTGGTCGTTGTTCAGGCCGAGGATGAGATATCTGCTATCGCGATGGCGATCTCGGGTGCAATGACAGGAACGAGGTCAGCCACCGGGACCTCCGGTCCGGGTTTCTCCCTTATGGCCGAGGCTATAGGTTATGCGGGCATAAACGAAGTACCGGTAGTCGTAACGCTCTATCAGAGAGGCGGTCCTAGCACCGGACTTCCAACCAGGAACTCGCAGGCTGACCTGATGTTTGCGATCAATGCGGGTCACGGAGAGTTTGCGAGGATCGTCTACTCTTCTGGCGATGTACCCGAAGCAATCTACGACGCAATAAGGGTCTTCAACTATGCGGAGAAGTTCCAGGTACCGGTCATCCACATCCTCGACAAGAATTTTGCCAACTCCTTCTTCCTGGTGGATGGACTAGATTACAGCAAGGTCAAGATAGAAAGGTGGAAACTCACAGACAACACCGAGAACTTCGAGAGGTTTAAACTGACTGACGACGGTGTCTCCCCAATGGGCTTGTTCGGGAAGAACATTATATGGCTGACCGGGGACGAGCACAGTGAGCTGGGTCACATTACCGAAGACCCGGAGACCAGGGATGCGATGATGGTGAAGAGGATGTCCAAGCTAAAGACGATCCTGAAGGAGATACCTGAAGAGGAACAGGCGGAGCTGATAGGAGATAAGGATGCGGATGTGACCCTTCTTTCGTGGGGGAGCAACAAGGGAGTGATCCTGAGTGTATTCGAGAGACTGAAGGCAGAGGGAATAAAGTCAAACCTCGTCTATGTGAAGCTTATGGCCCCGTTCCCCTCGGAGCTCGTATCGAGGTATCTTTCAAATGCCAAGCTAGTGATAGACCTGGAGAACAATTACACAGCGCAGCTCGCGACTCTTGTGAAACAGAACTGCGGAATCGAAATAAACAATTTCATTTTGAAGTACAACGGAAGGCACACGACGGATGATGAAGTTTATGAGGGTATCAAACGAATATTTGAAAAGAAAGAAAACAAGGTGGTGATGATCCGTGGCGCATAATTTCAGGACCGACCTCTGGGTAGACTGGTGTCCGGGGTGCGGCGACTTCGGAATACTTGCAGCTCTGCAACAGACGATGGCGGAGTTGAACAAGAAACCGGAGGATTTTGTCATATTTTCTGGGATCGGCTGCTCAGCAAAGACTCCGCACTACATCAACGCACCGGGTATGCACACGCTTCATGGTAGGGTAATACCGTTTGCGACGGGCGTAAAGCTCGCAAATCCTAACCTCACAATAATTGCAGACGGAGGGGATGGAGATCTCCTGAGCATCGGCGCAGGACACTTCGTAGCTGCTGGGAGGAGGAACGTGGACATGACCATAATCATCCACAACAACGGAGTATATGGCCTCACGAAGGGACAGGCATCACCGACGCTTGCCAGGGGTGAAAAGACCAAGGGCCTGCAGAGACCGAACATATTCGACTCGCTAAACCCGGTAGCCCTTGCACTTTCTGTTGGATACACATTCGTTGCAAGAGCGTACTCCTTCGATGTGAAGAATACAAAGGACATCATAATGAAGGCGGTGAAGCACAGGGGAACCTCCGTGATAGACATGCTACAACCGTGCCCGACCTACAACGACATAAACACGAAGGAATGGTACGACAAGAGAGTCTATTACCTCGACAAGGACCCGAGCTGGGACCCCTACGTGAAGGAAGCGACCTCCGAGGCATCGGAAAAGAAGTATCTCCAGGCGATACAGAAGTCTCTGGAATGGGGAGACAAGATACCTCTTGGAATCATCTACCAAAACGACCTGGTTCCGTCGTTCGGCGACAGGATCGCCGATCACATAACGAACTATTTCGAAGTGCCGCCAGCCCTTTCGCCAATCCTGAATGTAGATGGGCAGCCAATAGCGAGGATGGAGAAGATATTCACGGATAGGCTGATTAAGCGGTGAACTTAGGGGCTCACCTGTCCACAAAGGAAGGCTTTGCGAAGCTCCCAGAGAATGCCCACGCACTGGGACTGAAGACTTACCAGTTCTTCTCGAAGAACCAGATGCAGTGGAAGGCACGACCCCTCGACAAGGACGAAGCGGAAGCTCATGTCAAGGCAGCGAAGAGCGCGAAAGTGGTTGATGAATCCATCCACGCATCCTATCTCCTTAACCTGGGGAGCCCCGAGGATGACAAGTTCAGGATGTCATACGGTGCATTTGTGGATGAGATCATGAGGGCAGGTCAGCTCGGAGTCCCGTTCCTAATTTTTCACCCTGGAGCTCACATGGGTTCTGGTGAACAGAACGCACTGAAGAGGATCTCTGGAGCCATGAACTCTGCCATAGAGGATACGAAGGGCTCGAAGGTCAAGCTTCTTGTCGAGAATACCGCCGGTCAAGGTTCAATGGTTGGCTACTCCCTTGAACACCTCGGGTTCATTGCTGAGAACAGCATTGACCGGGAGAGAATAGGCTTCTGCATTGACACCTGCCACACCTACCAGGCGGGATACGACATTAGCAATGATCTAGACTCTTTCCTCTCAGAATTCGATTCCAAGGTGGGCCTAAAACTGCTGAGGGCATTTCACCTAAACGATTCCAAATTCCCTTTCAACAAGCACCTGGACAGGCACGAAAACCTGGGAAAGGGCACACTCTCCCGCAGCTTCTACGTAAACCTCTTCGCCGAATCAAGACTTGCAAAGGTCCCTGCCTTCCTCGAGACTCCAGAGGGGGAAGAGGGCTATCCCAAAGACATCAGGTTCCTGGAATCGCTTGGGATCAAGCTATAGCTTCTATCGATCAAACCCTCCTCTTATGGGATGTCTCTAAAAACTCCGGACCAAACCGAGTACAAGGTCGCATGAGGTTCAGAGAACGGCATTGAGTGCCCAGATGGATGAGAGATCAAGTTCAAGCAGTCCCACACGGTTCCGGCCGTAAGTAAGTTCT
>CAYMKC010000086.1:0-3977 GCA_964391105.1 uncultured Thermoplasmatales archaeon
GCACTACCCGAAAGGGCATCTCCGGTCAATGAAGCAGGAAGCCCCGTCCGATATGGCGGGGAGGATGTCACTCTCCTATGTGTCTCAAAATCTTTACATCTTCCGTCGTGATCAAACCGCCCTTGATCATTTCGCTCAGGCTGGGTATGAGATCCATTATCTTCTTCTTTGAGTCAACCACTTCTATGATTATGGGTAGATCTTCGCTTAGTCTGAGTGGAGTGGAAGCATGGAGCATGCTCCTCTTCCCGAATCCATAGATCCCTCTGGTTACAGTCGCCCCCCAAATGCCCTGTTCCCGGAGGTAATGGACTACTGCCTTGTAGGCCGGCATTCCGTTGAATCCGTCCGATTCTCCGAGGTATATCTTCATCCTGATCGCATTTTCTTCGATTTCCATCCAATCACCCTCCGCTAAGAGTGCCCAACACACTCCCTAGATATGCTCCTACGAGGCATATGCCTGCATTAATAACTATGTTTGCGGCAGCGAATACAAACTGAGATTCCCGTAAAAGAGAGATGGTCTCCAGGCCAAAGGTGGAGAATGTTGTATAACCTCCAAAGAGCCCGATGAAAATTAATCCTCGAATGCTTGGCGAAAGGTATCCTCTCTCCATGTAGAGGAAGAAGAAGAACGCCAAGAGAAAGGTTCCTGAGAAATTTACAGTGAAAGTTCCCCAGGGGAAGTCACCTTTTGTCAAGAAACCGGAGACAATGTATCTGAGAATGCTACCTGCTGCTCCACCTATTCCAACTAGTATAACAATCCTGAATTCTGCTAAACTCATATCGTACCTCTACTCCCAAAACGCCTGTAGAAGTCATCAACCCTGGGAAAAGGTACTCGGAGGCGGACTTCATCGCCTTCGTCCTGTAAGATCGACGGAGTTTAAACATTTTCGTCTCTTGGAATCGTTAAGGCTTCATTTGAAGAGAGATGCTCAGAAGACAAGAAAATGTTGTTCCGGCAGAACGCTATAACGTTGAATACAGGAAAAATGAGAGACTCAGCTCAGCTTGGGCTATACTTCTTATGACTTGAGAACCAGGGACATAATCTGAACGATCAACCTCGTGCTGCCAGCAAAGTCGCCTGTCCACTCTGAGGAGATATCATAGAGACCGGGCTCTATACCATCAGTCGGGAGTAGCCAGTTCCTATAGCCGAAGTAAGCAAAATCGAAACACTCTGGCTCCTTCTTGTATACCTGTTTGTTAGCTAGATCGAATACGGAATAGCCGATGCATATATTTCGCTGTTTATTTGGGTCCTTCCGATCTGGCTTGATTAGACTAGTGAAAGTTATCACGAATGGAGAACCCTTCGTTACCTGCTTTTGATCCACTCGGAAGTCCACCGTATTCAGGGTGTAGTCGCCCCCGAACTTTCGGATAAGAAAGATTCCAAATAGCGCTAGAGCACTGATAAGGAGCTCTAGCTCAAAGGTTCTCCAGAGTACACTGACACCCAAGATCCATGCACTTACCGCAAACCCCGGATATATCAGATCATAGTAATGATTCCCAAATCTCCCCGTATCTACATAGTCACTGATGAATGTGCTCAGACCCATGTTGAGATAATTTTCGAGCAATTCCGCCCTAGTAATTGCTCCCATCCTGATCGATCTGTACTGACTGTCCATAATAGATAGAGTCACTATCAGTGCAAGTATCGAAGTGGTGACCCCCAACTTTACAATGGGTGTCAATGCCGCTGAAGGACTTGAGCTCAAGAATCCAGTTACTGCCAAGAGACCGGTAACCAGGCTGAACCCATATTTTCTGAGATCGTTCAGGTACCCATCAAATCTTTCAATCGTTTCTCTTGCGGCTGACCATTCACCCATTGCACTTCCAAACGGAGAAGAAGGACTGGACTGCTGGGACATATCTACTTCACCATTCTGATGATTGCAGACTTCCGATGTGTCCAGATTCTGGCAACATTTTGGCCCTAGAAACTGTATTGAATTGGCTCTACTTAATTCTTTTTGGAGATTTGATGTATTGAATGAATATTAGTTTTTGTTAAGCGGGACTTTACTCATCTCTTCCTCCTTTGGTAGGACTTTCCCCGTCTCGTAGTCTGCGCCGCATCTTTTGAGCTTCCTCTCCAGCTTGGAGAGATCGCTCTCCCCTATCATCACTATGCCCCCGTCGTACACTATTGACGGAAGGTCGTTCGTCACAGCCAGTTCACCCTCTTGTTCTACCTGCCGTAATTTGAAAAGGGGTGTGTCCGCAGATTTTCCTGAAGGGAGAGTTCACCCGGCTCTTCCTCTTCTTCCTCTTATTGGAATAGGACGCATGAATCCTCCCCTATAGTTTCATCAAGTGGTTGACAGTCTGGAAGCATCTGGTAACCCACAAGGGGCTGGAGGGGATATCGAGGGAGCTCCACCAGATGTACCTCATTCCTCTGTATCCAGATTACAGCACTATATGGCACATAGTTCACTCATCTACACCTGAAATATTCCTCCCCTCTTTCAGCAAAGATTGAAATAGCTACGGACGGTCTGGCCTGAAAACGTCTAACGCGGGGGGATATGCTGTACTGAAGTAAGGCAACTCTTCTGGAGAGAGGAGGAAGTACCTCATGGTCGTCATTACCGCTGATGTGAGAAGGAAGAAGCTGCTGCACGTTGAAGTGCACATAGGTCTGAAATGGTATTCATAGGCCTCAGCGGCGCTGGAACAGTATGGAGAAGAACACAAAGCTGGTAGGGAATAGCGGTTGCATTTCAACTTCACCGGAAAACGAGTAGGATAACACCATGGTGGACTATTCATTCAACGGAAAATAGTACAAACAATCTCATTAGTGGAGATATCCATTCCTGTGTACGTGGGATGATTGTTTGCTTCGAGGGTTTGACCAGCATCTTAACCTTTTCAGCACACTAGTCGGTATTACCATTAGATTCCAATTCATGTCGATTTGAATTTTCGTTTAAAACGGACAGCGACAAAAATAATAGATTGTGTACCATTAGATGCATATGGAAGAGCAGTGCGATGTCGCTGGCTGTTCAAACTCTAAAGCCAGAACTATCGGTAAGAAGTCCGTAGAGAAAATATTCACTCTGAATTCAAAGGGAACTAAAGCACATCTCTGCAAGGAGCACTACAAGCAGTACAAGAAGGCGACGAAAAAGGACAGAGAACTTGACAGACTCAACTGGGTCTGAGACAAAATAGTTGGGGAAAATTGATGCGAGAATTTCACGAATTCCGAGAGAAGGGGAATCTAACTTCTGCACTGATATTGATAGAGTTGCTGAAGGGAAAGAGAAAGCTGAGAGAGATTTCGACCGAACTCAATATCACCCCTCAGGGCACGTCCGTATACCTGAAGAACCTTCATAGACTCGGGTATATAGACACCAACGACACCCCCACGACGGAGGGAGTCGCATTCCTCCAGCAGATACTCGCGACGATATCGTTGTTCGTGGAGGATGCCTATGAAGATACAGGCATAATCTCTTCTTGCGAAGCGATTGCCAACGAGGATCTGACTAGGGATGAAAGAGTAAACCTCACGATGAAGAAGGGACTGCTATATGCAGGCAAGAAAGTCAAATATGGCTCAAACGGGTCAGCCGATTTCACTGTCAAACGGGGCGAACCGGTGAGAATTTCCAAGATAGAAGGAATAATCCATCACAAAGTCGGTAGCTTCTTCGTGCTTCCTGTAGATTTCGATGATTTCAAGGTTAGTAAAATGGAGAAGTTGAAGAAACTGCTCAAAGAGAAGAGGATAGATTACGTTGGAACGTTTGGCACCCTGGCCTCTGAGATGTGTAAACACTCCAAGATCAGAGCGAGCATCTTTGCACCAGTGGAAGGGTGCATAGAAGCTGGTGCCAAGGGATTAAACAGCCTTCTGATTTTTTCGCCAGAGATGTCTCGCTTCTTCTTCCAGAAGCTCTCGGCAAACATACATAAATACAGAATCAATCCCAAGT
>CAYMKC010000087.1:0-3921 GCA_964391105.1 uncultured Thermoplasmatales archaeon
GTGTTGTTACCGGTACGAATGTTCATGGAAAAGTAACCCGATGCGTTCACAGACTTCCCATCGACTTCTATCCTCAGGTCTGAAGGCAGATAACCGGTCAGCAGAGGTGAGGAGATAAGTCTCGATGAGTTAAAGAGGTGCAGATTTTTCCAGACTCCGGAGCCATATGTTGCAATGTAAACAGAATCGTTGCTAAATGAAGCAGCATTAACGCTACCAAATCTAGTCAGGTTAAAACTTACGTCGTTCCACGTGCTTCCGAGCGTATCAGATTCTATTATCTTTCCGAGACCAACGTAGAAAAGAGATGGAGTGCTATTGTAACTGAAGAAATAGACTGCTCCAGTCTGCTCGATATCCTGGGGAAGAAACCTTGGGTTTACGTAAAGCTCTTTCCAGGTATGCCCTCCGTCCCTGCTAAGGTAAACGTATTGAGATTGTGGGAAGGAAGTCGTGTAAGGAACGCCCGCTATTGTCGAAGCGTTGCCTGGATCAGCCGCTAGCGATATGAAGCTGATTGGACTAACTCTGGACCAGTCTGACAGATTGCTCCCGCTAACAAAGAAACCAGATGCATTCGAGGCGTACACCCTGTATGGGTAGTCTTGACTAACAGACAGTGCGTATGATTTCATAGGCGAGTTTTGCAGAAAAGTCCAACTGATCCCTTGATTGTCTGTATAGAGTATTCCATCCTTGGCGACCGCGAATATGCTACCGTTGGGGGAGTATGCAACAGCATCAATACTGCCATTGTCCATGTAACCACTCACCGCTGGAGAATAGTTTAGACTGACACTGAACGAAAGACCGCCGTTTCTAGAGACAAGGACGGCACCATTTTTCATCACGACAATTGACGCATTATATGGGTCAACTGTTGTTACTCCCCCCTCACCCACTCGTCCAAGGAATTCGTATCCGTTCCAAGTTCTGCCACCGTCGTGTGATACTATCGGGGCGTAATCCTGGGCATTGGCTATGATGTTGCTACCATCCACGGCAACGTCATAGAATAAGCTAGTAGATCGGTTGTCAAGTGATACCCATGTATTCCCCAAGTCGTAAGAAATGTACAGCCCCTGATCGCTACCAACTATCGTTGCGAATCTGTTGTAGATTTTTATCGAATAGATTCCACGGTCGTCTCCCGGGTCGTAGAGAGGGTGAAAGTGGCTACCACCGTCCGTAGATCGATAGAAATAGTTGTCTGCTCCAATGAAAATGACACTTGAATCGTTTTGAGCATAGGCAAGAACCTGAGGGCACATTCCAACGCCCTGAGTGAAAACAGAACCAAGGCCTATAGCGCTCAGGTTTACCTGAGTGAACGATTTTCCCCCATCCTTTGAAAGGAAGAGGGTATCCATCTGATAGTTGAAGAAAACGAGCCAGACTACACTGCTGTTAGTGGGATCTACAACGATGTTTGAAAGAGTGACAAAGTTCTGGTTTGTGCTCCACAGTTTAACAAACGATCGACCTCCATTAGTGGATTCTAGCAGCTCAGTATCTTCGTACGCACTGATCCCTACTAGAATAGTCTGACCGCCGTCAAGAAAAGCCGCAGCTGTTGTAGAATCGGTATTACCATTCACGGTGACAGGGAAGCTATACAGAAGACTCCAGGTCGATCCGAAATCGTATGAAACGATTAGGCTATTTACAGTGACTTCGTATAAGTTTGATCCGTGGTAGTAGAACACATTCCCGCCAGAGGGATAGGTCTCTACCCAGGAAATTCCTCCATTCACCGACTTGAATGTTCCCATTCCCATCCCACCCGAGATGTTTGATCCAAGTGAGACGACTACTGTGTTGGGATCGTACGGATCCTCAACGACGGCAATTATATCACTGCTTGGAAGATTTCCATTTGCATTGCTCCAGGTCCTTCCGAAGTCCCTGGAAACAAAAAGCCCTCCGAAGGCCAAGGCAACATCGCTAGGTGAACCGCTGGAACCGACATACACAACGTTTGGAAAGTTAGCGCTGTAGTTGAACAGTGATGAAGCCCCTGTGCCGTACATGAAGGGTGAGGTATCATACCTGCTGACGTTCGTAGGGCCCACGTTAACCCATGAGGGCCCGGTGGAGACGTTCGATGAAGTGTGGGAAACTAAAGAAGTGCCTTCTATGTCCGTCTGATCCAGAATTATCTGCGTAGTGGCAAAGCCCACCGCAACCGATCTGAACAGGAGGAAGTAAAGTGAGTTGGATCCATTCTCCATATGGAAGAATCCTCTCGCGTCGATCTGAACTATGCTGTCATTCAAAAGAACGGTTGAGAAATTGTCATTCTGGCTTACCTGACTTTTCTCTATTCCAGAGAATTCGAGGACATGGCTATTGAAGGAAAAGAGCTGGGTCAAGTTCTGGAAGCCTGTAATATTTGAGGCATCAACCGGAATGGTAACGACGTTGCCGTTCCCAACGCTACCACCTCCCACACTCAGTTTTCCACCATTGATCTCAGAGTGGAGAGGAGAATAGTCGTATCCGGTAAGGGATCCGCCGTTGTTGTAGGGAGAAGTGCTTTCCCAATTCGACCAGAAATTGCCAGAAATACCCTCATAGCCCATGATATTTATCCCGGGTGAGTCAGAAATGTTCCACAGGTCCTCTGAGTCAGAATTTGCGTTGTTATTGTTTGAAAAATAGTTGTTGTAAATGCGATCATGGGGGGAAGAATAGAGAGTTATGCCAACCGAATTATCGTATACGACATTCGAGGATATGGTATCGTTTGATGAATCAGAAAGAGATATGGCAGTCTTAGAATTCGTTATCGTGTTTCCGCTTATGAGATTGTGATAGTCCCCGAAACCCGTTGAGATTCCGGTGGAATTCATATCCCAAATGTCGTTTGAAGATATCGTGCTATAGGTTACGTGCTGAGTATATGCGTCAAGCCCAATTCCAGAAGAGTCATTAAAGAGAGTATTGTTATCGACGGTGACATTACTTCCTCCCTCAACTATGACTGCCTGATTGGAGTCGTACACTTTATTTCCTATAACGGAATCGTTCTCCCCGAAAGAGACAAGAATGCTCTGGAGAGGGCAGTTAGAGAATGAATTATTTATGATAGAAGTGTTGTTCATCTTGTACGCCCATATGGAATCCTCAGTTGCATAGTTGTCATAGTTGTTTGAAAAGACATCGTTGTGCCCCTTCCAGGATTGCATCATGTAACCAGTATTTGCACCACTCGAGATATTAACGGAATTAGAGACCAGGTAACTATCGTTGACCCACTCCCAGAAGAAAGGTCTGTCACCGTTGATTTGATTCATCCTTACGTTATTGAAAGAGATAAAGTTGGAATTGACTGCCTCCATTCCAAAAGAAATATTAGATACGGTTATCGCAGTTGCAGTCACGTTACTTGAGTCGAAAATGTCCAAAAAGCTGGACACAGCAGATGGTTCACCATTAGAGCCAGTTCGAATTGGTTGCGGATAAGGAGCAAACGCTGTTATGCTTTCGAGCGTGATGTTCGAAACGTTTTGAAGATATATCCCTGTTTCAGTTTCAGTAGAGTTCACGGGCAATATTGCCATAAGTATTGATACATTCTCAATGACCAGGTATGAAGTCGTAGATGTGACGTATATGGAGATCGCACGATTATCATATATCTTTAACCCTGAAATCACGAAAGGACTCGAGGAAGTTCCATTGCCAGAGCTGACAAGAGAGCTACTTGCCAGCTGTTGGTTTCCGTTAATGTAAAACGTTTTATTGATATAGCCCGAAGGAATTGAGTAAGAGAAACTCTCAACAGGAGCGGCACTACCTCCATCATTCCGATCAATGCCTTGGAGATTTGTAACAAGGTTTGATTGCCGGGTTTTTAGAGACGTCGGTGCACTTACAAACGCAGAAGCAATCATCACTAACACCAAAAGGAATGCTACC
>CAYMKC010000088.1:0-3822 GCA_964391105.1 uncultured Thermoplasmatales archaeon
AGTCTGAAGCTGCTATTTTCCTTCCCCATAATGTGTATAAATATTGCAACTGTCGAAATGAACAGGAATATCGAGCTGAATATCAGGAGTGTCTTCTTGAGTCCGATGACGGAAGCGGAATATCCGAGGAACGGTTCAGCAAATGCCGTCAGAAGGGAGCTGACAAGGTATATAACCGAAAGAACCGTAGCCCGGATTTCAGATGGAACCAGTATGTTTACCTCCTCGCTTAGGATGTTTGAGTAGAAACCAAATATTACAGAGTTAAGAATAAGGAATACCAGTGAGAATACGTTTTCTATCAATCCAGGGATGTAAATCGTAAAAAAGGTGAGGGAAGTAAAGAGGAGCATGGCAAAAAACCTGTTCTTCGCTATGAAAGCGAATCTCTGGGTGTTGAGGGAGGCCAGACCCCTGAGCAGAACATCTGCAAAGAAGATGACTCCTATAAGTCCAGCGGCTATTCCCATCTCCTTGTAGTATGGCTGCTTGAAGATGAGCAACATATTAAAATTTAGAAGTAGTGCTACTCGTAGGAGGATGATGCTCATGATCTTCCTGTCTCTGACATAGTTACCAACCTTCAGTGGTAGAATACCGTGGTTCTTGTCCTTCTTCCTCTCCCTTAATTTGAGTGTGTTAACCGATGAGATCAACACAAATGCCCCTGTAAGGAAAATCACAATTCTCAATCCAATGTACTGCCCTATATACCCACCCAAGAGCGATGCGACTGCTACTGAAAGCGCAGAGAGAAAGTTAACCATTCCTATTGTCCTTAGATATTTCAGGTCGTGAGACGTTGAGTACTCGTAGGTCACACTTTCAAGGGCACTGGAATTTATGGCGATTCCTACACCCCATACGAAATAACTCAGCGCGATACCGATGAACGATTGGAAGAGCCCAAAGAAGATTATTCCAATACCCGTAAGTATTGAAGAGATGAAGAGGGCGCTCCTCTTCCCGATGGAATCGGTGATCCTTCCCATAGGGATGCTGAACAGGACGATAGTGAGGTAGAATACAACGTCCAAGACGGTCACGTAAAAGATGCTGTACCCCAGGTTCAACAGATACAATACCCATATCGGATTTAGAAGAAGAAAAGAGAAGAAGAAAGTGTAGGTGTAAATGTTCCGTAGACCACTCCTCAAGTTTTAGCTCCTGAGGGGTGGATCACGACCAAGCTATTACCTTTTTTATCTCTTGTTTTTCTCTCTCCGTAAATACCTTCAGGTCTTCTGGCTTATACCTCCCCGTTATCACTCTGTCCATCCTCATGGCCCTGCCGTGAGCGCTCATGAAACGTATTGCTTCTGAGTAGTGCTCTTTGGCACCGTCGACGCTTCCTACGATAGAGATATTCCTGTCGACAATGTTCTCGAGAACTTCGTAGCTGGACGAAGGGAGCTGCCCGCTAGTCCCAAACATTATCGCGATTCCGTTGTTCCTGATGTTGTCTGTTATTTCCTTCAGCACGTCCATCGAACCTACGGCATCTATTGCCGCATCCATCGGAGCATCCTTTGTCTTTTTGTCTAGGGACTCTGTAGATGTGTCTAGGTAGTCTATCTTATTGCCGTCGAGATAGTCCATCACATTCTCACCGAGGGGATGCCTGTTGACCTCCACAACATTCATCCCGAGTGTCTTGAAGACGGTGGATATGAGAAGTCCCTCCGTACCGGTGCCGAACACGTATAGATTCTTGCATGACAGGGTTGAATCATCGCAATACCAGGGGATTCTCAACCGCTGGAACTGAAAAATTTCTTTCATTTTCATCACATTCTTCAGCGGTTCCGTCAGCACAGCCAGCTCTCGTATTGAATTATCCTCTACCCTTACCAAGAACCTCGGATCGTCCACGAATTCGTCTCTCATGAATCCATTCTTCCCCCTTATACCAGCCTCAACGAAATCCCCATCCTCGCAATAGTCCTGTCTCCCCAGTCTGCACATTCTGCAGTGACCAGGTCGCCTGACCATCGGAACCACCAGGTCTCCCTCCTTGAGTGTGGAGCCATCACTCGGATCAATGACTATACCCACCGCCTCGTGCCCCAGCACCAGTGAGCTTCCCGTTTCTGGTCTAGCAAACTTCAGCCTTCCTTCCACTATCTCCTTGTCCGTACCGCAAATTCCGGTACGAAATGTCCTTACTCTTATTCCATTCCCAACGTCTTCACTGACCTGAGAAAGCGTGACTCCCCCTTCCGGTGGGACCGTCGTGATCGCTCTCATTTTTCGACCTCCCTGGCAATAATTCTGGCCGGTGCCCCGTCTCCACCCTTAATCAGTATAGGGGAGACTTCCACAATAAAGACTTTATTAACAAGGGTAGAAAGGGCAGAGGAGTTGAGGTTTTCAACTATTGGTATTGAGTTCCCCAGTAGAATATGATGAGCTTCGAAATTCCTCGAGTTCTGAATCTCCGCAGTTGGAGAGTCTATTCCAACGAGCTTAACGCCAAAGTCTTTCAGGCGAATTGCATCCTCCTTCGCTATGTACGTGAAATTCTCGAACGTCTTGAAACTCTTCCAATTGCTGTTGTATCCGGTATAGAGCAAGATTATCTCTAGGTGTCTCTGCGGAAGCGTCAACCCTTTCCGAGGATCGTAGGAAAGGCAAGTTCCCACTCCCCTGAGGTCCTCTAGGTCGAGTTGATCCACCGATTTGCCGCCCTCAATGAAGTGTGACGGAGCATCCAGATGCGTACCAGTGTGAGACCCTATATTCAGTTCCTTTATCGCATATCCGTCCTTCTCTATAGTCTTGTACTGCCTGATCTCGGGTACTGGATCCCCCCTAAAGTAAGGCATCCCTTCTTCGTAAGGAATCGAAAGGTCTACGAACTTCAATATCCTCACCGCTTCTTGAACGTCCCCTTCACTACCCATGGCGGTTCTTCGGGGTTGAACGGTTCCATCATATCCGTCCTGTAGTTCTCCAATATCTTATCGTCTACATCGATGCCAAGACCCGGTTTACCGCTCAGGGTGAAGAACCCATCTTCAAGTTTGTAGCCAGATTTCACCAGCCCCTTCTTCCATTTTGGCCAGAACTTTTCAAAGCTCTCCTGTATTAGGAAATTGTGGATGTTGTAATCCAGGTGTAGTGTTGCGGCCGTCTGGATTGGCCCAAAGGCGTTGTGGTATGCGACTTCAACCCCAAAGGAGTCTGCAAGGACCGCAGATTCCCTACCCTGTGTGATGCCTCCGACGTTAGTGACATCGGGCTGGATGACATCCGCCAGATCACCCATTAGATAAGGAAGGAACAGGTTCTTGTTCAGTACCCTTTCTCCCAGAGCTATTTTCATTTCGGTTCTTTCCCTCAGTCTCCTCAGTCCTTCGATCTGATCCGGGTGCACCGGTTCTTCAACGAAGAATGGGTCCAGGTCCTCTATCCCTTCTGCAACCCTTATCGCAGAGTTCGCCGAAAACCGCCCGTGGCATTCTATGAGTAGGTCAAGCTTTGTACGCTCCTTTAGAGTCTGAATTATCTTCCTTGCTTTCTCGACTCCATCCTCGTAGATGTTGTCGTAGTTCTGGCCGAACGGGTCGAACTTGGCGGCGGTGAAACCCATATTCTCTATCTCCTTTGCTTTCCTGAGGAAATCCTGAGGTGTTGTGCAGTCGTCGTACCATCCGTTAGCGTATGCCCTCACCTCGTCCCTTGCTTTCCCTCCAAGTAAGTCGTAGATCGGGGCACCGTAGATTTTCCCCACGACGTCCCACGATGCGATTTCGAAAGCGCTGAGAGCTGCAGTTGATTCCATCGACACCGGAAGATAGAAAGAGTGTTTGTAAAACTCGT
>CAYMKC010000089.1:0-3694 GCA_964391105.1 uncultured Thermoplasmatales archaeon
AAGAAAGAGCTATCGTTTGCGGATCTTATCATCTTGGGGATTGTCGGTGCAGTTGGAACGGGTGTACTCTTTTCAAGTGCGGCGATGACAGGGATTGCCGGTCCCGCTAGTTTGCTGTCTTGGCTACTCGGCGGAATTTTTTACCTGTTTATTGGATTCACCTTTATGGAACTCTCGGCCACATATCCTGAGGCAGGAGGGCCATCGAGGTATGCTCTGTACACGCACGGTTGGTTCACAAATCTCATAAATTCCTTCGCAGACCTGATATGGTATCTCTTCATCGCCCCTATTGAAGCGTTCGCCATCATCGATGGCCTAACAATTTTCTACCCCAGCTTGGTTGCTTCGAGTGGTGCTCCCACTATTCTCGGGGCAGGACTCGCAGTGATTCTCCTACTAGTCATGATCCCATTCAACTACTTTGGTACAAGAGTCTTTGGAAAATCCACATTCGGTCTAGGGATTGTAAAACTCGTCTTTTATCTCGCTGTTGCATTTGGACTGGCAGCAACGGTCTTCCACGCTGTTAACTTCACCATTTACGGCGGTGTCGCGCCTTTCGGGTTTGCTGGAATATTTGCCGCAACTCCTTTCGCGATGTTTGCATTTGGAGGAATCAGGGTTCTGCCGGATTATGCGGAAGAGACTAAGAACTACAAAAAACTCCCCCTTGCAATACTCATAGTTGTGGTTGGTCAGTTGCTAATCTACCTTCTATTTGACTTCGTTTTTGTAAGCGGCATCGACTGGACCAAACTTGGAATCACTCCAGGAAAATGGTCGGCTGTTGGTTCTATCGCTGGGAACCCTTTCATCACGATGTCACATGACTATAACGCCCCCTTCCTGTTCATTCTCACCGTAATAGTCGGCATACTAGGACCGTTCGTGGTGGGATACGTCTACCTTGGGGGAGGTTCTAGGATAGTATACGCAATGAGCAGAACTCAAATAATGCCCAAGATCGCTAAATTCCTGCACAGAAGATTCATCATCCCTTATTGGGCCCTGATAATTCTCGCGGCCGTTGGAGCTTTTCTCGCTTTCCTTGCGGCTCCTCTCCCCAACATCTACACCCTCATTGAGGACGCAGTCGTTGCGGGTTACCTCGGCTTCTCGGTCAATCCCGTTGCTCTCTACGTGACCAGAAGGCAGGGAGAAACCAAGTGGAGGATGCCTGGCGGGTACATACTTGCACCTATTGGATTTGGTGCAGCGGCCTTGATCATATTTTGGAGCGGTTGGATAACGGTATATTACGCAGTCTTAATATTAACCGGTGCCATAGTGGTCTTTGGGTTAATCATTCCAGCACTCAGGGGCACATGGAGAAGAGATCTCAAGAACTTTCCGAATTCCCTCTGGTACATATTCTACATTGCCTTCCTCCTGATCATGACGGGCATTGGAAGCGACGGTCTTTACAACTATGTTTCGTTCTACGGTGCAACCGCAATTACGGTTGTGGTTTCGGTGTTTGTATTCTTCCCGCTAGGTGTGCTGTCCGGATTGAAGAAGAAGCTTGACGTCCCAGAGTATATGGCTGAGGTCGAGATATCTTCGGGAGCCGCAAAGTAATCAAGTTGAAATGCTGGTAATCAACGATTCAGATATTCCTGAGAGTCAGGATTATAGAGCTTTAGCTGCCGAAATAAGGGAACAGTTCGTTAGAGTTAAGAGAGGAGATTCGGTAATACTCTACAGAAATCGCCTGGAAACCAAACAGGGAATCCTGGACATAATGGGAGGTATCGACTCGGTAAGAAGAGTCGGTGCAGTCAAACAGTACTTTTATGGTAGAAAGATAGATTTTCTAATATCTCTGTTTTCCACAGAAACATCCGAAATAAGAGCTGTATTTCAGGGTATTAAGGTCACGAGGATCAGAACAGCAGCGGCATCTGCTCTTGCCTCGGAGATTCTGTCGCGCAAAGAATCGAAGGTACTAGGATGCATAGGTGCGGGTTATCAGGCACGAGAACAAGTACGGGCCATTTCGCAGATCCGGCCCATTAAGAGGGTGATGGCATACGATATCGATAGAGAAAGACTGTCAGATTTCAAGAAGGATATTGAAGAAGAGATCGGGTTAGAGGTTACCACAGAGGATGGAGTGAACGAGAATTTCAGGGAATCTGACATAATCCTCACTGCAACCACTTCCAGCTCTCCAGTAATAAGGGATGATTTTATTGACAACAGGTGTTATGTCAATTCTATAGGTAGCTACACGCCCAACATGAGGGAGATAGATACTGCTACAATCTGCAAAGCGAGGGTGGTTTCGGTTGATTCAATCGAAGAGACTTCAAGGAGTGCCGGCGAGATAATCAGTGCCCTATCCTCCGGCTGTGTGAAGAAGGAGGAGATAAATGATTTCACTGATCTGGTTTCAGGCAAGATCAAGATGCGATCTGGATCTGAAAGGAAATACGTCTACTTTAAATCGATCGGAGTGGGAGTGGAAGACCTGGCAGTAACCAACTATCTCTACTCCAATATTCCTAAGAGGTGATTGAGAGAATCTGCTATGTCAATATATTGTCCCTATCTGGGCATACTTTGAAGAAATGAGCTTCCCTTCCTTGAACCGTTCAGGTCTGAATTTTCTCCAGTCGAATGTTGCCTTCTCTGGGTCCACATCCGTCACCATTTCAGAAGTTATCAGGCCATAGGCTGGCGAAAGCTTGAACCCGTGTCCGCTTAGACCGGCACAGACGAATACTCCTTCGAACCCCATCCGATCAAGTGGAGAGATAATAGCCTGCCCATCCGGTGTCATATCGTAAAGTCCGGTAACTGACGATACGAAGGTTGCCTCTCCCATCGCGGGTATCCTCTTTATGAGACGCCCAACATAGTCTTCTGTGTATTCATAATCAGCGGCTTCTGGCAGGTTGTCGTCCACATTGACCGGTCTGTTGTCAATCTCAGGATCTAAGCTACCAACAACGAATAGCGATTGACCTTCCGGCTTGTAGTACGCAAGATTAGGAGGATCCCATAGAATGGGTTTCTCCCCCTGCAGTTCCACCGGCCTCTTAAGATATAACACGGAGTGGAGAGAAGCCGTTATAGGAAGGAGGTTACCCTTAGAAACGCCAGAATTTTCAAGGAGTTTGTTGGTCCACGTGTTTGTTGCAAGGATGATCTTCTTACTCGATACAGAAGTGTCATCGCTGAGGTAGACGCTCACGCTATTCCTACCAGATTCAATGCGTGATGCTCCCTTTCCGACTTTTATCGTTACCCCGGATTTCTTGGCAGATTCTGCGAATGAGTTCGCCACCGCTACAGGATCCGCGTAACCGCTCAGCGGCTCATAGAGAACATAGTCATAGCCATCGAGAGAGATTCCGGGATAGTGCTTCTCGATCTCTTCCGTTGTTGATTCTTCTTCCCTGATCCCCAACTTACGGAGCATCTCTGCATTTTCCCTAGCAGTCTCACGGTATTCTTCGTAGAATGGGAAGAACATTCCGGGCTGGTGCAATCCAGAAAAACCGATGGAATCAAAATTAGAAATCACGTCATATGAATACTTTGACATTGAAGCAATCAATTCGTTGCTGTAATGGGTCCTGATGAGTGCGCTTGACTTTGACGTATTTCCTGTCGCTATGCCTTTGGAATCTATGAGTAAAACCCTCTTTCCGTGACCCCTGAGATAATAGGCAATACTAGTCCCCGT
>CAYMKC010000090.1:0-3692 GCA_964391105.1 uncultured Thermoplasmatales archaeon
TCCAGAAAAGGGGAAGTGAAAGAAGCCGGGCTGTTTGAGAGGATTTCCAATTTCCTCATTGAGGCTTTCAGGTAGATCTAGGCTCACCTCCTTTTGCACCGACGGATTGAGCCAGTATTCTGACCATAGCGCTTTAAACGAGTTCGTATTCAGACTCCTGTAAGTCAGGATGTTGATAACTTCTCTTGCAAGCGGTAGCTCTGGAAACTCCACGCTAGTATGCAGCGGAAGCACCTGCATACTGATAGACATGGGAATATCAGTAAGGAAGACCAATGCAGCTCTCCAATCCAAGGGAATCGGCCCGAAAAAGATTGCGGCTGCGTTCATAACCCACGGCCATTCGGACCACGCCTCAGGCGTTCATTCCTTCAGAAGGGCTTTCCAGGTTCCGGTGTACGGGACCTATGAGACGTCAGATATCTATGTGGAACAGAGGGGAGGGTATGGAGGATATCAGGAGATGGGAGTAGAACTTGACAACTTCGTAAAAGAGGGCGAGTACGAACAGATAGGTGACCTCACTGTCGAAGCGGTGAGGGTATCCCACGACGCCAGGCATCCAGTTGCATATTTCATCCACAACGGAAACAGGAAAGTGTCGATCATTACGGATTTGGGGGAGTCCAACCCCATTCTGGAGAAGAGGGTAGGGGACTGCGACGCAATTCTCATAGAGGCCAATCACGATCCCTCGATGCTTGAAAAGGGCCCATATCCGGAGCTGCTGAAGAGGAGGATCAGGGGGGCCAGGGGGCACCTCTCTAATCAGCAGACGGCAAAGATACTTAGAGCTGCGGTGAGCGAAGAAACACCCGTATTGCTTGCGCACCTTTCAAAAGTGAACAACACTCCGCAACTGGCGATACAGGCAGTCCATGCCGCACTTAGGGAGAGCGGCATAAAGACGGAAAAGTTACACGCCCTGGCACCCTATAGCGACCTGAGGGAGATCCGGATCTGAATGAGGGGAGCTATTTCCTTTGCTGAGGTAATGTCGCTTTCAAAGTACCTCGAGAGATTTGAGGGAGGGTTCACCGAAAAGAACTATCAATCAGAAAACGGTTTCTCATTCAAGCTGAGAAAATCGGGGATGGATTCGACGTACCTTCACTTCGTCGACAACAAGTTCCTGTTCGTTTCTCCAGAGAATGCGATAGGTGGAAAGAAGAATGCCCTGCCCATAGAGAACACTCCCATAACCAAGGTCAGGCAAATGGGGACGGACAGGATAATGGTGATCGAAGGGCCTAAGACGGTGGTAATAGAACTGTTGGGTGGAGGTAACGTATTCGTCCTCCAGAATGGGCTCATAATCTATTCCAGAAAACCAGGGAAGAGGGGAGGAAGAGTCATGAGAGTTGGAGATCGGTACGAGGATCCAAACTTCATCGACCTCAAGTCCCCCCAGTTCGACTGGGAGTCGACGATCACGAAGTCTACGAGCGACCCGGTAAGAACACTCGCCGCTAGACTGGGGCTGTCCAAGTATGCGGACGAAATAGACTGCGCTCTTGGGCACCAGTTTAAGAGCAATTCAGATCTGCTCAGCAAACTTGATACCGTAAAAGAGAGGATTCTGGACATCTACCGCGGTTCGGAAGAAGGTAAGCTGTATCTGTACAAAGACGACTTCTACGTCTGGAAAAGCTTCTGCAAGTCAGAGGAACCCGAGGAGACTGACATAGCAGAAGGTCTTCTGAGGATTTTTGAAGAGGGTGAATCGAAAGGAGACACCAAACTGGAGGCAATGAAGAGAAATGTGGAGAAGATGACGGCAGAGATGGAAAGATTGAGGGATGCAGGGGAATTCATTATGAGTCATATTGGCGAAATGGACAGTCTTCTAGGGAAAGGGAAGAAGGCGAATCCAGAGAAGTATCAGATCGACTACGATAAGGAGACAATATCATTCGAAGAGGATGGAATGAACATAGAGCTGAAACTGAACGAAACTGCGGGCGAGAATGCTGACGATTACTTTAGCATGAGCAAGAGAATAAAGGACAGGCTGTCGAGGGTGAAGCTTGAACCTGAAAAGTTGGAAAAGAGGGTGGAACTAAAGAAAGTAAAGAGAGTTTTCACCAACTACAGGTGGTTCATAAGTAGTGATGGTAACTTCGTAATAGCAGGGAAGGACGCGGAAACCAACGATGCTGTCGTCAAGAAATATCTCGGAGAAAAGGATCTCTATTTTCATGCAGACATCCACGGAGCGCCATCTGTAATAATGAAAGTTTCTAACAAACCGACCGAAAAAGGAATTGAGGAAGCAGCATCGTTTGCGTGGTGCATGTCAAAGGCCTGGGGTTCCAAGTTTGGGAATGGATCTGTTTTCTACGTGACTAAGAGCCAAGTCAGCAAGACTCCAGAATCTGGTGAATATCTTGCAAGAGGAGCTTGGGTCATCAGGGGCAAAAAGAATTACATCACCCACCTGAACCTGGAACTCGCAGTTGGTTTTCAGAAATACGAGAGCAGGGATTACGTGGTTGCTGCACCCAGTTCATCTATATCGGGTAAAAAAGTAATTATTGTTCCGGGGGAAGCAAGGGAAGAGGTAGTCAAGGAAATATCAGAATTCTTGGAAGTGGAAAAGGAGGCGGTTTATCCTGCCTTGCCTCCCGGCGCTTGGTCAGTCCGTGAAAAGGTTGCGGTCTCCTGATATTCCCAGGATCTTCTTGTTAAGGGGATTACCACTGCCAGGGCCACACATATCAGACCTATCAATCCCCACAGAAGGAGTGGACTCTTGAAGAAGAAGGCGAGCATAGCTGCGTAGACTATCGGAGAAAAAGGGCTTATGAAGTTGCTCATGAGGGAAAACCCTCCATAGTATTCACCTCTCCTACTATCCGGAGCAATCCTTCCTATCACCGAAGTCATGGGAGGGGAGATAACGTTCTCCCCGATCGTGAGGAAGACGACATCGATGAACAGAAGGGCAATGTTATTGGTTATTCCGAACACAGCGAAAGTGGCTGCATAAATCAGGAGACCTACTGCGACTCTCGTCATATCATCCATCTTGTAGAATAACCTGTTGACAGGGAGCTGCATACTCACAACCACGGCACCATTTGTGGCGAATAGTAGACCAATTACAAAGTTAGGGATCAGATCGATCTTTGAAAGGAACTGGTTAAGGATGTATGCCCACGGACCGGTAGCAAAGAATGCCAGGGAGAGAAGTATTGAGATTATGAGGAATCTATTGTCTCCTCTGGGAAATGCGATGAGGCTCTTTTCAGATTGCGGAGGGGCTTCATTGTAGTTTATATATTTGTAGAATAGATAGAATCCAAGGCTCTCAGAGATTAGCGGAATCAGGGGGAGAATTGCGTAGTTGTAAGAAACAACAAAGCCAGAAATCGCCGGCCCAAGAGAGAAACCAACGTTGGCTCCGATTCTAGTGAGACTGAAGGCATCTATCCTGTCGATATCCCTAGTGGAGTCTGTGACTATCACCATGTCCACCACAGATTGAAGAGTGGCAACTGCCGCGAACAGGACAAAAGTTGCGTAGATATAGACATTCGGCAGGTCATAGTAGATGCCAAGAAACATGACGAAGAAGAGTGCTGCGAGCATTGGAGGCATCAGCAATGCTATCTTTCTTCTTCCAACTCTGTCTATCAGGTTCCCCCCGAAAATGCTGACCGGGATCGCAGCAATTCCAGAGAGAACAAAAA
>CAYMKC010000091.1:0-3658 GCA_964391105.1 uncultured Thermoplasmatales archaeon
TTTGAAGGCTCTCAATAGATTCAGGTCACAACTTTTGATAGTTTCGACGGACTGTCTGGATTGAGACCGCGCTTCACAGCTGAATAATAGGAAAACATCTGAGCAAAGAAGAGAATTGTTACGGACCTGGTCATTTCTTCATCCATCGTTATCCCAAACCCCTCCCTCAAGTATTCCGATACGTCGACTACCCGCCTGGTGTATCTGTTAACCTCTTCCATAACAGCACGATCCTCTGATAGGAAGAAAACGGACCAATTTTCGTTCAATATCTGTTTGGGACCGTGCAGAAACTCTCTCACGGGGAAAGCGTACGATAAGAGATCGCTCGCTTCCATCAACTTGAGCGAGGCTTCAAGTGCTATTGGATAGAGAAGTCCTGAACCTAGGAATATCGTACCTTTATCATGGTGTTCTGCCAGATCCTTGACCGCTTCCTTTTTAGACAATATCTTGACAAAGTTCTTTTCGATTGCATCGAGGCGCGAGTTGTAGGTCTCCCTGTCGTTTGCCAACGCCAACCGAATAGAGACCAGCAGCTGCGAAAGATGCGTCTTGGTAGCAGGTATAGCAAGTTCCGTCCCCGCTTCAGTCAGAATCTTTAGATCAGATGCAGAGTCAAGTCTGGATCCCTCGATATTCGTCACGGCGATGATAGTCGATCCAGTCCTCTTTAGGTCTTCCACAGATTTCAGGATGTCTGCACCACCTCCCGACTGACTGAATATGATGGATGCAGACCTATTCCTCCTGCTAGAAATCCATTCATCTGTCTGAGATGAGTATATCGGAACACAGTCGATTCCTGCTCTGTTCAGAAGTATCGAGGTGAAAACGGCTGCGTGATAGCTCGTGCCATTACCTATCGCGTATACGACTTCTGATTTGCTCAGTACTCTCGTTATATTCTCAATATCTGGAAAGTCGCGTGAAGTGAACCGTTTTACAACCTCTGGCTCAGACGCGATCTCCTCCAGCATGTGGTGCATAAAAATCGAATGTCGTTCCTGCAGAATTACTTTATTCTCCCTAGTCCAGAGGAAGACCCTTGCACACTCTCTCGTAGGTGCTTGCAGACTCCCGCTTCACTCTCTCTTTTGTTCTGTAGTCAACAGAATAGAGACCGAACCTCATTGAATACCCCTTTGCCCACTCGAAGTTGTCCATCAGGGACCAGTGGAAGTACCCCTTTACAGGCACTCCGTCTGAGGATATGGCGAGTGAGAGCGACTTGAGGTGGTCTGCTATGTACCTTGCCCTCTTCTTGTCTGCGCTGTCCGCAATGCCATTTTCGAGTATGTAGATCGGCCTTCTGTACCTTTCGTAAATCCACTTTGTGACCTTTCTGATTCCTTCGGGATAAATGTCCCACTCGAAGTCGGTACAGTCATCACAAGGCAGAGTTTTCATAGGCAATGCCCCGGCGTATTGATCTTCCTCCGAGTATTTCACTCTCAGTCTGAGGTAGTAATCTATTCCCACGTAATCCGTTCCCCCAAAGTCTGGTATTTTCTCATCCGGCACTCCGCTTAGTCCATTGTCGAATTCTCCATTTATGGCCGCGTTTAGGATCCACTCATTGCTGAGGTACCTAGCAGTGTTTGCTACTTCCACGTCCTTTGGATCATTACTTACAGGCTCGAAGTGTGGCGGTGCCGTTCCAATACCCGTTTGCCTTCCGGTGTTTTTCTTCAGGATCTTGAATGCAAGATTGTGTGCAAAAGCAAGGTTCCTCTCGACCCTGAATCCCATCGGTATGTCCGCGAGACCGGGAGGAAACCCAGAGTCTGAACCGAATATGTAACCGTTGGTCGCAATGACCTCAGGTTCGTTGATTGTCTCCCAGAACTCCACTCTTGGGCCGATGGTCTTGGAGATGTAATATGCATACTTGGCGAACTCTTCAATTGTCGACTCGTTCAGCCACCCCTTCGCCCTTTCACCGTTCACGTCGTTGTGGCAATTCACGGGTCTGTGGAGCCAAAGAGGGAGGGGCCAGTGGTACAGCGTCATGAAAACCTGGAGACCAAGTGAGTGAGCGTATTCTACAATCTGGTTGTAGTGGTTTATTGCGTCTTCATTAGCCAGCGATTTCAACTGTGAGAGGGTTCCCGCAGTTTTCCTGAACGAAAGTGGTTCGCCATTGTTGTTCTTGGAGAAACTGGCATCTACCGGAATAGTTGGTTCAGGAAAAATCCGCGCCCACTCAATGCTCATTCTGAATGCATTATTTCCGAGAGAACGTGCCAGCTTGAGGTCTTCTTGATATGTGTCCCAGAACCCATCTCCCTCCTGGGGCCTGTCGCCGGATACAATTCCCTCCTTTATTATCTGTGGGCTATTTGCCCACTCGTACCAATCAGTTCCATCAAAATTTCCCTCGTTTGAACTTCCCATTTCGGTTTGAAAAGCGGAGATTGCAGTTCCCCAGATGAACCCCTCTGGAAATTCGATCTTCATAACAACCTATTCCTTTCCACGATATGAAACTGTTCTAAAAAAAGCGTCTCAGACGCAATTAGGGAAACTTAAATCTAACAAAAACTTAAATGAGGCTTGCGATTTCAATCCTGCATGGATTTTTCCGAGTACCTGAAAAAAATTGAACTTGATGAAGCTCGTAAAGAAATTTTGCAACAATCGAAAAGGATCGTAACCTTCGCTCCACATCCAGACGACAATGAGATCGTTGCGGGTGGTTTCATTGCAAAGAAGATCAGTGAAGGGGCCGAATTCCATCTTGTGGTCTCGAGCGATGGGAGAATGGGGAGCAGGACGATAGGCGAGGTTGAGCTAAAGCAGATCAGGAACGGCGAGCAGCAGACAGCTCTCTCTATTCTTGGCTCTAAGAACTTCATTTCTCTTGGCTACAGAGATTCCGAGGTTCCTCAGCCGTCAACATTGAGGAAGGACATTATACGAGTTATCAGAGAACTGTCCCCGGATCTGGTAATCACTGTAGATCCCTACCTACCAGACGAAGCACATCCGGATCACGTGAATACTGGCATGGCGGTCCTTCAGTCGATACTCTTTGAAGAGTTTCCGTCGATGGGGGACGGCAAGCCAGTCAAGAGTCCGAACGTCGCACTCGGTTTCACCTTAAAGCCGAACGTGATATACGACTGCACAGAAACTATGGACACGAAAATGTCTGCGATATCCGCGCACAAATCCCAATTCCCAGACTCTTCCTTCGTTGACTTTATTCGAGGGGTATCTGCCCTGTACGGCCAAAGGATAGGGAGCAAGTACGGCGAACCCTTCAGGGTGTTGATGCCACACGAACTACACATAAACGTTCTTGGGGGAATGAATCCATGGTAACTTCGGAAGCAACACAGACTCCAGTTTCTGCAAGAAATCCGGAAACGGCTTCAACATCTGGAATTCTCCCGATGAAACTCAAGATACTCTACAGTTTTGGTCAGATGGGGGTTAATCTGCCTACGTATCTGTTCGTGTACCTCTGGGCAGTCTATGCTCCGTACGGGGGCAGGCAACTCCTATCTCCGGAACTCCTGGGCATCGCATTCGGTGTTGGTGTCATAATTCAGGCCATCGCAAATCCATTCATAGGGAACCTCAGCGATAAATTGAAGTGGAAGATGGGCAGAAGGAGACCGTTCCTTCTCATCGGTACCGTCCCGCTCGCCCT
>CAYMKC010000092.1:0-3644 GCA_964391105.1 uncultured Thermoplasmatales archaeon
TTGAAGTCAACCCGGATAAGGAAACGTAAGGGGTTTCATCCAGAACCGAATGCTCGATTCCCTCTCTTGCAAATTCTCCTAATATTCTCTTCAAGGTTTTCTTGTCGGTCAGGAGTCTGTATATAACGAGATCCTTCTGTGGTGTTCTTGCGGATAGTACGACAGAATTGAGTCTGGCCAAGCACCTGCAAGAAGTGCAGCTAGGCGAGAGAGCTACCATCTTGTCGCGTGTGATGGGAGAAACCTTCACACCCTCCATTTTCAGCTTGGTCATAATGTCCTTGTAATTATTACCAGTCTCAATAAGATGGGATGACTCATCCACCCCGATGTTTAGATTGATGAGACTTCCTCTGAGTCTGAATCTCGACAATGCATTTGATACGCTGCAGTCTTCCCTCTTGACCGAAATCTCCACCTCAAACAGTTGAGAACCACGCACCGGCTGATGATTAAGTATGACTATTTCTGTATTCTCTTTAGGGGCGGGCGAGTGTCCTGGCTCCACCTTCCTAGGATGTTAGGGACAACCGTTAATCTTGTAATTCTAATGGATCTCTATGAACGAAATAGATGTTGAAGCCTATATGACCGAAGATCAACTCGAAATTAATGGATACATCAGGGACGAATTATCACGAAGCGACAAGTTGGATCCTTGCGTTCTTGAGAAAGTAGGCATCAGGTTGAGGAGACACATTTTCATAGAGGAAACTGTTTTGTTTTCCATACTACCAGACAGTTCGAGGGACGATGTGGAATATCTGGAAAGAGAACATGGGAAGATACTGACCGCACTCAGTTCACTGGAGAAATTAGAAGGTGAAGAAGCAAGAAAGGAGGCGCTTTCTGAAATTTATAATCTGCTTCTCGAACACAACTCCTACGAGGAATCATTTGTGTATGGACATTTTCTTAGCAAGGATGTTGTTGAGATCAGGAATATGGCACTGCCCCTCACCCAATGGAAATCTAGGTTTGAATCCGATCTTCTATAGCTTCTTGGCTCGAGAGTGTTTGAGCAACGTAACCCTGCAGCCCTCTCTCTTCGGAGCAGAAAAAGCAGCAGTCGATTCAAAAGACTCAACCGCAATCTCGATTTCTTAAACTTCATCTCGTTTCGCCATTCCCTTTCAGACTTCTACGCACACTCCCCCTTCCCCAGTTTTTCTTGGACTTCTAGGTGGTCTATCTCGCCCGGAACTGGAGAGACAATGTGAATTCCTTCTATGTCAGTTTCCGCTACCACACCTCTCCTCTCACCACGTGGCACTATCAGTATGCTTCCCGGACCAAGTTTAAATTCCTTGTTACCAGCAGTTGCTTTTCCAGTACCACTTATGACGGCAAATATAAGATCAACTCTCGGAGAGTGCACAGGAATGCACTGACCGCTCTTGATATAAGTTAGAATTACTTTGTACGTATCGGTAGAGTAGATTCCAATGGGGGAGAACCTGTTTTCGGAATAGTGTCTCTCCTTGTCCATGCTGGTAAATTTGATTCCATCTGCTGATTCAGAAACCTCCTCCTTTACTAGTGTAGTCTGATAGGATCCATCCGGTTTCTCGATGGAGGTATAGGCAGACTCTACGAATGGAAGGCCTTCGTGCCTCATTTGATCTATAAGGTGAATAGGCTCGTGGTTTGAGATTATGTATAGCTCTTGTCCGGGAAGGAGTTCTTTGAAAATCTGAATGATTCTTTCATGCCTCTCATTGGCGGGTATCTCGCGTGCATCAATCGTAATGGGATTGTGGTTATCCGCTTCCATATTATCATGAACTTGGTCCAGACTTAATCACATCCCCTTTATTCTTAGGGATAGTGTTCAATGAAGTCCGAATTGCTGACCAAACTACTAAATTAATAAATAAGAATTCGCCGTCTTTGGTCAATGAAGATACTAGTTTTCGTTAAACAAGTTCCTGACGTGAATGACGTAAAATTTGATCCCTCAACGAACAGGATTGTTAGGGATGGTGTACCGCTAATGATGAACTCTTTCGACAAGAAGGCAGTTGAAGAGGCGGTCAGACTCAAAGAGCGGTATGGATATGAAACTTTAATTGCCTCTATGGGGCCCCCTGGGGCTGCGGAAGTTGTGAACGAAGGAATGAGAATGGGTATTGACAGAGGGTATCTGATTACCGACAAAAAATTTGGAGGTGCAGACACTTTGGCCACATCAACTATACTCTCAGCTTTCGCCTTCCAAATGCGGCCAGATATCATATTGATGGGAAAGTATTCGCTGGACGGAGAGACATCTCAAGTTCCCCCAGAGGTTGCTGTTAAACTCTCTTATGCCTTCAAATCAAGTATATCGAAGATAGCCATTGAACAGCAGGAAGCGGTGATAGAGCACGAGAATGAGGACGGTCTCTACAGTTTGAGGGTAAAACTGCCTGCTGTATTCTCGGTGAGCGAGAAGATCAACAAGGCGAGGGCAATCAAACCGGATATACCGAACTTTACCAACTCGGTAGTTACGATAGACTCAAAGGCGTTGAAGGTGGAATCCACGGGAGTGGAACTGAGTCCTACTGTTGTGTTTGCAACGAGGAGCATGGGGGGGGACAGGGATTGTGTATTCCTTGAACCCTCTTCCGACATTTACAGTAGTTTGACCAAACTAATTGGAGAAAGTGTATCGGTAAAAGAGGTTCAGAAGATAGTGCAAAGGCCGGACATTATTCCCGGCAGACGCACGATTCTGGGAATAGCACTGGATGACCCTCAGATCTCACTTGAGGTAGCCTCGAAGATCACGTCGCTGGCCTTGTTAAACGATCTAAACCCTGTGATGATCGGAAACATAGACCCTGTGAGACTTGATGGTATGCCATCAGCCCGCTATTTCCATATTGGCACGCGAGATATGAGAGCGGTGCACAAAGTCTTGTTACGATTTCTAAAAGAAAACCAACCTGACTATGTCATCTTCCCATCCACAACTAAAGGCAGGGAACTCGCCGGCACAATAGCGGGTGAACTCGATCTAGGTCTTACGGCTGACTGTGTAGATCTAGAGATAAAGGAAGGAACTCTGATACAACACAAACCATCATTTGGCGGCTCGATAATAGCTTCCATTTATTCAAAGACTAAACCCGCAATGGCCACGGTCAGACCGGGAATGTTTAAGACTATGGTCATGGAGGAATCGTTCGAAGTGGAGAAACTAAGGATTGACACAAGTGAACACGAGAACATTCTCTCCTTCACACCCGTCCCCAGCGAGTTCCAACCCCTTCGCTCCAGCAAAGTTGTGATTGGAATTGGACGTGGCTCGACGAGTGGTGATGCAGTTCAAAAGGCATTGCACCTCTCCAAACTCATGGGCGGAGCTTTAGGAGCTTCTAGGCCAGTTGTAGACATGGGAATCGTGCCCAGGCAGCAACAGATTGGATTGACGGGCTGCTCCATATCCCCAGATGTGTACATAGCTATTGGAATATCAGGGAAGGCGAACCACGTTGTGGGTACGAGGTACTGCAAGAAGATCATAGCCATCAACACAGATCCTAATGCGCTTATATTCAAACACGCCGACTATGGAATAATAATGGATGCAAACAGATTCATAGATGGGATGGTGTCGCACCTTAGCTCTGAAGTGCCTTTAAAAAATAAAACTGCAT
>CAYMKC010000093.1:0-3638 GCA_964391105.1 uncultured Thermoplasmatales archaeon
GTGCTGCTACGTAGATCCTACTGATGTTGAAGAACGTCATGATGTAGTAGAATCCTTTTCCTTCCTCACCGACCAAATTCTCCTTTGGAACTCTCACGTTGTTGAATATCAACTCCGCCGTATTAGTAGCCCGTACTCCGAGTTTTCCATGAAGTTTGTTTATGGAGAATCCTGGGCTCTTCGCATCGACCACGAACACGCTCATCCCCCTGTGCCTCTTCTCGGGGGACGGGGCTGGTGATGTCCTTGCCAGAACGAGGAAGTAGTCCGCTATCTGCCCATTGCTTATGAACATCTTCCCGCCATTCAATACGTAGGAGTCGCCGTCCAATCTAGCCTCAGATGTTATGCTCGCGACGTCAGACCCTCCCGTAGCCTCTGTTACCCCCAGCCCTAGGATCTTCTTCCCCGCAAAGACCGGATTCATGAATTTCTCCTTCTGCTCTTCATTTCCGAAGAACATGAAAATCTCTGCCCCGAATGCGGAGATGGTGATGGAGATTCCGAGACCTGGATCCCTTCTCACCAGTTCCTCTATCGTAACCAGAACCTTCCATGGATTGGAGAAATCCAATATTTTTTCTTTCTTGGAAATGTCCACAATTTCCATAGGAAATTCCTCTTCAAAGTCTGACCTTTCCATTAGTTCTTCGCTGAAGTTCTTTTCCGCAAACTCCTTTGCCCTAGAGATTGCCTCTTTCACATCGTCACTTAGTTCAAAATCCATTTTTCACACCCTCTCAAATAATGCTGAATATCCCTGGCCTCCGCCCACACACAAGGTGGCCATTCCTCTCTCCTTCCCATTCGTTCTCAGGAGCCTGGAGAGAGTACCTGCGAGCCTTGCCCCGGATGCACCGAGCGGATGTCCTATTGCTATTGCCCCTCCCTTCACGTTCACCTTTTCCCTAGGGATGTTCAGTTCCTTCATTGCATTTAAGACCACAACTGCGAACGCTTCGTTTATCTCCCAGAGATCCACGTCTTCTGAAGTCATGCCGCTCTTGCTGAGTGCCTTCTTGGAAGCGGGCACAGGTCCTTCCCCCATAATCGATGGGTCCACCGCAGCCCATCCGAATGCGCTCACCTTAGAAAAGGCCTCCATCCCGTGTTCCCTGAGCTTTTTTCCCGACACTAGCATAACAAGGGATGCTCCCGCATTTAGGGGGGAAGAATTCCCCGCCGTTATAGAGCCTCCCTCTTTGAAGGCTGGAGGGAGCTTCTTTATCTGTTCGATCGTTGCATCCTTTCTAATGCTCTGATCCTTATCCACTACCTTGACCTCACCGTTATACTCGACTTCCAAAGGTAGAATTTCATCCCTGAAATAGCCAGATTCCTGTGCCTCCGATGCAAGCTTCTGACTTTCGTATGAGAACTGGTCCATCGCGTCTCTGGTAATTCCCTTCTGTTTCGCGAGTTTTTCAGCCGTCAAACCCATGTAGAATCCCGTCTTCATGTCGTACTTTGCGTATTCAGGCCGGAGCAAGAGCTTGAGGTTGGGACTGACCATCTGATTGTCTCCAAGTGGTACATGGGTCATGTGCTCCATACCACCTGCAAGAACCACATCGGCATTACCAGTCATTATCTCCATCGCCCCGACAGTTATTGCATTGAGCGAGGACGAGCACGCACGGTCCATTGCCATTGCGGGAACTTCCACGGGAAAACCAGCTAGAAGTACGGGTTGTCGCCCTCCATACATCCAGTTCTCTCCTACCTGGAGTGCAGAACCAAGGATCACGTCGTTGATTTCCGTCGGCTTGACCCCTGTCTGTTTCACAGAGTCTTTCATTAATAGTGCAAGCGCCTCGTCCATCCGGATGTTGTTGAAGACATCTTTGGAAGGGTCAGAGGGTTTAGATTTCGAAAATGCAGTTCTCTTGAAATATACAAGATAGACTTCCTTTTCATCTGCAGCCATTTAACTCGATAAAGTATGATGCACAGATTAATAGGCTTTTGCAAAAAAATCACGGATGATTTCGGTTTTGAGGAGTGCGATAAATATTCAGGCGCGCCTTAAACTGGGAAGCAACAAACAGACGACCCTCTTCAATCGTTTTGGTGTTTATATGGGTGATGATTCTTAAGGAAAATATCAGCAAGAAAAAGTAAATTGGATATTGCGTAGGCCATAGGCAAAAAAACTAGGCTCGGAAAGAGTAATATCTGAGGTCACAATCAACGAACGAGGAACACCTATGACCTATAATATTGTAGTTCTTGTAAAGCAAATACCGACCCTGGAGCTTGTGAAAATAAATCCCTCTACTGAGGAACCTATACTTGAAGGAGTTCCCTTCAGATTAGAGACGCTGAGTAAGAATGCAATTGAGGCTGCAGTGAGAATCAAGGAAAAATATGGAGGAAAGGTTTCTGCAGTAATATTCGGGAATGACAAGTCTTCTCAGGTAATGAAGGAGGCGTATGCACTAGGCGTTGACGATGGCTACATTCTAACCGGGTACGTTGATGGAAATACGTCCCTAACGGCTGCTGTGCTTGCTAAGAAAGTTAGGCAGCTGCCTCACGATATGGTGATTCTTGGAAACCAATCCGCCGATACGATGACGGGGTTGCTCGGGGGCATGGTCTCAGCCTTGCTAGATTACCCGCTACTTAGCAACGCACTCACCATCGATCTGAACGACAGGGTCGTAAAGGTCCTCAGCGCCGGCGAGTCCCAATCAACTGAGATGCAGGCTACCCTGCCACTAGTCGTATCCGTTACGCAGGAAACTAATGAACCCAGGTTCCCACCGGTTATGAAAATAATTCAGGCGGGTAAGAAGAGTATCAATGTTGAGGCTGCAGACGTCAGCGGGAAGACCGAGGTCAAGATTCTATCGAGGAAGGCGCCGCTGAGCAGCAGAAAGCAGGTACTTTTCGAGGACGTTGAGAAGGGTGCGCAAGAAGTAGCCAAAGTAATCAAGGAGGCGATTAGATGAGGTTCATGGTATTCAGCGATAACGCTGACGTTTCAAAGCAGATTATGTCTTTCCTCAGAGGTAAGGGGGAACTCATTCTGTACTCGACCCTGGAGAATCAAGAATTGCTCACTTTTGGTGCGGCAAAAGTTTTCTTCATGAAGGGGAATACAACTTCTGGAGGTATCTCGATGCTATTGGCCAAGGACTTTGTGGAAGGACATTTTGACTTCATTCTAGTGACATCTTCGATATTGGGCAGAGACGTCGCTGCATACCTCTCCGTTAGTCTTCACCTATCGGTTGCTCCAGAGTCTCATCACGTCGAGTTCAAGGAAGGAGCGGTGGTTACCGAAAGATTCGGTCTGGGGGGAAAGGTTGTGGTAGAAGAGGAAACCGCATCCCGGATCCTTACTATAGTTCCCGGAATCTCAGAGAGTACCTCCATCGATGGAACGTCCCCAGCAGAGACCGTCAATATCGAGGAAGGGAAGGTCAAGATACTCTCCGTTCAGCAAAAGGTCTCAAAAGGAGTGGACCTCGAGAAAGCGAACATCATAGTCTCGGTGGGCAGGGGAGTAGGGAAGAAGGAGAACATCCAGAACATAGAACCATTCGCGAAGGCCATAGGGGCAGAGCTCGCAGGCTCAAGACCCGTCTGCCTCGACTATCACTGGCTCAGCGAAGACAGACAGGTTGGAATCT
>CAYMKC010000094.1:0-3614 GCA_964391105.1 uncultured Thermoplasmatales archaeon
GCTTTCTGAATCAGGTTTGACTGAGATGGCATACGTTCCGAACAGAACCTTGCATAAGGATGCATAAGGTTTCGAGAACGGTTTGACTACGTCCTCTATGAACCACTGAGCGGTTATGCAGATCCCGTTGCGGTGGCAAATTCATTCGTCGATTCGGCCAGAAATGATGGAGTACAAGTCAGGCTGAATATCGGTGTGCGAAGGCTCGAATCCAGAGAAGGTGAGGTAAGGGTATTCCTGAATGACGGGTCAACTGCTTCTGGAAAAAAGGTGATTCTTGCTACTGGCGTTTGGATAAATAAACTTCTAGAGGAGTCGGGCGCGTCCAAGAAAGAGCTCCTTCCAATAACTGCATCACTTCACGCCGTGATATATCTCAAAAGACCCGTTAACCTACAGGGAGAAAGGCCAGTCCTCTGGGATCCACCAAACCTAGCATACTACAAACCAGAAGGTCATTCGTTAATTGCCGTGGGAAGTCTCGACCCTGAGATCGACAAAAGTCCCGTGAAGATCGACGACCCTATCCCAGAAGAGGCCAGTTATGATTATACTTTAGATTATGTCGGGCGTCTCGTAAGCAGGATACCCGGCATGGCGGACGCCACCATGGTCTCATCGATAACTGGTCTCTACGATATGACGCCGGATGGACAAGCAATAATTTCATCGCTCGGTCCCATTGGCCTAGAAGGGGTTTACGTGTGTGCTGGCCTGAGTGGGCATGGGTTCAAACTTTCTCCAGCATACGGGTTGATAGTCTCGGAGATGGTAACGGATATCTCCCCTGAAAAGGCTACTTTTGACTGGAGAAATTTTAGACCAGAACGTTTCAAAGAGGGTAAACCCATGTCATCAAAATACACACAGATAGGAACAATCTACTGATACCCTGCTTGCTCAACCACACTCATGAAGAAAGCCGAATAGAACATCTCATGATTGCAAAAACACCAACGCTTCTTCCCTTATTGACCGAAAGCGGGAGACTCCAGTCTCCGGCTCTACTCTGCCTTAGAGACCCTACCATCCGGACATAAAACGCGCTCACCTATTACTTTCCAAATTGGCCGGTCAAAGGACTTAGGTAAATCCTCCGGTGTACTCAGCTCCTATTCTTTTTCGGGCCATTGAATTGTTTCCAAATTCCTGCAACAAGGTCTCTACGGTTAGTGCTACCGTCGGGCTATGCGGATACTGTTACTGCCGCCCCATCCAAACTTACTTTGCCGCGCCCGAAGTAACCTCCATTTCAGCCCGATACTCTGGGACATCTAATTTCTTTTTGAGTCCGGAGAGGACTCCGAGAGGGAAGAATACTGCAAGGGAGACGGCGACGGTTATGGCGGTAGCGACGTAGAATGAAACATAATCCTTGGCTCCGTCGCTTCCGATATATGTCATAATCAGCAGGAAGGCTATATAGAAGATGTACCAGAGGGAGTTAGGGACGTTCTTAAGGTCTCTCTTCCAGGTTCCTCTAATTGCAGGCAAGATGATGCCAAATAAAATGACCGCACCGGTCAATATTAGGACGGCGTAATACACAGATATCCAGCCGCTCCAGAATATGATCAGAGCAGCCGCTCCAAAACCAATGGGGGCAATAATATAGCCACCTGGCAGCCTCCACCTAGTCTCGTGCTGCAACCGTGTCACGTAAAGAGCAACGGGATTGACAGAGAATCCAAGATACCCTGCAACTACCGCGTCTTCTATGAGGGTATAGATGTTAGGTAGGGGTGCAGCAAGGAAAGTCAAGAAAGCACCGACTGCAGCTATAATTATCAGTGCCCAGTAAGGAATTATAAACTTCTTGTGCAAGAATTTTGCAATCTGAGGCATTATCCTGGTTCTGCTCATCGCATAGACTATTCTTGATCCTCCACCCAGATAAACATAACCCACCACGAATGGACCGATTATTCCAACGATGATTGTCAGTACGAAGAGGAATGGAGCATTGTAGTCGTGTGACATAGTTATGAACGGATTTCCCAGTATAGAAGCGACTTCTGCCCAGTTTCCAGGTGTTATACCCAATCGAGCCCAATCTATGCCGCTCACGAAGACAAAGTCAAAGAGGAGATAGATCAAGAGTTGCCCTATCACGACTATAACGATAGCCAGTGGAAGTTTCTTGTAATTCTTCGTCTCCTCTGCATAGTCTGGTAGGACCCTTATACCTCCGAATGCGAACATTGCGAATGGAGTAGCAGCGAAGATTCCAGCAAACCCGAATGGAGCCACGCCACCATAAATGGTAAAGTTTACGGTGTGGAAGATAGTTGCCGCCAGTCCAAAGGCGACAGCGATATAGAAGGCCAATTTCACTATTCCAAGACCGAATGTGGACTTCCCAAACACCTTTGTTCCGAAATAGTTGAAAGGAATCATTAAGAGCAACAATAGTACAGCAAGTCCCGCGCCCGCTACAGTTGGGGCGCCGCTCGATGTCACCAAGCTCGGATAAAAGATGGTCAGCCCGTCTATGATAGCAAAAGCTTCGATAGGTGCTATAAAGAGGTACCAGATGAGATCTCCAAACGAGTTGATCAGATTAGTAAACCAACCGTGGGTATAGAGAGCATATCTTGAAGGACCTCCTGCCTCTGGATATGTTGCAGAGAGTTCCACAAAAGTGAATCCGATGAAAAGGTAAAAAATTCCGCCGAGTAGCCAGGACAACAAACTGGCGGGGCCCGCGACTCCTGTCATCGCCGCGCTGGAAAATAAGATACCAGTACCAACAGCCCCGACAATGCCCAGAACGATAAGGTCAGGAAAAGACAGCTCCTTTCTGAGATGCAGATTTTCTGACACGGATTAAAAAGATGAACTTGTATTTAAGAATTTAGACGAGTTTAACACTGCGGCGATAAGAAGGGCCAACACTTTGATCTGGTTCCAGATTTCATACCCCGAAAGATGGACAAGGAGAGATCTTAGGAATTGAACTTAGGCAATTGAATCCCTTCTGAGATACGCTTTGAAAAGGTTAAATGATATGTCAGGTTTACCAGCTATGAAACCAAGGGATCTACCGATAAGGGAACTGATTGAGAAGCTGAAGGAGGAACACCAGAATCTCCCGGCCATTATAGATGATGCCATCATCACATACAAGACTGGAAATCTTAGCGGTGCATTTCCGGTAATCGCCGATGTCAGGGAAACGCTTTCGCAGCACATAATAGACGAGGAAGCGACTCTCCTGAAGCTCCTGATAGAAAAATTGGGAAAGGAAGCATCCGAACCGTACATAAAGATACTCCAGGATCACCCAAAGATATCGAAGATGGTGGAAAAGTCCGTAGAGTCCACATACACCGGATGGACTGAAACAGAGGGAGACCTGACCCAATTGAAGGAAGCCCTTAGCGAACACCACAAACAGGAAGAAGAGGTACTATATCCAAAAGTGCTATCGCTGCTATGAGTTATTTTTCGTCATTCTATCTCATTTAATGTCTGTCGAGTTATGCGGAAGGGATTTCATTTCCGCATGCATTCAATCTCGATTTTCCAGTGCGAAAGTTTTGGTGCCTTTATCCGATATGCATATATATGGCGTCTCCATTTTGAAGAGCGCCTTGAGGTGAAATAATTGCCTA
>CAYMKC010000095.1:0-3609 GCA_964391105.1 uncultured Thermoplasmatales archaeon
AGGTTGTAGATCAGGCCCAGATTCACTATATCTACCCCTATCTCCGGATCGCTGACAGTTTTCAGTACCTCGAGCACCTCTTCTTTCGTTACCATCACGCAAAAATCGAAACAACGTATTCATATTTTTTGTCTTTACAAAATTACAACTGATAATCGGACTAGACTCTTTCCTTCATCACACCACGTTTCAATGATCGACAGGCCAACATTACACACATTTCAAATTTTTATGATTTAGATTGCGTCAGTTTACAACTCCAGAAAGCTGCAATCTCCCATTCGGAGCCACAAACAGCAGCTACATTTTTGTACGTAACCATATTAATCGTTCAGTATGAGAAGGGTAGCAGTCGTGATGGGAAGCACCAGTGATCTGGAATCGATGAAGGACGCAATAAGCACACTCAAGGAATTCGGGATATCCGTGGATTATGGCGTGTATTCGGCGCACAGAACCCCGGAAAGACTGGTGGAGTACTGTACGAGCTTGAAGAAGTCCAACACGGAAGTGGTCATAGCTGGGGCTGGAGGGGCGGCCGCGCTACCGGGCATGATCGCCGCACTCAGCGACATACCGGTAATTGGCGTCCCTATAATGGGGAAGACGCTCAATGGACTAGATTCCCTGCTGAGCATAGTGCAAATGCCTCCGGGTGTCCCTGTGGCAACGGTTGGAATTAATTCTTCAAAGAATGCTGCCCTCCTGGCTGTCAGGATCATCGCACTGCACGATCAAGAAGTTTCAAAGAGATTGGAAGAATTCGTTAAGAGGCAGAAGAAGGAAGCTTCGGAGAAACAACTAGTGCTCTGATCACTTGTATTTCTTTGGTATCATCTGTTCGTACCACTTTTCAGTCACTTCGTCGCTCTCCGGTTTCTCGAGCTTGATGTTGATGGCCTGGAGATACTTCGATATCCTCTTCTTTGTGTCGTCCCTGAGTTCTGTAGTTATGGACAGTTTATTCCCCGACCTCTTCCCCTTGAAGAATATCGGATCGTATCCATCCCTCAGGAGTACCATTTTTCCCTGAGGTTTCCACCCCAGAATCAGTGATACGTGCTCCATGGCTAGCGTCCTCGGCAGGAGGACTACGTCCTCCCCCTTGACTGGCGGTGAGAAAATCTCTCGTTTCCAGCTGTACATTATCTCGTCCCTGGACTTTAGCGGCAGTATCCTCTGGAATTTCCCCCGTTCCATTCCGTTCGAGAGATAGCTGGAGATGAAATTCCCGTTCATAGAGTTGCCCAGTATCGACGACAGTATCCTGCCGTTGAATATGCCGAGCTCGTTGGTTATCCTGTCCATGGCTTCGTCACTCTCCTTGACTATTGGAGTCAGTCGATATCTCCCCTTGTTGTCCTTGTACAGGATGCTCTTTTTCATCATCTCGTTGAGGTAGTTCAGGGTTTGATTTATAGTAAAGCAGGAGTGTTCGACTATGAGTTCCCTCGAAATTACAGGCATTTTCTTGACGATCTCGTACAGCCTCTTCGCATTGTCGCTCAGCGAGTTGTATTTAATGGCTGCGAGAAGGGCTATGTTCTCCTTGCTGAGATACCCCTGTGAACCGTCCACCAGGTAACCCTGAACAGCGAGATTGCTCATAACCAGCTTGTCAAGGTCGATGCTGCGTTCGCTCTTCATCATAAGCTCGAAATTTCCCTTGTACCCTAGTATCGAGTCGAGGGCAACGACGGGATCAGAGTGCTTGTACCCATTTGACAGGTGGTGCTTCTTTACGAGATAGTGGATCATGTCTTCCTCTTCGAGCGAGAGGTCTTCAACCGTCGTACCATTTATCATGAAGTTCCTGATCATGGAGTATCCAATGCTATCCATCCTTTCCTTGTCAGGAACGGGGAATGTGATCTTTCTTATTACGAGCGAATCGAACCTTTCTATCTTTGATATCTCGGTGACGACCTCCATCACCTGCTCAAAGTTACTTGCGTAGTCCCCGGTGATTTCAAAAATCTCAAGAATGCCGTTCTCTGTTGCAGTTTCTATACCGAGCTTCACTGCACCATCTTCGAGCAGGAAGTATGTCATCCCTTCGCCAGTCTCGCCCTCAATCCTTTCCCTGTTCATCAGGAATAGAGGGTCTCTGGTGCTGATGACCGCTCTCTGTTTTGAGAAGTTCAGATCAGTATGGAGATACGTGGAGTGACCGCTTATTATCTTCTTGACGTTCAGTTTTCCGATCGATTTCCTGACGCCGCCGCCAAAGATCTGCACTATCTCCTCGATGCTAATCGGACCGTAAGCGTCAACGAACTTTTCGAGCAATTCTATAGGTTCCACTGCTTCTGCCGTGACCTTCAATGGCTTGCCGTCTTTGGTCACTACGTAGCTATTCCTTAACAGCTTTTCCAGGACCTTTTCCTCTACATCCTCCAGCCCATACTTGCCCTTCTTGATCATCTCGAGGACGTCCTTCTCCTCCCTGCCCAGCTCCTCTACGCGGTTGAGTGAGACCAGCTGTGGCAGGTATTTACCGTCAAAGTACCCCTTGATTGGCCCAGCGAAGTGCCCCAGGACAATCCCCTTTGAGTTCAGTTCCTGATCAGGGTAGCCCCTCACTGTAAGGGAGCTGCCATCGCTCGCTACGAGGTAGCTGTCAAAATAACCCTCACTCCTCTTCTCCAGGGCCCTGTTCAGTCTTATCCTCCCTATCTCGATTTCGTCCGTCGACTTTAGCTTCCTGAGGTCCTCTGTAAGAATGTACTGTTTTTCCCTCTTCGGGTAGAATCTGCCTGAAACTATGGATTTCTTGTTCGACAGGTCCTCAACTGCCTCTTCCAGCTCGTTCAACTGGCCTATCCTATCGACTATCTCGTTGAAAGTGAGTGGCCCGTTCTGCCACAGGAGCCAAAGCACGACCTTCTTGACAGATTCGATGCGGTCGGCCCTCTCCACCGTCCGGTGGTACCACCTCACTCTCGTACCATGCCTGAGAAAATATGCAGAGTAAGCCCTCTCCATTTTTCTCAGAATAATGAGCGCAGATTCTGGATCTAGAGAATTGTTCTTCGCGATAGCGGTGGTTCCATCTCCGTCCTTGAAATCGACTTTGCTGTCGCTGTCCTGCATGAAGACCGCTGCCAGGTAGGGAACGTTCTCCTTCAGCGTGTAGGTATTCTTACCTGTGAAAACGGGAACTACATCCCCACTCGCCAGGTGTTCCTTCAGTTCGTTGAAGTAGGCATCTGGATCGTCCGCCTTCTTCAGTGGCGAAAATGAAACAGTCGAGTATAGGTCAGCAAACCCTGCTCTCTCGAGGAAGTCAAGGATGCCCCCGTCCGGTTCGATAAGCTGTTTCGATTCCTGGTAGTTCATGAGCGATTCAATGTCCACCTCAGAACTCCCCTCGAGCCCCATCTTGGCAAGGAGTGCTTCCTGCATCTCCCTTATGATGGCGCTCTTGTCCTCCATCAGCACCACATCCGTGATGCCCGTTGAGATTATGCCGAAACCGAACGGGCTTGGATATCTTGTGTAGTCCCTCGTTGAAATCTTGATGTCTCCGTCCCTCACAGACTTCAGGATTTTCTCAGAGTTTTCCACGTCCATAACTATCCCCTCGATCTCCCTGAACGTCTCCTCTAT
>CAYMKC010000096.1:0-3543 GCA_964391105.1 uncultured Thermoplasmatales archaeon
GGCAATGTGTTCGGAGGTACGATTTTGAAAATGATAGATGAGATCGCAGGAATCGTAGCAACCAAACACTGCAGACGGAACTGCGTTACTGCCAACATAGATCACATAGATTTCATCTACCCAGTCCACATTGGCGATCTCCTGGAAATGAAAGGCAGACTCAATTTTGTTGGAAAATCGTCAATGGATGTTGGGGTTGAAGTCTTCGCCGAGAATCTTGAAACCGGAGACGTCAACTTTGCGGGTAGGGCAACGGTGACAATGGTTGCTCTGGACGACAGCGCAAAACCCGTTGAGGTACCAAGACTCAAGCTCGAAACTGAGGAAGACAGGAAACTGTTCCAGCTGGGCCTTAAAAGATACGACGAAAGAGCACAAAGAGTCAAACTCATGAAGGGAAAAGAACAGGGATAGCTCTTCAGTTCCGAATGAGTCGATTCTCAAATTGAAATCTCGACACGAGCGAGCGGATTTTTAAATATTACTTGCTGATAAACCAACCATGAATGTTGGAGAAAAGGCACCGGATTTTGAGTTGGTAGATTCGGAGTTGAAGACGGTTAAGTCCTCCAGTCTCATGGGACGCCCATCGGTACTAGTATTCTTCCCTGGAGCATTTACGTCGGTGTGTACCAAAGAACTGTGCACATTTAGGGACTCGATGGCTCACTTTAACAAAGTGAACGCGACAGTTGTTGGCATAAGCGTTGACCAGCCATTCTCTCTGGCCCAATTCAAGAAAGAGAACAACCTCAATTTCCCCCTACTGAGCGATTTCACGGAGGCTGTCAGCAGGGCTTACGGCGGAGTCCACGAGAACTTCGCCAATGTGAAGGGACTGAACGCTTCAAAGAGGGCGGTGTTCGTGCTGGATAAGAAAGGCAAAGTTGCATACAAGTGGGTCAGCGACAACCCGGGAACCGAGCCAAATTACAAGGAAGTAGAGGAAGCAATTTCGAAACTAGGGTGAACTTTTGCTTTTTTTCGTTAATTTTAAAGCGTACGAAGAGTCAACGGGTACCAGTGCCGTCAGACTGATCAGGAGCATTGAAAGAGAGATAAGTGACAATAAATCGATCATAGCGGTACTGAATCCATTGGATTCATTGATCGAAACAAAATTGACGAAGTACATCCAGACCGCAGAACCCCTGAATCCGGGAGCATTCACCGGGCACATCCCGATAGGGCTGCTCAAGGAATATCACTATTCAGGCGTCATGCTCAATCATTCGGAGTACAAACTTGGAATTGAAACTGTGAAAGGGTCCGTACATATGGCTTCAAAAATGGGATTCAAGACACTGGTGTGTGCTGCAGACCTATCTGAAATAGGAACATTAATTCCCGTAGAGCCCGATTTCATTGCGTACGAACCACCAGAACTTATCGGCGGAAATATATCTGTTTCTACTGCGAAACCTCAGATAATCCAGGAAGCGGTAGGTATGCTTGGAGGGACGAAATCCAAACTCATCGTTGGAGCCGGAATAAAAAACAGGAATGACGTGCAAATCAGCAAGAAACTTGGTGCGGAAGGTATATTGGTGGCTTCAGGAGTTGTTAAATCCCCGGAGCCCATCAGGGTAATCGTAGAAATGATGAAAGAGGTAGTATAAGTGGAAACGTTTGACAGGGGTAGATATGTAGTGGCAGACGTCACCAGGGGAAAAGCGATGCTTGCTGCTTTCTTCATAGCTGCATTCCTGGGTTTCCTGTCTGGACTGCTACCCTCTGGGGCTGGATTTCTCGGAGCCATTCTTCTGTTCGTAGTACTGATCGTCGGGGTGTACCTCATCCACAGATCCGGCCACGAAACAAAGAAGAAATCGGATTACCTCATCGCCTTTTTCATATCACTGCTCGCTTTCTTGGGGTTCTGGATAATATCACTGAATATCCCCTGACTGGTTCTTTGTCCATTTCCCAAGTGAGGGGAAAAGAAATCTCTTTGCGATAACTTCTGGGACTGACCCCAGGTCGGGGCCCGATATCACCAGGATTTTGTTCGGATCGAAATCCTTGGAGAGCTTGACCCTTGGAATTATTTTGGCAATGGATTCTGAAATTTCCCTTTCTTCCCTTTCGCGGAGAACGCAGACTCTATCACCGATGACAAATGGCGGACCATATTTCGTACCGTTCTTCCACTTCTTCAGGAATGGCTCAATGTTGGGACTGGTTACTGGGGGTCCAATGTGCAACTGAGCCTCTCCCATTCGATTTGACTCTGGTATGATGACAATGTACCCTCCATTTTGAACAAAGACTGAGGAGTAAACCACTCTGAAGTCCAGATTTTCCAGTTCGCTCTTCAGGACAGAACTTATCCTTCTAAGGTTTGGCACAAGTACCTCTTCGTTGCATTTCCGGCATGGCATGAAAACGACCACTGCTTCTCTTGGCAGACAGAAATCCTGTTTTGGAGGGTAAAAGAAATCCCTCCATTTTTCCCAAGAGAACAGATTCGATGCCAGTATGAATGTAGCGAGATTTTCTGCGGAAACATTGGCAGCAGCATTCCTTCCAGAGTCGACTGGATCGACCATAACGAGATTCGCTGCGTCGAAAACCTTCGTGCCTTGACTGAGGACCGAGGGTATCTTCCATCCCCTTGCCTTGGAGACTACCTCGTCGAACGTCTTGTAGTGGTGGATGAGTAGTTCTGCAACATATCCGGAAAATCCCTGGACGGATGATTCTGAACCATACGCCCCAATCCCTTTGAGAAATTGCTTCAGGATTCTGACTTCGTTCTTCATTTCCTCGGTGAAATTTTCCTTTACAAATTTCACGTGAAAAGGAGTTCTGTCAACGGCAGTTCTCAGGTCCCTACCTGTTGATGCCTTATAGCCCGGCACGATGTCTACGGAGAACGAATCTTGTGGCAAAGTCAGGTACGGATGATCAGAGTATTCTTCTATTCCCTCGGGAAAGTTCTTCCTGAGGACCTTGAGGATCTCAAATGCATCGAATTCTTCTGGAAAGAGCATGAAAATGTCTCCGTCAGATCCCTTGATGTCGGTGCCCTTCGCATAAGATCCTCCTAGAAATATTTCGAAATCCAGTTTCTCATTTTTCCTGATTCCCTTGAGCTGGTTAGATATCTTTTCTAATATCTCCAACCTCTTCTTCCTTACCGCAGGCTTTTCCATTATGCTGTCTAGAATTTTCTTTCTATCAAATGCTGGTTGGTTTTTCATTTTCCCGAAATCAGGGCAATTATGGCTTCGGCAGGTTTGTAACCATTCTTTCTGAGTGCATCTATGGCTTTCTCCCTCTCGGCACCAGTTTTCTGCATTACGAGATTGAGGTCTTCTTCATTGATGTCGGAGTCCCTGATTTTCGGAGCCTCGGCCTCGCCAGTTACCTCCTGGCCTCCTACCACCTGATACGTTCGTGTCCCCTGAACATCCAGGATTGTAACCTGTGGATTCTTGACAGACATCTTCCTATCACTGAATATGAAATCTACCTGGATCACTCCGTCCATGTCGCTGGATTTTATACCAGCCTGCTGCATCATTCGCCTAATCTGCCTCT
>CAYMKC010000097.1:0-3474 GCA_964391105.1 uncultured Thermoplasmatales archaeon
GGAAAAATCATAAAATTGTGCGAAGTAGTGATAAGTGAAATACCCTAGAGGAACTGACAAGGCGTCAACATGTCCACCTTAAAATTTGGAGATCAGAAGACGTAGTCCGCTTTCTTGTCCTTTTCTATCTCCTCTAGCTTGTCGCTGGTCTCTATGTAGATTATGTCAATCATGTTGATCAGGTAATTCTTGTCTTTGTCAGCTAGATATAGTAGGGGCTGGAAAGTATCAGACAGTCCCTTGAACTCCCCCTCCAGCGACTTTGTCTCGTTGCCCGATCTCAGGTAAATCTTGACCCTGGAACCTTCCTTGAGGCTGAAATTCGGAAACTCTTTCATTTTTTCTAATTCCGTGGCACCATAAAAATCTATTTGACGACAAGCACGGCACACACAGAATTGGCCGCAACTCTCTGGCTCACAGAACCGAGGAAAACGCCCCGCAGGAATCCCCTTTTCCTGTTCCCTATTACAATCAAATCTGGGTTGGTAGACTTAGCAAGGTCCAGAATCTCTCTCGCAGGATCGCCCTGCTTGAGGTACGTCTTGATATTCATTACACCATTTGAAACCGAGTAGTCTTTGGCGTGATTGAGAATAGTTTCTCCCTTCTCCTTAAGAGTCGCCAGTCTCTCCACAATAGTCAGATCGCCCGTCGGGTTTTCGCCCGTTGCATACTGTACGGGATATGGCACTACCATAACAATCTCCATTTCAAGTTTAGCTTGAACCTTCGCGAGACTTAAACCCATATCAAGAGCTCTCATCGAAGGCTTGGTGCCATCTATCGCAACCATGATCTTTGACAAAGGCAGAATTCCCCTCGTCGTTTGGTCCATATAGGAAGATAAACCGAAATCGTATAAAATATTGTCCAATTGACGGCAACAATATATTATCAAGAAGAGATTGAAGCCAAAGATGGATGCCAACCTCGTTCTGGACAAAATCGAGAAAATGGTTGATCCTCACATTGCAATATGGGACGACGCATTCAGGATACTCATAACCGGTATAATGTCGACCCGGACTAAAGATGAAGTAACTGACAGGGCAAGTCTCAGACTCTTCTGTAGATACCCAACGGTGGAAAAACTTTCGAAGGCATCTCCGAAAATCGTAGAGAATCTCATCAAGCCAGTAGGGTTCTACAAGAACAAATCCACCGACATAGTTGAAACAGCAAACATCATTCTAACGAATTTTGATGGTAAAGTTCCGGACACAATGGAAGACCTCCTGGAACTCCCGGGGGTGGGAAGGAAAGTTGCAAACATCGTCCTTTCAGAGGGAGTGGGTAAACATGGACTAGCGGTTGATACCCACGTCCAGAGGGTATCTTTCAGAATTGGTCTCTCCACTTCTGAGAAACCTGAAGATACCGAAACAATTCTTAAAGAGAGGATTCCAATGGATAGATGGAATGAAGTCAATTCTTTCCTGGTCGAATTCGGAAAGCAGATATGCAAACCAGTCACCCCTCGATGTGAGATATGTGATTTGAAAACGCAATGCAAATACTGGAGAAAACATGAAAATCGTGGTTGACACCTCATCACTATTCTATGGATTCCAGTTCGATGGAAACAACGAGTACATCACGACTGACTCCGTGATTGAGGAGGTGAGAAACAGATCAATGAAGAGGGGCATAGGGCTCAGAACAGAATTGATGAAAATATTCCGGCCATCCTCAGGTGAGGTAGCGGAGGTGGAAAAGGTAGCAAGACTCAGTGGCGATTTCGATCAGCTGAGCACTACAGATATCGAACTCATAGCCCTGGCAAAGGGTCAAGAGGCTGTACTCCTGACGAATGATCTGGCAATGCAGAACGTCTGCAGGAGAATGAACATCAATTATCAGTCATTTGGAGGGAAATCAATCGACACAGAAATAGAATGGGGATATAGATGCATAGGATGCCACAGAAGATTCAACAGACTCTATGAGGAATGCCCACACTGCGGAAACGAGCTCAAAAGGTATCCGAAAAAAAGGAAACCTATAACCTTAGCCAAGCAATCTCAAAAAAGTTGAACCCCTTCCTCTTTTCGTCATATGCCGCTTGTACGAACGTTTTCCGGACAGACTGAGCTATCCTGACCCTTGCGACCAGATCCATCACCAGTGAATCGTTGCCCTTCATCATCAGGTATTTGGCGTGTGAAGAATTTCCATCATACAGTCTGAATTCCGAACCAAACTTCAACCCACTGGCCACTCTCACTCCCTTCTTATCAAGGAGTTCTCTCAGATTATATGGTTTTGATGGCGAGTTCTTACCGTTTCTTCGAAGCTTTCGGCCGATTGTTATTTTCCTGATGGAATAAAGAAGACAGTTTCCCTCTTCGTCTGCAACAGCCAAGAACGAAGACTTCCCCTTTATGGATGTAAAATCGATATGCTCTCCATTCTGAAAAACCAGAACCCTTGTTCCCACAGAAGTTAGCATCCGGTTCCTGATTACGGGCTTCTTTCCCTTCATTTTCAGGAAGTGAAAGGCGATTGCGGTTTTCTTTTCTTCAATTGACAGACTTGCTTCTATCAGTTCGGTTGAGATCGATCTTGTCCCTTTGCTCACTTCGATTTTTTTCCTCTTAATAAGATCAAGAGAAGTCACAAGATCCAGTGAAAGTTTTTGTCCAATGTTCTTGCCAACGAATCCCTTGTTTCTTAAGGTCGAGGCGTCTGCCACATCTTCGATAAGGATTCTCTTCCCCATAAGCCTTCCATGAATCATCTTAGGTTAGCACCATGTCAGATAGATCGAGCATGAATTGTTTTATGTTTTCCCCAGTTTTGGACGATATTGGGACTATCTTTATGTTCTTCTTTCCAACAATCTTCTTAACATCCTCGATCCAGAATGCAGCAGAGTAATGAAGATCCGCCATACCCAGAGCAATTATCACTCGCTTGTCAGAGATCATTGACAGCAAATTCGGCAGATTTTCGAGATCTGACTTGTTGTTGGAGTTTAGAGTCAGGATGTATGCAGACTTTTTTTCAGCTGTTGGGAGGTTATTCACTTCTTTGAACAGAAATGAAACGTTATCGCCATTTCCACGCGAAAAACTGAACTTGAGAAACTGCCCAGGTACCTGGTCACATTCGTCTATTGAATCGTATATCAGTCTGCACAGTAGACTAGTCTTGCCGGAACCCTTTGGGCCAACGACGAGGACTTTCGAAATGCTGGGACTCGCCTGCATTTAGGTTCGAATCTAACCTATTATAAAATACTTGTTGGTAGTTGGCCGAACAACACTGGGACTTGTATCCATTACGTTTGCAGGTCCATCCACACTGTTTCTATCTTTGGTGAAATTAATACTCAAATCAAGTATCATTCATTTAATTTCTCCCCGAAAATATTCGATGACGAAAAAATGTACTGAACTCACAAAAGATTCTATTTGCCCTCCGGAATTCCTTCCCTCTTTCTATTCACCATTTCCCTGTATCCCTGGTATA
>CAYMKC010000098.1:0-3457 GCA_964391105.1 uncultured Thermoplasmatales archaeon
ATGAGCACGTCTAGTATTTCGGGCAAAGCGGGCTACAAGCGAGACCTTAGCCTCTTCAACCTGGTGATGCTGAATGCGATGGGGATGATAGGGTCAGGTTGGCTCTTCGCATCCCTCTATGCAGTGTCTTATGCAGGATCCACAGGAGCCATTCTTTCGTGGATATTAGGAGGCACATTCGTGATTTTTATTGCTGTAAATTTCATGGAAGTATCTCCCTTATTTCCTCTTGCAGGAGGGTCAACTCCGATCTCGGAAATGTCGTTCGGAAAGATGACAGCTTTTTTGGCAGGATGGTCCGCATGGCTTTCAGACATTATGACTCCGACGATAGAAGCAATTGCACTTGTAACATATATGTCGTTCTACCTTCCAAGCATGATCGATTCTTCTGGAGCACTCCGACCGCTGGGTTACCTCGTTGCCGCAATAGCAATGATAGTCATGTTCTTGATAAACACTCAAAGAGTCAAGATCTTCGGAAACATTACCAGTGCTGTGATGGTGTGGAAGTGGGCTGTGCCTATAATTGCAGGCATAACCATCTTCACGTTGACTTTTAAGCCTACAAATTTCGTAGCATTTGGTAGCTTCACCAGTTCAGGTCCGAGTGGGATCTTCTACGCCTTGGTACTTGGAGGAATCATCTTTGCATTCGAAGGTTTCAGAGCTGCAGTCAACATGGCCGGTGAGGCGAAAAAGAAGGACTACATATGGAAATCCGTCATAATAGCAATTGTAGCTGTCATTGGGCTTTACCTTCTGTTGCAGACTGCTTTCATCAGCGGAATCAACTGGGCATCACAAGGGATCACGCCTGGTAACTGGGGCGCTCTGGGATCTGGAGGGTATATAGCGGGCCCGTTCGCTCAGGAAGCTGCAGCTATAGGGCTTGGCTGGCTTGTCGTGATACTGCTCTTGGACGCGATCGTATCACCATTTGGAGCAGGCGTATCTTATGCAGCGTATCCGGCCAGGATATTCCAGTCTATGGCACAGTACGGTTATGCACCAAAAGTGTTTGCAAAACTGCATCCTAAAACGCGTATTCCCTTGAACTCCCTCATACTGGGCACTATACTTGGATTTGCATTCCTTTACGAGTTTCCATCTTGGCATCTATTAGTTGGTATACTCACCTCAACCCTTGTGATAGCTTACGTGATCGGACCGGCATCTATCAATGTATTCAGAAAGACTGTACCCAACAAGGAACGAATATTCAGACTGCCTGGCGCAAAGATATTCGCACCAATTGGCTTCATAGTCTCTTTCTTCATAATATACTGGTCGACCTTTCCACTAAGCCTCGAGGTCTCGGTCGTCATCCTCGTGGGACTCGTAATGTATTTCTATTTCCACGTGAAAAATCACTTTGGAGCAAAGCACATCACATCAGGTCTATGGCTTGTGGCGGGTCTCATCGTTATACCGATCGAATCGTATATCGGCCCATCCAACTATGGAGGGAGAAATATAGTCCCATTCGGGTGGGATTTCGTCATGATTGCTGTCACGGGGCTCGTACTTTACATCTGGAGCCAATACAGTGGATGGAAGACTGAGTCACTGGAAGACTACCTAAGGGAGGAAACAACGGGTAACGAGTGAGTGTGGATTCTCCCTAGTTTGCATTTTTTATCAATTTGTTCACCCCTATTTTATTTTGAAACTACTTCTCCTGAAACAACTAAAAAGTTAAGAATTGTTTGATATGTAAATCCGATGGCTTTGACAGAGGTAAGATTCTCCAGGAACGTATATCTCATAGCCCTCTCTGCATTCTTTGCGGACCTCGGATATCAGATCGTCATTGGAGGGCTGTCCCCTTTCTTTGTCATTGTTGGGAGCACCAGTTTGGTTCTAGGTCATGATCGAGGCGCTGAACTATGGTGTAGGATCTTTGTTGTCTTTCCAGGAAGGGAGGGCTGCAGATATGTTCGGAGCAAAGAGGGTAGGTATGATCGGAAATTCGTTTATCCCCCTTCTCTCTTTCACTGGATTTCCGGCAACTTATACCGGAGCTGGCCTTCTATTCTCCAGTGGGTAGTGGGCAAGGAATTCGAGATCGACTGCACAGCGAACCATGCTGGTCTAACCCAAACAGGCAGATTCCAGAAGCAGGCATTTGCCATTCTTCACTGGCTGGACACCTTGGGAGGTCTCAGGAGACAAAAAAGGAGGGGAGATGGGAATGCTCTCATCTATCAGGAGCATGGGTCTATACACTGGGAATCTAATTATGGGTCTGCTCTACTTCTTCATCTCGTCTTCCTACGCCTACTGCACAACAGTCGCCGTACCCGGAGGAGTTCTTGTGATATACTTTGGAAAAGACTATGGGAAGAAATTTGAGTGGGTCTCCTAGAGTTTGGATATTGTGACCAACTTTCACTTGGATCGGAAAAGGCTTCCTCGCTCGAGTCTAATATACCAAATGTTATGGGGAGACGAGAAACATGAAATTTTCCAGATTGAAGATTGAGGGACGAGTGGTGTTGGTAGTTGAGGAGAATGGGGGATATGTACGTTTAAGAGAATTGTTGAAGGAGGGAGGAGATACACTCGACCTAAACAATCTGTTTGATAGGCTAGGAGAGATCAGAGAGAGACTGAAGAAGGGAGATTTTTCACAACTCGATCATAAGGTATTAGGCTATGCCCCCGTCGTTGGAAACCCCGGAAAAATAATCTGTGTGGGGCTAAACTATAGATCGCACGTTGAAGAGACAGAGAAGAAGGTGCCCGAGCACCCAGTGATATTCAGCAAGTATTCTGATAGCCTAGCTGGCCATTTAGATTCCATAAGAATTCCAGGCCCGGGACTGAAGGTCGATTACGAAGGCGAACTGGGAGTGATGATCGGAAGGACTGCAAGGAACGTTGACAGAGATTTTGAAAAGTACATCTTTGGATATTTCGTTGGGAATGACGTGTCATCTCGTGAACTCCAGTACAGAACTTCCCAGTATCTACTCGGCAAGAGCCTTGAGGGCTTCTATCCAAATGGACCGGTTCTAGTAACAGCAGATGAAATAGGCAACCCTCAGAATCTCGAAATCAAAACAACAGTAAATGGGGAGGTTAGACAGAACTCCAATACTTCAAACATGATATTTACTGTCAAGGAATTGATTTCATACATTTCTCGTTATTTAACGCTCTACCCCGGAGACGTAATATCTACCGGGACCCCGGAAGGAGTAGTATTGGGGATGAAGGATAAAGAGAAATACTGGCTAAAACCGGGCGATCGGGTCGAAGTGAGCATAGAAGGAATCGGTACCCTGAAAAACACATTTTCTTGATTTCTTTCTGGCTACTTCATTTTGACCTCGCAACTACGTCACTCGGGCTCTTTAAGTATTAGAAATGGGGCCGTTTTCTCTTATATTCCAGTCGAAAAGCTTTGTCGTGGCAATAAGATACGTGACGGTGACCTCCTCTCCCAGCTCTC
>CAYMKC010000099.1:0-3456 GCA_964391105.1 uncultured Thermoplasmatales archaeon
GTGCTAATGGAGTTGTTATAGCTAATAACACATCGAGCCCCAACGTTGGATTTTCGGTATATCCCGGAAGTTACATAGTATACATCCCTAGCCAGTACGTATCGTCATCTTCCATAGTGTACGACTCAACACACTCAAGCATAAGTGTGAAGGACAACGGAACTGCATATGTGGGAACCACGCAATTGAAGAGCCTGAATGTTAGTTATTCTGCGGCTTCTTCGTACGTGTATATTGCAGTAAAGGGAATAACATCGGCCCAGATAACTTCCGTTTATCTCACGCTGCCAAATGGGTTTGAGATGTCAGCGGCAAAGGTCAACTCGTCCAATCCAAATTCTGGATATGCTGTAACGAGCATTGCAGGACCCCAGATGTTGACTGTAGCATACAACTCAACTTCAAAGGCATTCTTCTCTGAGTCGATAAGCGTTTCATCGAGCAATGCAAACAATAGTGTGGTTGCCAATGTCTCATCAAATGACAATGTTCAGGGGACGGTTACTTCATCTGTGGGCGGGTCGACCCTTAACAGAGTGGAAGTCTCCGTTTACCAGGGAGGAAGCCTGCTTGGAGCAGACCACTTCACACACGGCTACTTCTACCTTTCACTAGCAGATGGGACTTACAGCCTCGTGATCTCTTCACCCGGATACCTTCCGGCAGTCATTTCGGTGACTACGGGAAGCTCGTCCACGTTCCAGAAAGTATCGCTCACTCCTTCAAACGTTCAGGAGCTTCAGACCATATCATTCAGCTCAGATTTCAAGAACGTAACAATAACAGGAGGAGTCACACTTACGAATGCAACCGTTCTTCCGTACCTTCCGTATTCAAACGCCGGGTCGCTCTACGATCAGCTGCATCTAAACGGTCTAACAGCGGGTGACCTCTGGTCGATTCTCAACGTTACGGTTCCATACAATACGGCCAATACTGTTCTCTACAACAACTATTCCTACAATTCAACTGGAAAGTCAACGTCATTCACTGCTAGCTCTGGCACATACACGTTCAGCTACTCTGCTACATACACACAGTCAAAGATACCTGCAACGAGCACGAGTAGCATAAGAGTGTTTGTCAACAAGAACTATAATAACACAACAGCAACAACCTATGTCACCAAACTCAGCATACCCTCCTCCTATCAGAGGGCGAACGTCGTCAACTCGAGCGTCGCAACAGTCTCTGGTTATGCTGGAAACATAACGATTACAAACAGCAGCATGAGCGGGTTCCTGACAATCAAGATTGCTCCCCAATCAAAGCCAGAAATGAGGATGAGTCAGATGTCGGCAACCTGGAGCAACTCTTTCGAGTCAACGATCTCGTCCAACACAACTTCGAATTTCACGCTGGTTGTACCAGTCGGAAAGTCAGTGACCCTTAACGCTAGCGGTATTCCGTACGACACTGTACTCGGTACCGACAACTACAATGAAATGAACTTCACCTGGAAATTCGGTACCTCGACTCTTTACGGGTACAACATAACGCAGAATTTCACAGAAGGCTCTCACTCTGCCTCCCTCAAGATCGTCAGCTCGAGCGGTGTGTCAAACGAGACGAACTTCACCATCATCGGAGACTCCCAGAATCCACAATTCAACCTCAGGGTAATCCAGAATGGCGGGACGAAGTTGAACGAGACAACCACAAAAACAGCCTCTTACGTCCTGTGGGTCAACCAGTCCCAGAAAGTGTACTTCAACTCAATAAATTCTAAAGACCTACTGCCATCAGGATCGCCTACCGGGATACCAATTTCTGTAAGCTGGGTCATTGCGGGGGCAAGTGAAACCGGAACCAACGTCTCCTACTCTTTCGGAACACCAACGTTCAATTCGACTGTTGATCATGCGTACGCAACCGTAAAGAACGGAGTCGGAAACAGTCTCAACGTCAGTCTCGCCATCCACGTCAACGACACGAGCACTCCAGTAATAGTTGTCAATATTTACAACGGCACCACTACAACCCCAACGTCTCAGATAAGGCAGGGAGAGAATGTAACTATCACATCTAATGGCTCTTACGCGCCCGACGGGGGTCATCTGGCGAACTACACTTGGTATTTCACTTACGGCAACGGAACTGTGGCAAAGCCGAACGTGGACTATAAGGTGGTTAGTGCATCATCAAACAACTCAACTTTACTCGTACAATTCCTGCAGTACGGATCTTTCAACATAAAACTGAAGGCAACTGATCAGTCCAATAACTCCGGTACGGCCTCAAAGAGTTTGAGCGTGAAGGCAACCGGACCTGAAATCGAGATTATGAACGTGACGTACCCGAAGACATATGTCGAAGGATCTTCATCGGTCTTGAAGCTTGATCTGAAGAACATCGGAATAAATACGGCATCCTCCTACTATGTGACCGTCAAGATCGGCAGCAAGTTAGTAAAGAACGAAACCTTCACCAACCTGGCATCTAACAAGTCGCTGATTGTGAACATAACGATCGTGCCTCCAACATCGGGAAGCTACTCCATGAACATTACCGTCCACGCGAACGGACAGCCAGCATTCTTCAACACCGGAACATCCAAGGTAAATGCGATTTCGGTGGCTCAGGCTGCATGGAAGTTACCGGCGCTTATTGGCGGAATAGTGGTCGCTATCGGTGTACTCTCGTTCATCTACTATGACGTCACCGTGAGAAGGAAAAGGCCAAAGGAACCGAAGCAGCCAAAGAAGCAATTAAAGGTTTAAACTCTTTTTTTCTTTTAAATTTTATCGGATGCTTGGATTCCAAGCATCTGAAACAATTCTTCCATCGTTTTTGTGAAGATTGTCACGATCTCTACTCTCTTCTGCAGATCCTCTCCGCTATCGACAACTGGGCAGTCCCTGTAGAACTGGTTGAACGCTCCAGCGAGTTCGTAGGCGTACCTCGCTATCTTGTCGGGCCTGGAGTGAACCACAGCGTCCTCAACGACCTCAGGGAATAGAGCGATCTCCCTGAGCACAGTACTCTCGGGTTCATCGAACTTCCAGATCATTTGGGACTTTCCTCTGACTTTAGAAAGAATGGATTTAGCCCTTGCGTACGAATAGAGAAGGAATGGTGCAGCATCCCCTTCAAAGTTGAGTGCCTCAGCCAGGTCAAATGTGACCGGTTTGTCGGGGGCATACTTGATGATGCTGTACCTGACGGCTGCAACACCAATCTTGTTAGAAATATCACTCACCTCCTCATTTGAAAGGTCAGTTCTCCTCTTCTTTATCTCCTCCCGGGCTTCTTCGACCGCTTCGGCAATGAAGTCCCTGACATACACGACATTCCCCCTCCTCGTGCTCATCTTTCCTTCCTTTGTTGATATATAAGAGTAGAAGAGGGACCTCACATTGTGCACTCCTAGGACGTTCATCACAAACTCCATCTTCTTGAAATAAGACTTGTGGTCCTCTCCGAGAACGACTATGCAGTCATCGTATCTTGACGACT
>CAYMKC010000100.1:0-3400 GCA_964391105.1 uncultured Thermoplasmatales archaeon
GGCACATCTTCGTGAGTTTCTCTCTATAATTTTCATTCTCTGTCTGTTCGTCGATCAACCGTTTCATCTTCGCGTTCCATTTTCCTACGTCTTCTTTCAGTTCCCTCAATGGAAGTTCGGGGAATTTGGGAACAAATACCTTGTCGTGTCCCTCAAGGGCACAGTAATATACGTATTCAGCTTCGGCAGCGGAATCGAAATACACGGTTTCCCCATCTATAGATACATAAAAGTTGTTTAAGTCTCTGCCAAATCTCACCTCTTTACCGGGGTCGTTTAGAAGTGAAGAGTTTATTTCTACGAATCTGCCTTCATCTTCAGATTTGACATAGTCTTCAGGAAATTTCTTTACCTCAATAGCATCAACTATTTCGATCGCAATTTTTTCAAAAGCACTTCGATGGGAACCGTTGGCCGTTTTAAGACTGGCCGCCTTATCCAGTCTCTCTTTGACAATTTTTACAATCTCGGGGTACCAGTTTTTAAGGAATCCTTCAACATTCTCAAAGCCCAGAGCTCTCAAGACAATTTTATCTAATTCTAGCCTGTCCTTTTTAACGTTATTAAGATCGAAAACTCCGGTGCCGTCCCATATCTCCTCGAAGACAGACTCGACCTCTCTGCTTTCCATTTTTTGAATCGAGCCTTCCAGGGATTTCATGAATGGTTTCATGCAGTCTGGTGATGGTATCGGTAGAAGCTGATATTCGTAAACCATAAGTTCAGTGGCTCCGCCACCCGTGTTTCTGCCGTAGAAATCAGCGTAGGGGACGAAGAGAGATGAATTCAGGAATGATCGCACGAAAATAGGGTGAATGGATTTCCTGTGTACACCGAAGTATAATTTGTGGTCCAGCAAATGATTAGACGTGGGAAAGAGAAATGTGTCATTAAATAAATCAGGCAGGACAACGTCAGCCTCTATTATAGGAGAGAGCTTCCACCATGGGTTACGGGCGGTGCACGTGGGTGTTTTGGAATATCCCTTCCTCTCCCCGTATTTTATGTATTTTAATGCATATTTTTTTATCTTATCCTTGGTCTTGTCCTTGATGAGGACTACAAGTTTTTTCGTGGGTCCGCTCAGGATCAGTTTACCGGTTGATGTGAATTCCCTCGGACTTTTCAGCAACGGTTTGAGATATTGCTTTTCGATCACGTGTTCAACTCCTTCCCCATCTCTTATCACGCGCAGTCCCCTCGTTTCCCCGGTCCTCAGCCCGTGCGTTTCATGAAGTTCCTTTGAATCGTATTGCTCCGTGACGTCCTCCACGTAGAAGAACGCGTTTGCGCCTGTTGTAAACCCGCGCTGAACGCCCATAATCTGGTTAAATGGAGCCATCTGAACGGAATTCACAAGCCGAAAGAAATCGTCCGGAGCCCTCAAATAGGGAAAGAACTTGGATTTCAGCGTGTCATTGAAGTCGATGCTTCCCTGTTCAACCCCCCTCATAATTCTAACGCCTTCGACGTGATTTCCCGTTTCTATGCTGTTTGCAACCTTGATGGCCGAATCGATGTCTGTGATTATGTCTGCGATCTTTCTGTCTATCCTCACGAATTTTATCCTGTTGTCTTTCCTTGCCTTTTCGTCATTCGTCCTTTCCAGTATGGTTATCACCGTGTTCACTAACGCGTCTTCAAACCACCTTTCAACCGAGCTGTCTATTACTGCTACAATCTTAAAATATTTGTTAATGAATTTCTTGAAATCCTGCCCGTATCCAACATTCAACCACGTGTCCGATGTGAGAAACCCGACCCTTGACCCTTCCCTGAGGAAAGGCAACGAATAATACCAAAAATACGTGTGAAAATCCGCTCCATCGCTTGGAAGGTCTTCGGGCAATTTAACTTTGAACCCGCTTTCCTCTAACCACTTCCTGATCTTATTCTGTGCTTCATCCTTGTTGCTTATTTCTTCCTGCCTGACGTACGGGAGGTTGCCTACGAGCGCATCTATCGGTTTGAATTCAATCTTCACTCCTGCCCCGGATAGCGTATTCGCCATCACATCCTCTTTTGGTTTTCCAAATCGGTATACGGGGACTACTGCATCGGACCTGATGTTTAGAAAATCGTCATGGACGATGCGAGGGTATATTTCAGGGCCCTCGAAGAGAATTTTGGAGGACAGTGCAATTGTAGCAAGATGAGCAGGATAGTTGGCGATCTCCACACCAAAGAGTTGCTCCATCGCGTGTTGAAGAATGTTCTTATCCTTAGTTTCTGGGCTGACCCCCATCAAATTCAACTTAAGATCGAATGCTCGCGTGAGGAATGTTCCGGAACCACAGGCAGGATCCATAACTCTGTCTTCTGGGTGTTTTATTGTCAGGGCGTTTATAAGGTCCACAACTGGAATTGGAGTGTAATATTGCCCGTTATCGTGTCTTTCCCTGGGCGAAATCAGCGTGTCATAAATGTTCCCCAGTATATCCTGGGAAAGATTTGAAAAATCAAAACTCCTGATGAACTCTAACAGGGAACGCAAGGGATATGCGATTTCGTCGTCGCTGAATGGTATGAAATCAGCAACGCCTTCCTCGAAAACAGTTTCAAAATCCCCCGAAACTCGCTTGGCATCATCGAACGCCCGTTTAATCGGCTCCCTCATCTCCCCGATATTAGCGTGTTCGGACGGCATGGGAATCTCCCGCAATTCTTTGAAGGATCTCCTGAGCACGTAATAAAAGATTATCCTGTTCGCCAGTACGTAGAAACTATACCGCGCCATCCTCTCCTTATGCTCGTCATGGAAGTCGCCCGCGGGGATCAGATACCCCTGTTCCAGCCACCACTTCCTCAGTTCTTTCAAATGTATGTGATTTATTGAAGACTTGACTGCTGCGTCCAGATGTGAATTCAGCCCTCCTATGAAACTCTGCCCGAGGGGTTTGTGTACGATAATTCTCTCTTTCGAGATATCCAAAACCCTTCTTGCTAGTTCCTGAGCCAAATACTTCAATGCATTCCTCCTGTCATCCCTCAGAAAATCATCCTTGTTTTTTATCTGGAGTGGAAGTAAAAGAGATTGCCCCACGTCCCTCGACATTAAGCTTCTTGTCCTGTCGGAATTATCCCAGATTATCGTTTCGTTGAAATTCGACGTTACAAAAAATCTTGGAGGTGTCGGCTCGATGTCGTCTGCTTTATCTCGCGCATCCTTAACGAGTAATGCGGATCTGGCGTTTCTACCTTCGATGGTATATGGTTTCTTGAATTCGCCATTAAAAAGTATTTTCTTTTTGTGATAGACCCTTAAATCCGTTCTGTCAACTTCTTCGTGTTCCTCAACTTCCGCTGAAAACCCCTCGGACGACAGTTCGTCGATCCAGCTTTTCATATCTGCAACTATTGTTCTTTCATCTGTCATTTCATTACCTCATTTCTCGCATTC
>CAYMKC010000101.1:0-3397 GCA_964391105.1 uncultured Thermoplasmatales archaeon
CATGATTTGTAGCGCTATGGATCAAGCATTCGAATCCATACTATCTCCGGAGTTCGAAATCAGTCCAAACTCCAAGATGAAGAATTTGGACGAAGTTTACGAAAAGTTCGGTCATCTGATTAACCCCGGAATGTTAGCTCTTAGAGTGACGGCATCTCTGTGTCCTGAGTGCGTTGCGGAAAACAAGTTCGACAGAATGAAAATCCCCGCCCTAGTCTATGCAGAGGGTGGAGAAGTCAGGATGGTAAAGGAATGCCCGGAGCACGGAGTTACGAAGGAGAAGTATTGGGAAGACTTTGACATGTACATGAAGGCAAAGAAGTGGCTGGACAAGGGTATCAAGCTTGAAAACCCGATGATCAGCCTGGCAGCGGAAAAGATCAACTGCCCAACACACTGCGGTCTTTGCGTCAAGCACAAGAGCCACACAGGACTCGGAAACGTAGTCCTGACAAACAGGTGCGACCTCTCGTGCTGGTACTGTTTCTTCTATGCAAAGGAGAACGATCCGATCTACGAACCTACGCAGGATCAGATAAGGATGATGCTCAGGAGAATGAGGAACGAGAAACCAGTCGGCGCCAATGCCGTCCAGCTTACTGGCGGAGAGCCGACGATGAGGGACGACCTCCCAGAGATCATCAAGATCGCGAGGGAAGAGGGGTACGAGCACGTTCAATTGAACACAAACAGCATAAGGGCTTCCAGGGACATCGAGTTCATCCAGAAGTGCCGCGATGCTGGTTCAAACGTCATCTACACAAGCTTCGATGGGGTCACGCCGAGATCTAACCCGAAGAACTTCTGGGAAATCCCGGAGGCACTCAACACATACAGGAAGGTCAATGTGGGAGTGGTTCTTGTTCCTACGGTCATAGGTGGAGTGAACGACGGAGAACTTGGAGACATCATCAAGTTTGGACTCTCCAATATAGACGTTGTAAGGAGTGTAAACTTCCAACCGGTTTCACTGGTGGGAAGAATGCCGGACAAGCTCAGGGAGAGGCAGAGAGTAACAATACCTGGTTGCATCAAGAAGATCGAACAACAGACAGATGGTGCTATTGGAAGGGAAGCATTCTTCACCGTTCCTAGTACCACCGCAGTTACGAACTTTGTCGAGGCGCTGAAGGGAAAGCCGACTTACAGACTCAGCATCCACTTTGCGTGCGGTATGGGAACTTACATATTCAAACAGCCGGATGGTTCGATCATCCCGATTACGAAGTTCATAGATGTAGAGGGCCTATTCGAGTACCTCAACGAGCTGTCGACAGACATAAACGAGTCCAGAGTGAAGTCACTCAAGAAAGCTTCCGCACTGACATCTTTGCTACGGAAACTCAACACTTTCGTGGACGAGAAGCATGCGCCTGAAGGTTTCAAGATGAGGGAAATGATCTTTGGAGCATTCACAGGCGGCGACTACCACGGGCTCAAGGCATTCCACTACAACTCGATGTTTGTGGGGTTCATGCACTTCATGGATCCGTACACGTACGACGTGGACCGGGTCGAGAGGTGCGATATCCACTACGCGATGCCTGATGGAAAGGTAGTGCCATTCTGCGCCTTCAACGTTATACCAGAGCTGTACAGGGACGCAACCCAGAGAAGGTTCGCCATGGACCCGAAAGCGTACGAAGAGAAGACCGGAATGACCCTGAAAGAGCAAAAGTTCAGTAGACGGTATACCGACGAAGAAAAGGCAAAGGTAATTTCGTACTACGAGAGATCGATCGGAAGAAAACTAGCATAAACTAGGAAAAGATCACTCTTTTCCTTTCTATTTTATATTTCTTTTCGCTCATCTGTTTGATTGCTTCTACAAGGATCTGGTGTTCTAATGGGTGCATCCTTTCTAGCAGGGATCCTGGAGTGTCGTCCTCCCTGACCTCAATACACTTCTGTATTATGATTGGTCCGCCGTCGATGTCGCTAGTAACCAGATGAACCGTTGGTCCTGCGACCTTCATTCCGCTGTTGATTATCGCCTCGCTCACCCTGGTTCCATACATCCCCTTACCTCCAAAGAGTGGAAGGAGGGAGGGGTGAACGTTGATAACAGGTTTGATCGTAAGTAGTACCTCTGGGATTATCCATAGGAAACCCGCCAGCACAACCAGGTCTACCTCTTCAAAGATTGGTCTAAGTGCTGAAACCATCTCCTTCTTTTGGATCACCCTTGTTGGGATCCCGCTATTCTCAGCTCTCTTTAAGGCGTACGCTTCCGGATTGCTAGAGATGACCCAGGATATGCTTACGCCTGGGATGTACCCCGAGGCGATGGCATCAATTATGGACTGTAGGTTCGTCCCGTTTCCGGAAACTAGTACTGCCAATTTCATCTGTCATTACAATTTCATCGAATATATATCTACTTTTGTCCTTGAGTCCTAGGGCCATCTGGAGCTCGTAAAAAGTTATGACTGGCCTGGAAAACGTGCCGTAGTCTTCAACAGTCACTCTGGGGCAAGCGGTGTTTACATAGACGTCTGCAGGGAAGTTCAACAATTCCTCGTCTCTCACAAGGTCTAGGGTTATAAGAAACGGAGATTTACCTGCATCATTCAAGAGCTTAGAGGCGACCCTAGCTAGCGAGTACCTAGTCTGGCCGATCTTGGTAGAGATTATGATTCCGAATTTCTTAGCTCTCGATGCTATGTCTATTGCACTGTATCTCTGCGCCAGGAATTTTCTCTTCTCCTTTTCCATGTCCAGGTATTCTCCCGTCTTCGGGTTAAAGGCAATGACTCTTTTGTCCGGTAGACCTAGTGCAATCCCCAGAGGATGAAATACCCCCTCTCCGATAAAGAGGACGTTCTCCTCTGTCCCCCTGGCAGTGGAAATGTTGCATCCGAGAATCTGCCCGGGATAGAACACTCTTGAATCTCCCTTCTTGAGGGTGACATTTAGACCTGAATTCTCGAGTTTCTTCTTGATTCCGGGAAGCTGGTTTGAGTAGGTGACGTTGGACGTCAGTATCAACGACTTGAAGGGAATCTTCTCGGACGACACGTCAAAATCAAGCTCTTCCTGAATCTCTTCAAAAATGACGTTTGAAAATGACCCGAGATTGGGTATCGGACTGTGACCGAACTGGATCAACAGGTCCCATTTACCGTTCTGAGGTATATCGCATGCTCCCCAGAAAGGGTCTCCAATGAAGACGAGTTCCTTGTCTTTGAACTCATTAGTAATTTCACCTATACCTCTCTTCATCCCCTCAGGTAGTTGGACAGCTACGGACTTGGCTGCTACGTATCTAACGTCCTCCTTAATTTTCCTTAAAACTGCAGTAAAATGCATCAGTAAAAGGTTATATCAATCACGTAAATAACCGTTGAGCCGTGGTAGCGAAGCGGCCTAACGCGCCAGACTTGAGATCTGGTTCTCT
>CAYMKC010000102.1:0-3387 GCA_964391105.1 uncultured Thermoplasmatales archaeon
GGAAAATTCGCAAATTTTCGACGTCTTTTCTCGCGTCTTGATATAGTTTAATTACGATAAATTATAAGTACAGATTTGTTCTTTGAATTTATGTCAACGGATAAGAAATACACGACGGTTTCTTTACCGACACCACTTTTCGAAAAGATTCAAGAGAAGATCAAGGGAACTGGATTCACATCTGTCAGCGATTATGTGACATTCGTTTTGAGAGAAATACTTGCTCACGGAAGTGAACAAGAAGCGTTCAACGCCGAGGACGAAAAGAAGGTCAAGGACAGACTGAGGTCTCTCGGATATCTGGATTGAGTGGACTTAATGAGAGTTGCAGTCATAGGGCTCGATTGTGCAGCCCCGGATATCATCTTTAACAAATTGAGGGATCGCCTTCCAAACCTTTCTAGAATGGCAGCCGACGGAATCTCAGGCAGGTTGAGGAGCTGCGATCCACCTATAACCGTTCCTGCATGGATGGTAATGTCGACGGGTAGATCTCCTGGCGAACTGGGCTTATACGGATTTAGGTCGAGAGTTCCAAACTCCTACAACCAGATAAAGATCCCGTCCTCTCAAGACATCAAGTTCGATACCGTCTGGGACATTCTCGGAAAGAGGAACAAGAGGAGCATCATAATCGCAGTTCCTCCGTCTTATCCGCCAAAACCAGTTCCTGGGCTCATGGTCTCTGACTTCCTCACTCCTGACAAGAACAAGGAATTCACCTATCCACCCGGATTGAAGAACGATATACTACGTGACTTCCCAGACTACCAGTTCGATGTGAAGTTCAGGAAACCAGAGAAGAAGCAGATAATTGACGAGATCTACAAGATGACGGACACTAGGTTCAGGATGGCGGAGAAGATGTTGGATGAAAAACCCTGGGACTTCTTCTTCATGGTTGAGATAGGGATCGACAGGATCCATCACGCCTTCTGGAGGTACATAGACGAGGGAAGCCACCTATACGAGAACGATGAAGAGATGCGTGAGAAGTTCATATCCTATTTCCAGATGGTTGACTCTCATATTGGCAAGATGCTGGAGAGATTTGATGACGACACCGTTGTCTTGGTAGTGTCAGATCACGGTGCAAAGGCAATGAAGGGCGCCTTCGCGATCAACCAGTGGCTGATCAGGGAAGGGTACCTTAAACTGAAGGGAGAAACTCCCAAGCAGGGCTCGTCACTCGATGATCTGGACATCGACTGGACCAAATCGAAGGCGTGGGCGTGGGGAGGGTACTACGCAAGAGTATTCCTGAACATCAAGGGAAGGGAGCCAGAAGGCATCATAGAAGCAAAGGATGTCAGAAAGGAGCTCGACTCCCTCAAGCAGAAGATCCTCTCGATCAAGGGACCGAATGAAGAGGTATGGAAGACAAAGGTGTTCGAACCAGAGGAGGCCTACCAAGTAGTCAATGGAGATAGATCGGACCTCTTTGTTTACCTTGACGACCTCAACTGGCGGACAGCAGGAACTCTGGGTTACGAAACCGATTATCTCTTGGAGAACGACACTGGACCTGACGATGCCGTGCACGACTACGATGGAATCTACATATTGTATAGGAAGAACAGGAAGGTTGGAAAGGTAATAGACTCGAGCATTTTCAGGATTGCACCAACCATCCTAGAACTTTACAGAGTCAGGAAGACATATGGAATGCAGGGTAAACCCCTGGAGGGGGTTGATTATGTCGAGTGACAATGGATACGTGTTATGGTTTACTGGCCCGCCTGGAGCGGGTAAGACTACGCTTGCGGACAAGCTGAAAACTATCCTTTCTACCAACGGTGGAAGGGTCGAAATCCTAGACGGAGACGAGATCAGAAAGGGACTGTCGAGGGACCTGGGTTTCTCCAAAGAAGACAGGGAAAAACACAACGAGCGGGTTATTTTTGTGGCAAAACTGCTCGCCAGAAACGGCGTCATAACGCTTGTGCCGTTGATATCGCCCTACAGAGCGGTTCGAGATAAAGCGAGGCAGGAGATCCAGAATTTCATTGAGATATACGTAAGCTGTCCACTAGACGTGCTAATCAAGAGGGACCCAAAGGGATTGTACAAGAAAGCGCTCGCAGGGGAGATCACCAACTTGACCGGGCTCCAAGATCCCTATGAAGCCCCGCTCAATCCAGAGATAACGCTGGATACGAGCAATCAGTCTGTCGAAGAGAGTGTCAACACGATACTTAACTATCTGAGATCCAGGGGTACTCTAGCCTGAGTGGAACATCGATCCGTCGGAGCCTTTGCCTGATGTTGGAAATGAGATGGGTATGCTCATGGTTGAATACAACAAGTTCCGAAATGGCAAGTGATTCTCGCACTACAGTAACCACAGTTTTCTGAAACCTGACCTGGTGGAGTCGTATGATTTCCGCTTATCAAAGTACCCGTCCACCGGTAGCCTTTCGGATCCTGTTCATGATCGCTAGGCCAATCCCTCTTTCATCGAACTCTTCGATTATTCCTGTTGAAAACCTACTTCTATCCAACTGCCTGAAAGAAGGAAATAGGTTCTTTGCGACCTCATAGAGGTCAGATTTGGACCCAAGTATGATCGATTCTGAATCCATCCTCTTCGCGGTTTCAGAACTGCCTATGAAAAGAGCATTCCTCTTCTTACATTCGACCTTCGCAGTTTCCTCGTCTCTAACGAGGTAGAGTTCCTTCTCCGGAGCGTAGTGCCTGTACTTCATTCCTGGAGATATTGGAGTCTCAGGCGTATCGCCAGAAATCTTTACCTTCATTCTGAATATTCCCCTGATCTCTTCGACAGAAAATGCACCTGGTCTTAGAACGATGATTTCATCTCCCTTGAACAATATAACGGTTGACTCGACTCCGAACGTTGCAATTCCACCGTCGAGTATCAGGTCTACCCGGCCATCGAGGTCTTCGTAAACCTCGGTCGCAGTCAACGGACTTGGGCGACCTGACTTGTTGGCGCTCGGAGCTGCGAGAGGCTTTCCACTCTTCTTTATCAGTTCCTGTGCCACCCTATGGGCAGGCATCCTGACTGCTACCGTCCCCAGCCCTGCAGTCGGAATCTCCCCCACATTCTTCTTTTCGAGTACAACGGTAAGTGGACCGGGCCATATTCTTTCGAATTTTTCTCTTACACCATGAGGAAGACCCTGCGTGACATACTCAAGCTGTTCGAAGTCACTTAGGTGTACGATGATTGGGTTGTCCTGCTGTCTCCCCTTGGCCACAAAAATTTTCTTGCACGCAGCGTCATCCAGAGCATTGGCTCCCAGTCCATAAACGGTCTCCGTCGGGAAGGCAACCGTACCGCCTCTCTTGACTATCTCCGCTGCTTCGCTCATTACAGTGGGGTCTGGCGATATGGAATCTACCTTTCGGACGTTGTCCATTTAG
>CAYMKC010000103.1:0-3362 GCA_964391105.1 uncultured Thermoplasmatales archaeon
TTGACACGCCCGAGCTGGGATTCGAACCCAGGTCTGAGGCTCCGCAGGCCTCTAGGATAATCCAAACTACCCCACTCGGGCTTATAGCTTATCTGCAACTCTCTCCAAGTACAAAACAGATTCGAGGAATTCGTTTAGTGTCTTCCTGACGTCATTGGTTTCTCCCTTGACTGTGCATCTATAACCCACCTTGGTCTTCCTGCAGGTGATGTACTTTTCGTGGTCTGCTCTAATTGATCTGATGATGTTGGAAGCTTCCTTTCCTCTTATCTTGAGTTCAGCCTCAATTTCCAGGTTTCCCAGCTCCTATTACCCTCGGACTCGAATTCAGAGATGTGATTGAGAAAATCTCGTTTATCACCGGGACCTTCTTGTCGACGTCGATAAGGAAACGCCCCTCAGATATATCGGAAATCTCAGCATTCATGTTGTTAAAGAGGAAGTTTATCTGGATCTTATCTCCTACCTTTGGCACGAGTTTTACCGTTGGGTTTGTTCTTACGTTGATTTGAATGCTTTCGGTAAATTCCAAGCCATCTTGTGAGTACAGAATGGTGCCCTTAGGTACGTCATCTACTTCCACGTTCCTGTAGGCGAGACCAACTCGTGAAAAGGGTTCCGCAGATTCCATGTCTGCGTCCATAATCTGAATGCTCTTTATGTCCACGCTCTTTCCAGATGGGTATGCCTTCATAACCATGTGTTTCTTGATCTGGCCACCCAGAACGAATCCGAGACTTACAGTCCCAACGCCCTTGACCTGAAAGCTCTGGTCGAGCACCACCAGGTTCTCAGTCCTTGCGGGTTCGATCGGAATCTGAGAAAACGATTCAATACCCTCATAAGCAGCCTTAATGGGTCCAGCATTGATTCCCATGCTCATAGCGATCTTTATAACTTGACTGAGTGCTGGCTCCTCTGCAATAATTCCAAGGTTCTTGATTCCGTGGTAATCGAGCGTCAGCAAGAACTCCCCGACGCTCTTGTCCAGCTCACTAACTGCAAGAATTGCCTTGTTTGAAACAGATGCTGCATTCAGCAAGGTCTGTATTCTCTCAGGAAACTTGAAGGGATAGAGGAACGTTATCTCGTTGCCCGCTATCCTGGAGTTGTAATACCTTATATCGGTCTCAGATCCTTTCTTCGTAAGGCTCTTTAGAATCTCTTCGTCCCCATAGAAAAGGATTGTCTGGTTCACAGACCAAGAATTCTCTGCTTTTATAAAAAGTGTCTTACTTATTCCAGGCGGCTCGAAACACAGTCACTCTGGACCGGGTAAGGTCGATTCTTCACTCTTGCCGTCCGTCATCTCGTGAACAAAATTGATCACATCAACGATCGAGTTCATCGCGAAGTCCAAGTTCTTCACTTGGCTAATCAGGTACTTCTTGCCCTCGCTGCTAATTTCGTAATACTTCCTGTTCCTGCCGGTTTGATCCCCGACCCTTGCCCTTACTAACCCCCGGATCTCAAGGTTCCTGAGGATGGAATAGATCTCCCCGTTGGAAAGTTTCTGACCTAGGCCCCTGTTAGCTTCTCTCTCCAGAAAGTACCCATACCCAGGTTCCTTCCACAGAGACTTTAGTATGATTAACGATACGATACCCTTGAAAGTCCTCCCTCTCCTCCCATCCCTGCTCTGCACTCATGACTCAATTGTCTGTCGTATTTAAGGTTGAATCGACACAGAAAAAATATACCTAGACTTCCCGCCACCTCGATCTCTTGAGGGCGAAATATGTCAGAACTGCTGTGATCGCCAGAAGAACGGCCCAAGCAGTCGCGAAACCCCAAAGACCCGGAGAGTAAAAACCTGTCTGGCTCTGGGCGATCTCAGAGGCATAGGTTGTCGGTGAAAGGTATGCTAGGTATCTGTAAGGGAAGGGTATGTAACTTATCGGGTAGTACACAGGAGGAATAGTGGTCAGAAGTGGCGCAATGATGCCAGAAAATCCCCAGGACTGGATGATGTCGGAAGTGAAGGTCGATAGGAAGAAACCCAGTGAAATCGAAAACGTAAATATGGTGGCCATGTCCAGGAAAATAATGAACCCACCTACGACAGTGGTCTTTACAAATATGAGGTTCAAGATGATCAAGAACGCCAGAGTGGGAATGGAGTAGACGAGCTCAGAGAGTGCCATCCCTATGATATATACGAGTGAGGTAGTGGGTGAACTCACTATCATGTCCTGCAGTCTCATATCGTTCTTCAGGTGAGACAGATCCTGCTGAAGCGAAGTCCCGCTGGAGACCATGTTCATTATGAGAGCACCAACCGCTGCGACTGGGAGCAAGGTGCCCCTGCTGGCAAAAGTTACGACTGCCAGCAATGCCAGTGGTGCAAGCAGAGTGTTGATTAGGATCACGGGGTAGTTTATCATGGCATATATGGAGTTTACTAGTATAGAGGCCATTATCTGGCTACCAATCTTCCTTCTCATTCTCTTCCTCCTCCCCGTTTCCGAGGTATTGCTCGAATATGTTGCTGAGCGATGCCTCTTCTACCGTGAACTTCATTTTGTTAGTGACGAGGTATGGGACAAGGCCGTAGATCTTAGACGCCGGCCCGTAGACGAACGTCTCCTTTTCTGAAACTGGATGGACCTGAACTCCTTCCTCGTCCGTCTTGAAATTCTCCGAGTAAACTTTCAGGACGTACGGCAGTTTCACTTTAGACCTGAGATCCTCAATACCGCCCATATCCACAAGTTTGCCGTGGTCGATTATCATAATCTGGTCTCCTAGAATCTCTGCCTCTTCGAGGTAGTGCGTAGTCAGAATTATGAGACGGTCCTTCTTCAGCCTGGACAGCAGCTGCCAGAGCTCTTTCCTCGAGAGATAATCAAGTCCAGTCGTTGGTTCATCGAGGAATACCACGGGTGCTTCGCTCGAGATGACTGTCGCCACCATCAGTTTCCTCTTCTGCCCTCCTGAGAGCTTCCTGCTCTTCTCCCCTTCCTTTCCTTCAAGACCGAGCTCCCGTAGCGCTTCCTTGCCCTTCTCGTTAGCCTCCCTGTAAGAATACCCCCTCCACATGAGATAAGAGCTCACGGTCTGCAGCGGCGTGAGCCAGGGGAGAGGTCTGGCTTCCTGAGGCACCACAGCAATCTGCTGCCTGACCTCGTTCGCCCTCTCTACGACGTCCAGCTCATTGATGTAGCCTCTTCCGGAAGTTGGTAGAAGTTCGGTCGCCATCATTCTGACGAATGTTGTCTTTCCTGCACCGTTCCTGCCTATGATGGAAAAGATCCCATTCCTGTTCAGGTCTATGGTAAGGCCCTCAAGTGCCTTGTACTTCTTTTCGTAAGTCTTCGAGAGGTCGTCAGTTCTGATTCTCATTCGGCGCCTAGAGTCTTCCC
>CAYMKC010000104.1:0-3330 GCA_964391105.1 uncultured Thermoplasmatales archaeon
CGAGGAATGGCTGAGAGGAGAAAACTGCAGAACCGGTTGGTTTAAGCATATAACTTGAGTTACATCCTCCTCTAGCTGAAGCAAGGGAGCTTTACCGTTTCCCTCATAACTCCTAACGTTCTTATGAGGACAAGGAGGTTCACCTACGATCATCTAATCTCCGGGAAGTTTATGACTTCTTGGATGGGGTCGGGAATATACTGAATGCATCGAAACGCCGTGCTCGAAATGCAAGCTCGTAAACTTGGTTTAGGTTTAAAAAAGCTAACAGTGAACAGAGACAGAAACTTCTTAAAATGAAGCAACATTTAGTCGACAATGAGGGTACTTATTTTCAGCGATATCCATGCGAACAAATATGCCCTGAAGGCAATGATAGAACAAGTAAATTTCGACGAAGCTATATTTCTTGGCGATGTGGTCGACTATGGTACCAGCCCAGTAGAGACGATTGATGAAGTTAAGAGGATAGCTAAATACATTGTAGCTGGTAACCATGATTATGCAGCAGCCTTCAAGAAGGACTGCCTCTGCTCTCAAGAGAACCACGAACTGTCGGTCTACACGAGGGAGAACATTACGATGAAAGACCTTGAAGAAGGGCATATCAGTTTTTTAAAATCTCTACCCACATCATTAAGTGTGGACCTGGATGGCACTCCATTTCACATCGTGCACGGAGCTCCAGCCGATTCCCTCTACGGGTACCTGTACCCGTGGAAGATATCAAGCGAGCAGCTCAAGGATCCTATGAGCTTTACGCAGGAGAATGGTAACTATCTGGTAGGCCACACTCACTACCAGTTTCTGGTGAACTATGCTGGAAATCTGATCGTGAATCCAGGGTCTTCCGGTCAACCAAGGGACGGGAACCCCAAGCCAGCATTTGCGATATACGACACTTCAAGTCAGACGTTCGAAATGAAGAGATTCAGCTACGACAGGACGCCTCTCAGGGCGGACCTGAAGGAGAGGATCAAGGACACCAAGCAACTGGAAAAGCTCTACAATCTTTTTGCTCTCTAGATGGTAGGTCCTCACTGAAAGTAAGAGACGTCTGAGACTCCGATCCCTTTTTTTTCCAGCAACAGGTCCATGCTGGATACCTCTGCCACTCCTCGTCCAACAGGTATCCCATCTTTGACAAGTGTTACTTCCATGCCAGGCATGACGTCCTGTGTAATGCCCTTAATTCCCGGGATGAAGAGGTTGTCTCCTTTGAATATACCTTCCGTTTCGACCGTTCTCTTGCCCGCCTTGAACAAGACGTCTCCCAGTCCCTTCGTCATCCGTACCCCCGAAATGGTCTTTATGAGTATCGGAGACTCGTTGTAAAGGACTATTCTCCTGTTGCCTTCCTTCCTCTGACTGAGAACATCGGGTTGCACATCTATATCAAACAGGAACTTTATGACGTTAGAATACTCGGTCATCTCCTTCCTTTTCTTATTAATTGAGAGTTTGCGGGAGGAAATGATATTCCCGATCCTTTCCGAATTTTCAAAATTGATGCTCCCTTCAATACCCTCCGCATTTTCGAACATCCCAACTATATCACTCTCTCCCTTGGGAAGGATGTAGAACACGTTTTCGTATATCTTCCCGCTGAAGTAGTCCGTTGACAGTTGACGGAGAATAGATTTCTCTTCCTCGAACCAGTGTCCAGTAACAGGGATGTCGTAGTATTTTGCAGGGAAGTACTCCTCTAGCTCCCTCGGAACCAGTCCAAGTGGGCTGGTTACTATGACTTCCTGGATTCCACCCAGGTATGGATGGATGAAGGAATGGAGTATCCTGTGTGTCTTTGATTTAGAGTATGGTTTGATAGCCGAACACGGAATGAGCAGCAGGTTGTCAGCCGTCTGTTTGAGCTTCTCTATCCTCTTCCTAAAGTTCACTATCTCCGGTCTATAAATTCCCTCAACGCTCGATGCAACGATGCTCTTCGGACGGTAGTCCATGAATCCGCTGACGTACTGGAAGAATTCCATGTCCATTATCCTGAGCGCTTCCTTGGAAAAGTTAGAGAAGCTGTGGGACTCCACGAGCTCCCTGAATTTGTTGTGAGAAAGTGCGAGGTCTATCAGCTCAATAGTTCTCCTCATTTCTTCTTCGTTCCTCTTCCTGCAGTTATCCCCCTTGAACAACCCAAACTCGCTCACGCATCTCTCCCCTCCAAGCAGTCTTATGGGGGAGTCATCGAGAAGGTCCACACCCATATAGAAGAGGACGGGATAGTCGTTGGGCAATCCAAATGCAGGAACGTAGATTAGCTTGTCAGGATAACGCACACGGAGATCGGCGATTGTTCTCACAAAATCCCTTGCATTCAGCTTGTTGATCCTGTTTACCACCGCGATGTTTCCCGAAAGAAATACAGGGTCCTTCCTCGTCTCAATCCCTTGGTGCATGAACTCTATTCTTTCAGCGCTAAGTACATCCGGTATCTTGAAACCGAAATATTCACCGTATCTCCTTGCAAGGTATCTCATCGTTGCCTTGAACGGAAAAATCGGCGTGACTAAATAAACTTCCTATCTTAACGCATTTCTATCATTGAGATACGCTAGAATGAGCCAAAGGTAAGGATGATCATTCCGAAGTCGCCCTGAGTGTGAATGAATCCCTGTCTGAAGTCTATACTCCCTAGCCTGTTCTTAACCTTCCTGACAAAGAGGATAACGTCGTTGGAATCGACTTCACTCCCAATCTGCAAGACCATGTAGACTCTCTTTATCTTATCACGCGGTAGCTTGTTGACCTCCTCGAAGAGGTCCCTCTCTGCTATGCTGAAATTCACAAAGGGATAATTGAAGTTAGAAACCCGCACAGGACCATACAGGTCGGTCAGCATCTTGATGTCGTGCATGGAGATCCCGAGTGCGGTGGAATTGTCAACCACCTTTGCCAGGCTGACGATCTTCTGCCATATGTGCTTGTAGTACTGGTTGTTTATGTCCAGTATCCTCTGGTTCTTTGAATCCGACAGTAGGTATTCAGAGTCGACGAACTCGAGGACGTCTAGATCGCTCTTCATCCTCTGGACCTTTTCGACCTCTCTTTTCCTGTCCGCCCCTATCGGGATGATAGGAAAGAATCCGATAAGTGCTCCCGTTGATCTCAGAAGCCTCAGTAGAGGTGGAAGGATCGCCTCCTGGAATCTCCCCTCCACTTGAGCGACAATGAAGATGAGATTTGATGAAAAATTCGCGATGATTGTTCTTCTCTCGTTCTTCAGTACCTCTTCTAGACGGGGGCCGAAACCTCCATCGAATTCCTTGAGCTGAAGGACGTTGTCCACCTTGCAGTCCCTTATGCTCTCTGGGTCAT
>CAYMKC010000105.1:0-3312 GCA_964391105.1 uncultured Thermoplasmatales archaeon
GTGATAACTACTAACAACTTCTACAACGCCTCAGTCGGCGATCAACCAGCTTTCTTTGTGCTACAGAACGGAACACTCAAGTCAGCGGCCAACATCTCGATACCAGCAAATCAAAAGGTGGAAGTGACAGTAATTAACTACGACGAAGGTAACGGATCAGTCGCAGCCATTTATGCAAACGTGACGGGCACAATAAACGGAAAGGAGACGATTACAAATAATACCAACGTGAACTCTACAGCTTTAGACAACCAAGTCGTTGTTAATGGCAGTGAACAGGTATCGTCTGTCCCAGTGAGTAACATTGCTCATACATTCACATTACAGAACGGTAGCAACGTCGTACTGAACATTCCAATTGTCCCTTCGAGCGTAGTCCAAGCAACCTTCGTCCTTCAGCCTGGAACATATACATGGCAGTGTGAAGTAGCTTGTGGATCAGGTCCATCAGGATGGGGTGGAGCAATGGATCTACCCGGTTTCATGACTGGGACGGTTTACGCCTACTAAGCTGAAGTAGCAAACTGGTGAGGTGGGCTCAGAACAAGCTAACTGGTCCTATCGGGCAAGGGAATAGTCATGACCTAATCACTATTCCTCCATAGATCTCAATCCGACTAGTCCGGTAGGATCTGACTATTTTTTTCCAAATTTAAATTCCCAGGATCTTGTTTCTTATTCAGATAGCTCTAATCTCCTGAACATTAGGGATGTTCCTGTATCCTGAGATAACATTCAATTCCTCGAGACGGTCTCAATCTCACTTCAAACACTATTGTTTACTCCACTGTTTCAAATCATTCAAACTTTCACTCTGGATACAACTTGTCGATAGTGGTGGAGTACAGTTGAATTTTGCGCTAGATCTATGCACCTTGATAATTCCCCTTCACCAGGTTACAGTGTTGCTGTTCGAGCATTCACTTTATCTCCACTTTCTTGGTCTTTGACTCGACTTCCGGTTTTATCGTTACCGATTTTCCAGCTTTCATCATCTCCTCAGATGTCTTCAGGAAGTGGTTTATGGTGCTTCCTAAAAATGAAGTGAGAATGAAAGTACGCGCTGTCAATGGACCAAATAGGGTGAAAGGATAGAACTTATGAGAAATACGATTCAGATCACGGGAGGGGCTACGGGAATCGCTATGCTTTTGCAGACGGGCTGTCGAAATTGGGAAATACAGTAATCATCTGTGGGAGACGAAATGACAAGCTCGAGGAGGCAAAGGGGAAATCTCTTTCTATACTCACATTCATGGCGGACGTTTCCAACGAAAAAAATAGGAGAGAGCTTTTTGATTACGTGGAGAAAGAGCAATAGTCGCTCACCTTTTCGATCAACAATGCAGGACTACAGAAGAGAATTGATCTCAACGGTGGCGATAGGGGACTGAAAGGTATTGACGATGAAATAGAAATAAACTTCCGTTCTCGGGATAAAGAGCGACGATGCTATACCCGATATACTTCCGTTCTTGTGATTAAAACACCATCTCCAATTCAGCCTTGCACTCGCTCGGAAATCCCACACGTGTGTGAGGCTCAATGTGTATTAATGACTATTGTAGAAAATGCATATACATGCGATCCGCTGAGGCATGTCCTCACACCAGACCTTTCACTTTCATATCAAAGGAAGACGATATCGATGCCGTTCTAGTGGAACTTTTTTTTCATTCAATATGGTCTGAAGCTCGTTCAAGTTGGTCAATGACTCTTTCCACTTCAAAGACTTAGAAGATGCAGATTCGGTCAGATAAGCCTGAGCTGCTTTCAGGTGGGTGTATGCGGAAGTGAAGTCCTTCAGAGTGAGATACATTCTGGCCAGTGAGATTTGTGCCTTTGACCTATCTATGATTTCATCTAGGTCCGGATTGACCACTTCTCATTTCCACCTTATTCTATATGATACAGGTCTAACCAACTCGTTGTGCTTTGATTTCAAATGATCCTTCATCTCGTCCCACAAGGGAGTCTCGAATGACCTGCATATACTGCAGTAGTAAGTGGCAGATCTCTTTTGCTTGTGTTTCCTTTCAAAGTCTGTAAACTGTTGCACCTGAACAACCGAATCGGAATCGTTGTATTCCATAGGTGATAAGATGCTCGAAATTTATAAAGATATTAAACAAACTGTGTGGAATTTGTCTGCAAATCTCTACATTTTTGCGGAACACTGCAGGCCCTGCTAAAGACACTTTGTCCGTTAAGCTGAATTGTGGAGCTGCTCCGCTCGGATCTAAATTGAGGTACATCATCGCAGAGAGTTCTCGATCTTATTGACAATTTCAGATACTATGCTCCTCTTAATCCGAAAAGTCGAAAATCTAGCTTCGCCAAAATCATTCACTCTCCTTAGCTCTATTCGAATGGATATGATAGCATCGTGTCTTATCTCAATGATAGTTCCACCGACCGATAATCCGCTCCTCTTCTCCCCCTCAGATCTATTTTCATTGTGCAGTCCCTCTACCTATACAACCTCAAAGACCAGATTTTGCGTCATTCTACTTCCAGTAAAGCCAACTACGAGTCACGCCCAAATTGTGGTGGAATTCTGGAGTCCTCATCGTTTTTCTACTGAACCGGTATGGATAACTCTTGTGCTATTCAAGGCAACACTATTACTATACATTTTTTAACAGTCATCTGTAAGGAGCGACATTCTTTGGAAGAATCAGTAGCCAAGACTTCAAGAATTTCATAAGATAGTTACTTCATTTCTTTTACACAGATCAAATATGCTAGGCTGATTTGTACCCCTATTTCAGCATGAACGACTTTCCAGTCAGAGCTACATTAATCACGATTTATGTATTGTTACGTACATGAATTAAATATGGAATCATCATATGCGTCCATGCGGAAATTCCAACCAGATGCCCTCGATCAAAGGATTGTAGAAATTCTGGAGGGTAACTGCAGCTTGGGTTATAGAGAAGTAGCAGAAAAGTTAGATAAGAACATCTGGAACATCCGAGACAGGATCATTCACTTGAAGGAGAAAGGTGTAGTGAGGGGATGCAGGGCAGAGATCAACTACACCGAAATGGGTCTCGGTTGCAGGGCGATCATAAGCCTGAACGTACCCGCCCAGAACATAGATTCATTCATTTCATTTGTACGGTCCAACAGCATGTTCAAAAGGCTTACCATTACGACTGGGATGAGAAGGTTTCACATAGAAGCAGTTGGCGAAGAATGCAACAAGGTCAGACTGTACGCAATGAAAACATTTCCCGAGTTTAAGGTCGAAGACGTTGAATTCGAGGTAATATTAGATACGCCGGTTTGATCAGATTGAATTGAGAC
>CAYMKC010000106.1:0-3258 GCA_964391105.1 uncultured Thermoplasmatales archaeon
CCCTGGGGAATTTATAATCACCGCTGCAGTATCGTTGTCCAACTGAGATGTGACATTCCTCACGTTGAACGATAGATCTTCATTCATTCTGTAGCGGACTGGTTTCAAGCCCGCAAGAAGGGCTGGTTCGTAATAGAAATAGCCAGGATCCGGTATCAGAACTTTGTGTCTATCTCCCGCGATTGCCATCATTGAGGCATATATAGATTGCTTTGACATTATGAAAATGGTATTATCAATGCTCGCTCCTATTCCGTTCTTTTTATTCACCTTCTCAACTATTGCTTCCCTTACTTCCTTTGTTCCTAAGGATGAGGTATAGTGAGTGTCTCCGTTCTTCATGCTTTCAAACGCAACTTGACTGATTGCCACTGGAGTCGTGTACATTGGTTCTCCTATCGCGAGAGATATAACTTTCTCTCCTCTTGACATCTTCTGGAGCACCAAGTTCACAATTTCGAGCGATGGGGACCTGCCAAGGTCCCGTATGTAAGTTATCTCAGTCATGGTTGTGTAGTTGATGCGAATATTTAAATAGTTGTTTACCAGCCCATATGCTCCCCTAAAGGGATAAATAAGAGGGGGCCATGATAATTTTATGGCAGAACTCAGAAAGACGAGCTGGAAAGAAACAGCCTCAGAGAAACTCTCAGAAGTGCTTTCGAGGAAGCTGATTTATGGGGATAGAGTGATGCTTGCTGAAGTCAGACTCAAGAAAGGAACTGTAGTACCGGAACATCATCACGAAAATGAGCAGTTGACGTGGATAATAAAAGGTGAGCTCTTGTTCGAGATAGGGGGGAAAGAGATAAGTGTGAAGGAGGGAGAAGTTCTCGTCATTCCATCCAATACTCCACACAAAGCCACTGCTCTCGAGGACACAATCGACATGGACGTGTTCAGTCCTTTAAGACAGGACTGGCTGACCGGTCAGGACCAGTATTTGAGAGGCAAATAGAGCTGAAGGAGCCGTTAAGTCTTCTGCCCGACCGGTGTTGAATACTACTTGCGTGTCATCTGCTAGTATTCTTGTACCAGATTCTAGATCTGGACCGCAGTCGTTTTTACTCCGTGGGAAACTATGAAAAAAGCAGGGCACTTATCGGAGGCCTTGATCACCTCACTTATGTCCTGATCTGCTTCCACTTCTATCTTGAGTTCCTTCGCGAGAGGGGCATCAGTCGGTGTTAGCATTGGACCGATATCATAATAGAGATGACCCTTCATTTTCAGTTTCTTGAGTTTTATTCCTCTTAGAGCAGCATTTACCACGATCGTAGAGGCAAAACACGACATAACCCCAAACATTAGATAATTCAGAGGAGTAGCATAAATTCCTCTCCCCCCCAAAACTCCTGGCTCATCGGCGCCCATTGTGAATGTTGCTGCCTGTGATGAAAGAGTGGCAGTGAACATAGGACTTCCATCTAGGTGGAATTCTCCCTCAATGTGTTTTTCAAGGTAGAGATGTCCCCCATCGTTTTCAATTTTTTTCTTCGTCTCCAAAAGAGCGCTTAGGTCCACATTGTTTACGAGTTCTGGCATAAGTTATCGCCGTTTAATTAGAGAAGCAATCTATAAATAATTTGGCTGGCTGGTTTCATTCCGATGACCTCGATAGTCCATCCGAATCTGACCACAGAGTCTCCCTATGATCATTTATTCTAACTACTAGGAGTGGTTAAAGAGATTTAGCTCACGAAATCTATTATCCGCTAACTATATATAATTCCGAGAATATCCAACGCAGAGGTTTGAATTTATGGTTAGTCATGCTGAAGAAACGGGTAGTAAAGGTGTTCAAACTGAAAAGCGAGAATATAGAAAGGAACTGAACTTCTGGCATATTGTGTTCCTTACAGTTGGTGCAATTTTTGGATCAGCTGTTGCATTTGTACCCGTTTACGTATTGGCTTATGGTGGACCGGCTGGTATTCTGGCGTGGCCGATAGCATTTCTGCTCATCTTGCCCATAGCGTTCCTGTATGTCGAACTCGGGACGATGTGGCCAAGGGCAGGTGGAATAGCCTATTACCCTGCTAGGAGTCACGGTACCATCGTCGGATTGATGAACGGATGGAGCACTTTCATAGGATACACCCTAGCTCTTCCGACCCAGGTGGCGGTAGTGGTCGAATACATTGGACTTTACTATCCTCCACTGTATTCTGGCGGAGTAATAACTGATCTGGGAATTGCAGTGGGAATACTGATGCTTGTTCTAATATTCGTTGTAGAGATAAGACACGTTAGAATTATCGGAAACGTGAACAACGGATTCACAATAATAAAGGTCTTGATGATGGTGATTGTTGCCCTCGCGCTTATCTCATTCTTTGATGGAAAGAACTGGACACTCAACGGCGGGTTTGCCCCATTGGGCGTTCCCGGGATTTTCCTAGCCATATCGGCAACAATATTCGCATATGCTGGTTTCAGACAACCAGTGGACTATGCAGAAGAAGTCAAGGAGCCTGGAAAAGTCCTGCCAAAGGCCATCGGGATCTCCCTCGTAATTGTCATGATACTCTACATTCTCGAAAGTCTTGCATTCTTGGGTACCATCAACTGGGGTAAACTGGGATTTTCGGCCGGTAGCTGGGGGAGCCTCTTCAGCCTAGGGTCTCCTTACACAAGCGCATCTATAAATGTGGGACTGGCGGCCTTTGGAGTTCTAGCGGTGGTCGTGATCATAATAGCTTCTTTCAGCGATGGTCTGGTCTACTGGGGAGGAGCTGCAAGGGTCGGAAATACACTGTCAAGGTATGACAGATATTTCCCTGATTTCTTCTCTACCCTTAGCAAGAGAGGGATTCCGTTCAATGCCGTTGTAGTTGTATTTGCGATCGCTGTGTTTTATCTGCTTCTCTTGCCTTCCTTTGCTTCACTAATAGGAGTTTTCGTTGATGCGGTAGTTATATCGTACGCACAGTCCGCCATAAGTCTGGCCATCTTTAGGAAGAAGTATCCAAACGAGAACAGACCGTACAAGCTTCCCGCTTACAAAGTCATGGCCCCAGTCGCCTATGTGGTCGCGGGGCTTCTGGTATATTGGTCAGGATTCCACGCCATAATGATCGCAATCCCTTCAGTGTTCGCTGGTCTACTCTTTCTCATAATGGCGAGGAGAAAGCACAATTTCGGCATGGCGGATATAAGAGCGGGAATCTGGTTGCCCATATACCTCATAGTTGTGGTCTTTCTCTCCTATATCGGGAGTTCCTTCTTTTACGGTTTGAACTTGGTACCTTTCCCATA
>CAYMKC010000107.1:0-3232 GCA_964391105.1 uncultured Thermoplasmatales archaeon
TACGGAGAAACAAGATCCTACCACCAGGTTGCACAGATGATTGGAAAACCCAGAGCAGTGCGTGCAGTTGCGAACGCTTGTGCTTCCAATCCAGTGCCGCTGATTATTCCATGCCACAGGGTAGTGAGAAAGGATGGGAGTCTAGGAGGATACGGACTGGGTGTGGACAGGAAAGAATTCCTTATCTCAATGGAAAAGGCAAATTCTGAGAACAGATAAGATGGTCGAAGAGAACGTCATCAAATGGGAGAGTGCAAACGAGCCAGAAAAGACAAACGAATCAAGGACTGCACGTGCATTGGAAGTTTACGGGGTCCTGGTGGTTCTCAGCCTTATCTGGGGACTGGCATTCGTTGCAATAAAAATAATGGAGCCACTGGTAACGCCAGTAAACCTGACTTTACTGAGGTGGTTCATCGCCGGAGGTGCATTTCTAGTTCTTCTCCCAGTTTTCGGGAGACCGAAGGTTCCCATAGATAGGAAGGTTGTTCCAAGATTATTGCTTGTTTCATTCGCTAACGTTGTTGCCTATCATCTAACCATCAATTACTCGGAGAGTTCTATTGGAGCGGGCCTGGAAACATTGCTTGTGGCACTTGGGCCGATTTTCATCGTCATACTTTCATCGATATTCCTCAGGGAAAAACATGGTAGGACTATCTATATCGCCGTGCTTTTCGCACTAGCTGGTGCGTTGATCCTGTTCTTTGGGACCTTCAAATCAAGTGGCACAGGCACGGTTCCGGGGATACTGGAAGGTATTGGCACAGCTCTCTCGTATGCCACTTTTGCGGTGTTTGCCAAACCACTGGTTCAGAAGTTTGGTGCAAGAGCTTTCACCATCTGGGTCGGGCTGATAGGCACCGCGATGCTCCTGCCATTGCTCTCAAGAAGTTTTGTTTCCCAGGTCGCCACCCTTCCTATATCGGGATGGATAGCAATACTCTACCTTTCACTCCTTAGCACAGTCTTTGGATACATGCTCTTTTACACTATGCTTGAGCACGGGGGAGTTGCAAAAGTTTCGGTTCAGCTCTACTTGATTCCCGTTGTTGGAATAGCCGGCGGTGCATTGTTGCTTGGAGAGTCGGTGACGGTATTCACAATAATCGGTGGTGCAGCAATGTTGCTTGCGGTGGGATTGACAAACATAAAGTTGAAGACCCATAGGGCGAAGAGCGAGGGATAGATAGCTACCAGAGCGCCTGACTGAGCACTTATGGATCAACCTCATACGATCAGCGGAAGAGAATAACCTTTTAACCAATCCTGGTCATGAATCCTGCATTGGAAATCAGAACTGGCTGCTCAGGTTGGAGTTACAAACAGTGGGTCGGACCTTTTTATCCATCTGGAACTCAACCTTCAGATTATCTGAAGGTCTATTCAAAGATATTCGATCTGGTGGAGATCGATTCCAGTTTCTATTCAATACCTGACATCCGAACAGTTGAGAAATGGAAGAGTTCGGTTCCTGAGAGTTTTACCTTCACCGCCAAGATGCCCCAGACTGTGACGCACGATCTGAGACTGAGAAATGCGGTTGAAGAGGCCATAAGGTTTTTGAATGTTATGGGAACTCTAGGGAATAAACTGTCAATGGTACTGATCCAGCTTCCCCCGTCCCTCAAGTTCAAGGAGGGATACAAAAGCCTGAAATTGCTCCTTGAGGGATTGCCCTCGAATTTCAGTTACGCTGTCGAAATGAGGCACGACTCTTGGTTTGTTGATGAGACCTTTTTCATGCTCAGGGACAACAACGCGAGCCTCACATGGTCAGAGATTCCTTACGCCAAAGTTCCACCAGTACTGACCTCTGACTCTGTGTATCTGAGGCTCGTGGGGGACAGATACATAAATGAAGAGGAATTTGGAAAGGTGCAGAGGGAGCGGTCCAAAGAAATTGGGTTTTGGTCAAAAGAATTAAAGGAAAAAGAAGAAATGATAAAGCACGCATACGTTCTGAGCAACAACCACTTCCAAGGATTTGGGCCAGCTACGGTAAACCTGTTCAGAAGAATGTCAGGACTCGAACCTATTGACTGGACAAAAAGGACTGGTCAAACGACTCTCCTCTGATTCAGCACAGTTTGATAGAAAGCTAACTGCTGATTGTCAAGTCCCGATAACACCGCCGAGTAGATTAAAATCTAAAGCACTACCTGGTTGAAAAGCGAACCGGCCTTCCCGTAGTCATCTTCTTCGTACCATACGATACCCCTGTTCGTTATCTTGTAAAAGAACGGCTTCTCGTTGTATCCACCACCACTCATTTTGACGACCGAAGCCTTTCTTATATCGGAATTCGGTTCGTCAGATCCGAGTTTGATTAGACCGGAAACGAAGAACTGTTCCATTCCGTACGCGCTTTCATCACTCTTTCCGATGCCGCTCGTAACGAGCGTGTAGGTCTGAGGAACAGACAGCGCCTTGAAGAACTGATTGAGAAAATCATTATCTTGCACAATCAAGGGGGTTATTGGATCGATGACCAGTCTAGTCACGTTATACTCTGCGACAAGTGTTTTGAGCTGACTCGTCAAGGTTCCTATGTAATTCTTGACGGAAGAGTAGTCACCAGAAACACCCGCTTTCAGCTTCAGTATTCTGTTCGAAATCTCCAGCACCTCTATACCTCCCCTCTTGTAGTAATCCTTGAAACCATAAGAAAAAGATTCCACGTGAGAAATGAAATCTCTGCCCTGCATGTCCGTCAGAATTATCATACCCTTTTCCCCTTTCTTTGCGCCCTCTACGAGAAATTGGGTGCAGAGTGCGGTCTTTCCAGCTCCAGGAGCGCCTGACAGCATATAGATGCACCCCTTTTTTATCAAGCCACCTATGTTCTCGTCCAACCTCTTTATTCCAAAGATATCGTGTACTTCCTTTCCGAAGTCCTTTCGGATAATAGCAATGTTGCAGACACGGGCAAGATTTAACTCTGACTTGGTCAGGTCCTTTTCAACCGAAACTGCCTTCAACTGTATCCCACAATCTCGGGCGATTGCGTTAAACTCCATCAGATCACTGATGAGGTCTTCTGAAATGTCTTGAAGTACAGCTATCTTGTTGCGTTCATCTTCCTTGGACGTCAGGACGAGATTAAATTTGTGATCCATGCCGGACTTCCCCTTGAGGGTGACGTTGATACCGTAGGTGAAATCATCCCCAAGCGAGAATTCTTGGGCAACCTTGTATACCTCTGCTTGCTCTCCGGAAATCATTTTTTATT
>CAYMKC010000108.1:0-3205 GCA_964391105.1 uncultured Thermoplasmatales archaeon
GAGTTCCTGGGAGAGCAGATAATGGAATACGTATCGTTCCTGTGGAACGTAAGGGTAGACGAGACGAAAACCGGCTTCGTCAAAATGAGGGAGTTCGAGAGACTGGTAAACCAAGAAATCACTAGAAAGGGTTTCGCCATTTATCCGATAAGAAGGTCCATCGTGAATTTCCTGATGGAAGATTCTGAGTCCTCCTACCTCGGCGGGATAGAGGAGGAGATGGCAAGGGTAGAGAAGAAGATCGAGTACCTCAGCCAGCTCTCAAGAATGACCAACAAGGACGGACTGCTGATAGTCAAGAGAGAGATGGAGAGTCCGAAGAGATACAAGATTCCCATCATCTCTTACTCCGAGCTCGAAAAGTTTGAGGACAAGGAAGAACTGAAGGGAGTGATCAGGGAGAGAAGAAATAGTTGAGGGCAGAGTTCAACGGCCAGGACAGGATCCTCTTGCTGGGAATAAACAAGGCACTGAAGGACTCCGGAGAGGACGTTGAAAGACTCTTGGCGGAAGAAAACTTTGACCAGATTATGCTGTCCGTTACCAGCGATGAGGTCGACGGGCTAAGACAGTACGTCAAGAGTCCAGTAGATGTTGAGATGGACGACGTCGAGATCATCTACGAATACTTCATGCAGAAATTCGGGGAAACGTCCATCCCCCCTGAAGCATACATCGTGGCTATAAGAGCCGCAGACAAGATGGGCAAGGAAGTGATAGGGATCGACATCCCCTCGGGAACTTATGAGGACATTTTTGTTGAACACGTTCAGCTCACGGACATGATACTCCTTAGCCTAAGAAGACGAAGACTGCTTAAGAGGCACTGGAATTTTTCTGATCCTGAAACGTTCAGCTGGGAGTGGGATTCTTATATCAACAAGGGTGGATATCTGAAGGTTGAAAAGGAACGCGCGAAGCATATGGCAATTGAGATAGCCAATAGGAAGAAAGGCAACACTCTGGTCTTGGTCGAAATCGAGAGGTTCAAGGACCTAGTTTCTTACCTGAATAGTACTCTCCCAGAATATAGAATTCGGCGGAGCGGGGAAGAGAGGAAGGCGGCTTCGTCAGGTGCACCCTCCTGAAAAGTTTCTTGTAATCCTCCTTCAACTCCTCTGTGAGATCGCCCTGTAGAGTCTTGACCAGCACCTTCCCTTTTCTTCCGAGGACTTGCTCACAAACCTCCAGCACTCGTTTTCCAATGAAGTAAGAATTTGCCTGGTCTCTGGGCCTATCACCACTCGTGTGCATAAGTATGTCTGAAAGGACCAGGTCAAAACCGTCTGGAGACGCTTCGAGCACCTGGTGAATGATGTCATTCTCAAAAACGTCTCCCTTGATGAAAAACACCCCTTCGATCCTTGCCATGGGAACAATGTCAAGTGCAACGTTCAGTCCATTCCTGTTTACCATGGACAGGTACTGGCTCCACCCTCCAGGTGAGGCTCCCAGGTCCAGAATCCTTATTCCATCCGCTATCAGCGAGAACTTTTCATCGATCTGCTGTAGTTTGTAGACCGCTCTACTCCTGAACCCTGCAGTCTTAGCCCTCTTATAGTAAGTCTCGGATCTGCGCCTATGAATCCAGGACATCTGTTCTTTACTTTATTAACTTCTCGTAGGCGTCCTTCTTCATCAAATTGTTAACTTCGCTCGGATTTGATAGCTTTAGTTTAACAATCCACGCCTCGTACGGATTCTTGTTGATATCTTCCGGAGTCTTCTCCAGTACCTTGTTGACGTCTACAACTTTCCCAGTTACTGGGGAGAAGAAGTCCTCTGCGGATTTCACGCTCTCGACAGTGCCTACGATTTCCCCTGCCTTGATGCTGGCCCCGATCTTTGGAAAGTCCACGTAAACTATATCCGACATCTGATTCTGAGCGAAATCAGTTATGCCTATAGACGCTACGTCGCCGTCAACTTTCAGCCACTCGTGGGTCTTTGTATAGTATAGACCGTCCCTAACGATCATATTTCGAGGATGAGTCTGAAGGCAAAAAGTTTTGCGTAACGTTTTGATGAAAGTCTGTGAGAACCTTCATCGCGATCAGCCTTCAAGTTAATGAATCTCTAAAGGAGGTGATACGTGGATGCGAGTCCATGGGAAAGGTCGTGAAGGGAAGCGACCTTCATCTGACGTTGAAGTTTTTGGGCGAGGTCGAGAATATCGAGACTATCAAGAGGTCGCTAGGGGAGATCAGGTTCAACAGGTTTTCGGTAATGGTGGGAGGGATGGGCGGATTCCCCTCTGGGCACAGAGGAAGGGTGCTCTTTGTCAGGGCATCGCCGGAAGACAATCTAAAGAACCTGGCCAGGGAAGTTGACTCAAGAACGAAAGAAATTCCTCTTGACCATCCATTCGCTCCCCACATCACGATACTCAGAACGAGGGAACCTAGAAACTTTTCCGGTCTGATATCCAAGTACGAGGGCAAGACTTTCCTCGAGCAGGAGATAGACTCGTTCACCCTCTATGAATCCGTATTGAAACCAACCGGTCCGATCTACAGCGAGATCCAGAAGTATCAACTTATGTAGTTTAAGTCTCCCTTCTCCTGTTTATCCTTCTCCTCCGTCTGTTCTATCACGTCGATATAGAGAATAGTACTTACAGGAATCACTCTCAGTTTCTCCTGCTTCCCATCCCCTATGTTCAGGAGTATCGCTGGCTCCTCTCCCATTGACAGGAATCCCTCTAGGACTCCCTCGGAAATTATGTTTTCTTCTGCAGAGCTGGCAGATACGATCCTGTATTTCGATCCTTTTGTAAGATGTGTCATCATTGTCAATCACTCCACCATAGTCTGGATGTTTTCGACCCTCTTCCTGTAATTGTCCATTGCCATCTTCACGTTCGACTCCACGAAATTCCAGGCTAGGGAGAGAGAATTGTATCGCATCACATATCCTTTTTCCTTGCCGAGCTGGACCTCCTGGATTATCTCCAGTCCCTTCAACCTGTTTAGATGCCTGTACAGGGTCGGCTTGGTTGTGCCAAGGTAGGTTATCAGCTCGTTGACAGGCCACGTCTTGTCGGACCTCACGAGGAACACCTCCTTGAAGAGCCTGAAAGGTACGCTCCCTTTTACCGTCTCCAGACTGAACTCTCCCCTCTCTTCCAGATAGCCTATGTCAAATAGGAACTCTGAAAGAAGTCTATCTATGTCGTTGCTGGTTGAGGGATTCTTGAGTTTTACCT
>CAYMKC010000109.1:0-3191 GCA_964391105.1 uncultured Thermoplasmatales archaeon
ATTAATAATTGCAGTAAGTAAAATAGTGACAGAATTGGAAGATAGGAAATACCAATCCACGATTAAAGGAACACACGCGAGGGAAGTGGCATTTTATGGACGATAGCGAACACCCAGTTAACCGAAGTAAAAGAATGGAAAGAAGCGTTCATGATTGGTGGCCAGATAGGCTTGATCTTAGGATCCTGCGGCAAAATTCGCCCAAATCAAATCCGATGGATAAGAATTTTGATTATAGAAGAGAGTTCGAGAAATTAAATCTTGCAACGGTGAAGAAGGATATAGCTAAAGTTATGACAACATCGCAAGACTGGTGGCCTTCTGATTTTGGCAATTATGGACCATTGTTTATCCGGATGGCCTGGCATGCTGCCGGGACCTACAGAGTCGGCGATGGTAGGGGTGGAGCTGGCTCGGCGCAACAGCGCTTTGCACCACTCAATAGCTGGCCGGACAATGTGCTTCTGGACAGAGCTAGGAGGTTGCTCTGGCCAGTCAAGCAGAAATATGGCATAAAAATTTCATGGGGGGATTTAATGATCCTTGCAGGCAACGTAGCCCTGGAAAACATGGGTTTCAAGACATTCGGATTTGGCGGAGGCAGGGAGGATGTCTATGAACCGGACGAATCAGTTTACTGGGGAAGCGAAACTGAATGGCTCGGGGACAGGCGTTACACTGGTGATAGGGACCTTGAAAACCCACTCGCTGCAGTTCAGATGGGTCTTATCTACGTAAACCCGGAAGGTCCAAACGGTGTCCCCGAACCTGCCGCTGCTGCAAAAGATATCCGTGAAACATTCTCTCGAATGGCAATGAACGATGAGGAAACTGTTGCACTCATTGCGGGAGGACACACTTTCGGAAAAACCCACGGAGCAGGCCCGCCTTCGCACGTTGGCCCAGCACCAGAAGCCGCACCAATAGAGAATCAGGGAATTGGATGGATAAGCACGTATAAATCTGGAAAGGGGGACGACTCCATTGGTGGCGGACCTGAAGTTACATGGACAACTACCCCAACAAGGTGGGGCAGTGGTTTCCTTGACTCACTCTTCAAATATGAGTGGGAGCTTACTAAGAGCCCTGCAGGTGCATATCAGTTTGTTGCTAAGGGCGGTGCAGGGGCGAATTCGGTACCTTACGCACAAGATCCCAACAAGAGACGATCACCAACAATGCTTGTTACGGATCTTTCTTTACGCATCGATCCAGTATACGAAAAAATCTCCAGGCGGTTTCTAGATCATCCAGATCAATTTGCAGACGCCTTTGCAAGAGCATGGTTTAAGCTAACACATCGTGATATGGGCCCAAGGGCGAGATATCTTGGCCCAGAAGTGCCATCAGAGGAGCTCATATGGCAGGACCCAATCCCAACAGTTGATCACAAATTGGTTAGCGAAAAGGACGTATCGGATCTGAAGAAGATCATACTCAATTCAGGTCTAAAGACCCGGGAACTTGCATATACTGCATGGTCCTCGGCTTCGACCTTCAGAGGCAGTGACAAGAGGGGAGGAGCAAATGGGTCCCGGATAAGACTTGAGCCGCAGAAAAACTGGGAATGCAACGAACCAAATCAGCTAGATAGAGTCCTTAAGGTATTAGAAAGAATCAGGAATGACTTCAACGCCAAAGCAAAAAATGGAAAGAAAATATCACTTGCTGACCTCATAGTCCTTGGAGGAAACGCCGCTGTTGAAAAGGCTGCTAGAGACGCCGGATTCAAAATCGAAGTTCCGTTTTCGCCGGGAAGAATGGATGCTTTAGAAGAACAGACGGATGTGCAGTCTATGTCTTTTCTAGAGCCTAAAGCGGATGGTTTTCGTAACTATAAATCTGGTTCTAAAGGTAAGAAAGAGGAGTTCATGCTCGTAGACAGAGCGCATCTTCTTACTCTAACAATACCCGAAATGGTCGTACTGGTGGGAGGAATGAGAGCGATGGATGCTAATTATGGCCATTCCAAGAACGGCGTATTTACAAATCGTCCTGGCGTACTTACAAATGACTTCTTTGTGAACCTTCTCGATATGGGAACTACCTGGAAAGCGACAGATGATTCACACAATCTGTTCGAAGGGAAAGATGCAAAAACGGGTAAAGTCAAGTGGACTGCAACTCGAGTGGACTTGATCTTTGGTTCTCACTCTGAGCTGCGTGCAGTTGCGGAAGTCTACGGGAGCGAAGATGGAAAAGAGAAATTTGTGAAGGATTTCATTTCAGCATGGAACAAGGTTATGAACCTGGATAGGTTTGATCTTAAATAGGAAGAAACAAAAATCAGGGAGCGCATGCCGCAGGCCAGCTCAATAACAACAGCGAGATGCCTGTGCACTGTACAATTAGAATTTCTTTCCACCAGCCTCGGGCTGTACAGAAAGTTTAGTGTGCAACACACAAAAGGAAACCAAACAAATAGTCGATTCATATGTCCTCTAGAAGTGGCTATAGACTGAACTAGGAAGGACTTATATGTGCACATAAATGGCAACGGGAAGTATCAACATTAGAGAGGGCACCACAAAAAGCTAGTCAACGCCAGATCTGAAGATCAAAGTTTCAGTGACGTTATACGAGAACTACAAAAAAAAGACAGCAAAATACCTTTGGTGGGAGCATTATCTGGCTGCAAGAGAATAGAAATACTAAGAAGTGAGCCCAAGCTGATAATAGAGAGGGCGAGGATCAGAAATGATAATATTTGACAGGTCCGCTGTTATTGACTTCTTAGAAGGAGGCTTTGAAAGATAAGCACTTAGATAGGGTGAAGAAGAAAAGAATCAAAGAATGGGAGTCACGGTCATATCAAAATACGAACTCCTTGCACAAGTTTTCCACCGAAGACTTGGACAGGAAGAGGCAAAAGTCAAAACATTCTTGAGTCGATCAAACTATTTTGGCTTAGATTCTGAATCAGCCGATCAAAACTTCAAAACTATGAACAGACTACTGATGAGCAATGGGATTACAGTCAATGCGATGAGCACTCTGATCGCAGACATAGCGATAGATCATAAAACACACTCCATCGTAAGCAGAGATAAAGATTTCCTTAAGATTTCAAAAGTGAGTGCCCATAAGACGATTTTGTTGAGATAAGCAATATTGTACAAAAGTACTCAGCTGGGAGTTCAATTCCGTTACTTGTTGCTGTCAGAAAAATCATTTTGCGAGGATATATTCAT
>CAYMKC010000110.1:0-3135 GCA_964391105.1 uncultured Thermoplasmatales archaeon
ATCTCGGCTTCACTCTGAGCTGCATGTACTCTCTTGGTACCATCGTCGGTGAACCCATCCACAGGTTTGGAACCAGCGAGCAGAAGGAGATTTATCTGAAGGGCATTACGAATGGCAACAAGTACGGAGCGGAAGCGATAACGGAACCGTCCGGAGGATCGGATTTGTTTGGAATGATGAAGTCTACGGCCGAAAAAAGGGGGAGCAAATTTATACTGAACGGACAGAAGAGATTCATTGTGGGTGGAAAGGGAGCAGATTTCTTTGTTACATACGCAATAACCGACAAGAATGCCAAGTCCCGCACTAGGGGCGTCAGCGCCTTCATTGTAGACAGGGAAACTCCCGGCCTGAAGGTTGAAACAATGTACGGTCTCATGGGTAACAAGGGGGGCGGTACTGCAAGAATTGTGTTCAGAGATGCTGAGGTACCTGAAGACAATCTGATTGGTGGACTGAATGCGGGGTACGATATATTCAACAGAATGATGGTTCCGGAAAGACTGACGACTGCGGCAGGCTCAATAGGGGTCGGTATGGCCGCATTAGAGGTGGCTACATCTTATGCGTTGAGGAGAGAGTCGTTCGGTAAGAAGCTGATAGAACACGAAGGGATCAGCTTCAAACTTGCAGAAAGCATAGCACTACTCCAGAGTGCGTCCTCTATGGTATATGTGGCAAGCAGGGCGGCTGATCAGCTGGAGCGCGGCAAGGTTGACCTCTCATATGTCAGGAAGCTTGTATCGATAGCGAAACTCCATTCCACCGAAGCAATGTGGAAGATCGTCAATGACTCCATGCAGATGCTTGGCGGGATCGGTTACACCACTGTTTATCCGGTTGAAAGACTTCTCAGGGATTCTAGGCTTGGGCTGATCTGGACCGGCAGCAGTGAGGTGATGAAACTCATAATTCAGCACGAGTTCATCAAGGAATTCACCGATAAGAACTACGGTAGTACTAAGAGAGATATAGAAAAGGACGCACTTGATTTCAAACTGGAAGAGGAGAAAGTCTTCAATTGATCTGGCCGGCAGATTTTCGTCTAAACTGACTTTCGAACTCCGAATCCGACTGGACTGAGCTTTCCACTATCGTGGATAAAATTCGTAACTGTAGTATCCTTCCTTCTTCTTGGTCGCTTTCAGAATCATCTTCATACCTATCTTGATTCTTGTTCTGTCCTGGACGTTTAACCAGGATAGCACCCTGACTCCTTCCTTCAGCAATCCGACCGCGACGACATAGCTCCCTTCGCTTGTGAATGAAGTTGGAGTTACTTCTATGACGGTGAATGTCTCCAGGACGGCTTCCCCGCTGAAATCTACCCATTCCACATCCCTGGTCATGCAGTGAGGACAATCAGACTGCGGCGGAAAATACGTCCTTCCACAGACCTTACACCTCGTGCCCCTTACCCTTCCCTCCTCTAGGCCAGTAAAGAACTGGTTGATCTGTCCGACTGGCATCCTGTATCTTAATTCAAGAACTCTTCTGTCTTCTATCAACGGATCGTTGGTCATCTAATCACCTCTCGAATATATCGTGACATAGGCGTAGTGCCCGGTTCCTCCAACATTGTGTTGCAGTGCTCTTCCCTTTTTGATCTCCGCCTGCCTTCCATCTTCCGCCTCCACCCTGAGTTGCTTGGTTATCTCAACTGCCTGACTTATGCCTGTGGCACCTATTGGATGACCTTTTGACTTCAAACCTCCGTCAAGATTTGTTGGGAATTTTCCGTCCCTGTAAGTTTGGTGTTCTTTCAGCAATTTGATCCCCTCTCCCCTCTTCGCTATGCCAATGTCCTCATACGCCATCACCTCTGCTATCGTGAAACAATCGTGGACCTCGAACAAGTCGAAATTGTTTCCTACCCCATCCAGTCCAGCACCCTTGAATGCAGTTTCAGCAGCTCTCCTGCTTGCTTCCAATCCAGTATAGTCATCCCTTCGTCCGATGTATGCTGTACCTGTGGCACTGCCCTGACTTTCGATGTAGATCGGGGTATCGGTAAGTTTTCTTGCGATATCTCCCCGGGCCAGTATCACGGCTGCTGCCCCATCAGTTATGGGAGATGAGTCCATCAGTTTCAGTGGTCTCGATACATATTTAGATTTCATGCAGTCTTCTACTGTCGTCTCTTTCTGAAATTGGGCGTATGGATTCATGCTGCCGTAGTGGTGAGCCTTGACGGCTGCCTCACAGAGGTCCTCTTCTTTCGCTGAGAACGCGTCGAGATATTTGGTTGCATAGAGTGCGTAATAACCCGGGAAGGTCATGCCAAAGTTTTCAAATTCCCAGAAGTAATTCCCCGCCCTCCCTATCAGCTCGATGATCGTGCCGTTCGGAGAGTTGTACATCTTTTCTATTCCCATTGCCATGGCAATTTTGCTGCTTCCCGAAAGGATGCTGTCCATAGCGATCTTGAGAGATGCGCTTCCCGAAGCGCAAGCCGCTTCCGTTTTCAAGCTCCCGCAGGTAAGTCCTGCATATTCTCCTACTGTAACAGCGGGCAGTATCTCCTCGCTCCAGTAACCGAAGTTTCCAACGGAATAGAATTCAACATCCTTCTGTGTTATTCCTGCATCCTGAAGTGCCGGACGGATGGCTTCCCAACCCAGTTCGTTGAGACTTACGTCCAGTCTCTTGCCAAATCTTGAATGCCCTATGCCAACTATTGCAACCTTTTCATCATCATTTTTCACAAAAACGCACCCTTTTTGATCCCCTCGAGTCGAATCGAACCGCGACTACGCCTTGAACGATTACCACGCCTATACTTCCCGTGCTCGGATTTCGATAGGTCGAGTTGCATGAAATCGTCTGGTAATCTGATTCCATTTATTCAACATTCGCCTTGCAAAATGAAACCTGGCATCACCTTCTTCCTTCACCAGGAGGATTGACTCGCCCATTATAATTCGCATTCATGGCAGAAATGTCTTAATAATCGTGTTCTAATGGTGCTTGTAAATAATTTCGAGATGTAATTGAGGCGTATTGATGTGAATGAAAAGACACCCAAGGATAGTGAGTCGAATATATCGAGAGTGATGTTACCTCCAGACGCAAACGTTGCAGGCAATGTGTTCGGAGGTACGATTTTGAAAATGATAGATGAGATCGCAGGAATCG
>CAYMKC010000111.1:0-3044 GCA_964391105.1 uncultured Thermoplasmatales archaeon
AAGAGAGATTCGGCTCAGAGAACTCTGTTGATTTCCGTTACTGTGTGAATTGTCGGAGGGGACAATTTACCGAGCAATTCCGAAAGGGCTGAACCGCTCGGTGCATCCCAAGTGCAGATAGCCCTGTTCTTGTCCCTTAGCAATTGAATCCCCTTGAGAGCAAACCCCTGTGGTAGAGATCCGTTCTTCTGCATATCTATTACACTACCTACTACCTTCATCACGCTCTCTCCGTCTACGTCTTTCCATTCGTGTTCAACTATTACTTCTGTCATTACTATCTAGTAGGAATGGTTGTAAAAGTAATATACCTGATACCGTTCTGGACCGGTATATGGAAGAGATTCGAATTGCAATGACAAACAATACACCCTTCGCGATGATTTCGAAAGGTTTTCCTGACCTTACCATACTCAGGTGGTGTAGCTCCGTTATAGATTATGCCGAAGTATATGGGTCAAAGGAAAGAGTCGAGAGGGCAATGGCGTTGCTTGAGGAGACAACCAAGAAGATCCATAGCTTGGTGCTTTCGACGGACGAGATTGGCGACCACACGTCCACCGCAATCTCCTGCAGCTGCAGTGTCAGGAACTCGACAATAAGGCTAGCCGAGTCTTTGAACCTCTTATGGGAAGCACCTGCGGTCTACGAAGGAGGGGAAGAAATACTTCGCGTAATATCTTTTTCAAACGAGGCATTCTCTTCGTTCTTTAATAGAGTATCAGCGGTCGGTAATGTTCGAATAATCAAGAAGAGGAAGGTGAAACTGGACTCGCTCAGAGATATCTATAGCATATCTCTCATAGACCTGTTTGGGAACCTATCGAACAGGCAAGCGAGTTACATGAGAGACGCAATCGGAAGGGGCTTCTTCTCGGCGCCAAAGAGCACGAACCTGGAAGATTTGGCAAGACTGCATGGAATTTCAAAATCGACCATGCAGGAACATCTGAACAAGGCAAGGAACAAGTTGATTCGGTCTGTCGAACCTTACCTAACTCTTTATCTCCACTCCAATAGAAGAAACTAGACTGGATCGGACTTTCGGACCCGTTAACCAGGTGTTCCTGAGCTATCGGAATCCCCCGTCCACTACAAGGACGCTTCCAGTAATGTAACTTGCTTCGTCGGAGGCCAGGAAGAGGACGGCGTTTGCCTGCTCCTCTGGTCTGCTGAACCTCTTGATGACCTGTCTGCTGAGTTCTTTTTCCTTCTCCTCTTCGGACATCCCACTGCTCATGTCGGTCTCCACCCATCCGGGTGCTAGGCAGTTAACGAGTATGTCGGGACCAAGGGAGACTGCAAGACTCTTCGTGAAATTGATGACAGCGGCCTTGGTCGCAGCATAATCTGCGGCCAGCGGATCGTATGTGTTGATGCCATCTGTCGAAGCTATGTTGACTATTCTCCCGTATTTCTGTTTCTTCATCTGGATTGCTGCGTATTTCGAACACAGAAAGGTGCCTCTGATGTTGACGCCAAAAGTTCGGTCCCACTCCTCGCCAGTCTTTTCTGTAACGTCCGAGAGGAATCCAATGCCCGCATTGTTTACCAGTATGTCGAGCCTTCCAAATCTCTCTATTGCGGTTCTCACCATTTCTGCGACCTGATCTTCACTAGATACATCACACCTTGTTGCTATGGCCTTCGATCCGAGATTCTCGATGTCACTGACCACTTCTCTAGCTCTTTCTTCAGATGTTGAGTAATTGACTATCACATTTGCCCCTTCCCTACCAAAACCAATTGCTATGGCTCTGCCTATCCCCCTACTTGCACCCGTAACCAGAACCACTTTTCCCTTGAATCTCATCAAGAACAGATCGTGTCACCTTCATAAACCTTTTGCACCTTACACTCCCGTCCCTTTTAACTTCCTACAATTTTGAAATATGACCGTTAAGAGGAACGAAGCATCTCGTAGAATTTGAGATTATGCAAAAACTGTAAAATCGAGGGGCGGTTCTTTTGTGACAAAGAATCATGAGCATCACTCCTGCAACAATGCTCATCCCCTTGTGAAAGAAATCGAGAACATTGAGAAGCTTTTGGTAATACCTGCCGGCCTCCATGATTTCGTCGTTGATCTGGGCATCCAGGTTAGTGAGTGCTACAGGGACAATGGGCATTCCAGCTCCAAGAGCAAGGGAATCAATGGAACTGTAGATCGTCCTGTAAGGGAACACAGGCTTCCCAAGAAGTCCAAGAGACGCAATCTGGGGATACATTGAATACTGTCAATGGAGGAACATCAATATGCTTTCACGAAGAGGATGTTCCACTCCGAACACAACATTGTGGTAATGGTGCAGAGGGTTAGGGTCAAGACATATTTCACTGCCGTGTACCATAACTTAATGAGGACAAGATTCCTTGAAGGGACGGTATAAGCTATCGAAATTTCTAGAATAATGAAGGAAAAATTCAGTAAATGCCGAATGTTTCATCGATACCTGTGCCATACCTGAAGTCACTCCAGTGGGATTTGCCAGGCATCAATTCGTATTCAGGGGTTTGGGAAATCCTCAAGAGGTCTTTTGATTGTGGGTTCCGTCAATGAGAATTGTTAAATATTTTCATAAGATGTTTGTGAGTATAACATGATAGATATAGACGCCTCTGAAGCTAAGTCTCTGGCACTCGTAGCGATCATCCTACAATTGGTGTTCTTTGTTATTGGTATAATTGGGATCGTTTTTGCCGGTGCATTATTTGCAATAAGTAGGGTGAGCACTACTACTGGAGTAGGAACCACAGTCACGACAAATGTCCCGTACTTTTTCGGGATATTCTCCATCTTCTTTTCCATAGCTTTCCTGATCGGGCTCGTGTGGATCCTCCTCGACTACTTCCTGATCTACAAGAAACTCGCCGAGGATAAAGTAAGGGAGGCGGAAACACCTGCCATCGTTCTCGGCATAATACAACTAATATTCGGGGGACTAATACCAGGAATACTTTTGATTATAGCCTACATCAAGATCAGGGACTCGCTATATAGGAACAAAGGGCAGAACCTTCAGAATCCTCCGACCTAGACCAGC
>CAYMKC010000112.1:0-3041 GCA_964391105.1 uncultured Thermoplasmatales archaeon
CACGACAGAGTAGGATATTTTGAGATTAATCCTTTCTCTATACTATGAACGATTCGCCGGGTTTCAGTATTGGTACCTTGAATTCGTCTCCCAGAGCACTTCGGAGCTCATTAGGATCCAAGTCTATTGGCGGAAAAGTTCCATAGTGCATTGGAATTACCACCTCGGAGCCTATCATCCTGGCAGCCATAGCTGCTTCCTTTGGGCCCATCGTAAAGAACCCGCCAGTCGGTAGGAGTGAAACCTTCGGTCTATACATCTGCCCTATAAGCTTCATGTCCCCGAAAAGACCTGTATCGCCCGCGTGATAGATCGTGACGCCATCTCCCGTAATGACGGCCCCCGCACAATTCCCGGTGTGAACTGCCGGAACTAGGGCTACCCTAATCTTTCCAAAGTTTACCTCGTTTCCTATGTTCATCCCAACCAGATTTTCCTCGGGTATCTTTTCATTGTAGGCCGGAAGGACGTTCTCGAAGATCGAGATCAGTTTCGCCCCCTTGTTCCTGGTTATCTCGAAAGCGTCCCCGAGATGATCGTCGTGATTGTGGGTCACTACAACGAAGTCCACCTTCTTCAGATCTTCCGGCTTTACAGGCGATTTTGGGTTGTTTCTAAGGAATGGGTCCACCAGAACAACGACGTCCTGGAAATCTATCTGCCACGCTGCATGTCCGTACCATGTTAGCTTGACCATTTTCACCGTCTCCTAGTGCGCATTATCAACGTCGAATAAAAGACTTTGTTATTTTCCCTCCACCACAAAGTGAAAACCAAGCGAATGACTAATCAAGTTAAATATCCTGTTTCACTTCATGCCCAAATGGCCACATACACCGTTACTTACAAGAAGAGCAACTTCTCAAAGAAAGAGCTCCAGGACATTCTGATATCAGTCGTTACACTGTCTGTGGCTCTTTTTTTGGTTATCGTACGCTCATCTTTCAAGGTAAACAATGTCACCATCAGGCTGCAGTGGCCACTCGCACTAGCCGTTGGATTTCTAATGACCATAACTGCTTTCCTCATACACGAAATGAGCCATAAGTTCACAGCGATACACTATGGCGCATGGTCGGAATTCAGAATGTGGCCAATGGGCTTGGTCTTGACGATAATCACGGGCCTCATCGGCTTCCTCTTTGCCCTTCCGGGGGCCGTGTATTTTGCAAGTTACCGAAACCCCATTAGAGAGGGCAAGATAGCAATCGCTGGTCCCATTGCTAATCTTGTGATGGGAATCGTATTGTTGCCTGTATTGCTCTTTGCATCCCTGAATTTTGAAATATTTGCCGCGATTTTTTTCCTGGTCTACATCAATCTCTGGCTGGGTCTCTTCAATCTTGTCCCGATACCACCTCTGGATGGTAGCAAGGTCTTTGCGTGGAATAAGACATACTGGGGGATCATATTCGGAATCGCCGCAGTACTGGTCATATATTTCTTTATTACATTTGGAGTGGTCTAGGCACAGTTTCTTCCAGTAGCAGGGATGTTTCCTGGTCTAGTTCATATTCAAGAACTGTTGTTATCTCTTCCCATTAGTTATCTGAGTGCTGTCTGTGGAAGCAGTAGCACTCTCTTCTTTCCGCTTCACGTACCAGCGGTAGAAGAAGTACACAACGAATGCTATTACGAATATCACCAACAGCACGACACCTATGTTCGTTATTATTGGGACGAGCTTGTCCCACGATTTTCCAAGCACGTATCCACCAGCAGCTAGTGCAGTGGACCATATGAGAGACCCAGAAAGTGTGAATATGGAGAACTTGACGATGTTCATCTTGGAAACACCTGCTGGAATACTCATGTATGACCTGAAACCAGGTACAAACCTGCCAAAAAACACCGTCCACTCCCCCCTAGCATCGAACCACTTCTCGGTCTTGATAAGGTGCTCTTCTTTGAGTCCAGCATATCTCCCTATGTAAAGTATCAATGGTCTCCCGCCCAGCAGAGCAATGTAGTACAGAATCAGATTTCCTACGAAACCACCTATGGAACCCGCCAGGGCGAAAACGACAAAAAGTCCGATGTTACCAGTCGAAAGAAACCCAGCAAATACCATTATGACTTCGGACGGAAATGGTAGCCCAACCCCTTCTAAGACCATCAGCAGGAATACCCCTGCCGGACCAAGCCTGCTCATGAGTGTTAGGGACTCTTGGACGAAATATTGAACAATACCGGATAGACTGAAACTCACCCGTCTTCGAACCACCTATTGAATCTTCCTATTAAAGGTAACCAAGCAATAAGAGATTGTGTTTTCACCGGCAATATAGTTGATATTTGAGTCACGTTTATGGGTAGAAAACTAACCGGAGGCCAGGCTTCCGATAACCTTGCGCTGTGAACCCCTTGTTTCTTGATCTGATACACAACAATATTATTGTCCTGTGCATCCCACTTACGGACTGGATCGCCGATGAAGGACAACTTAGGTGAGAAGCTTGAGAGGCTGAACAGGAAGTACTCGCACTACGGGGTAGTATATGACTACGAAAGCACCGGTAGCTCGGAGGCATCTTCTGCCTCCTGGAACACCTCAAAGTTGATTACACTTGAAAGGGACGAATACAAGTGCCGTATTTGCGGGAAGGCTCCTATGATCTCAGAGAGCCAGGAAGGAGTCGATCGTCTCAGGGTGGAAGTCGAGGTGCATCACATCGTCCCTAGAATTGCGGGTGGATCGGATTCCACCAAGAACCTCATTACTCTCTGCAAGGAGTGCCACATAAAGACATTCAAGAACAATTACACCGGGGTGCCATCAATAGCAAGAAGGCTAGATGAAAGTGTTGAAGTGCTAACAAACAGCCAGGTCTTATTAAGATACGGCAGCAACTGTCAGAGCCATGCCTTAACTTCCTTTTACTACAGAAACGGAGAAGTGAACCTTAAGGAACCTCTCGATAGCAAAATTTGCGATTTCTCCAGTCTGAAAAGAGTTTACGACTTGATTTTCCGAAACGATCTCGATATCGAAGAAATTGTAATAAAAGATAAAAAAGGAAAATTTTGTGTGGGAATTATAG
>CAYMKC010000113.1:0-2958 GCA_964391105.1 uncultured Thermoplasmatales archaeon
TAGATGTAGTTTAATAAATTATCAAGAGATGGACGAGATCGAGGTTGAAAGCAGCATATTCTTCACTAGATACGGAGCAGCGTATCTCGAAGACATATCTGCAGTAGTCGTATCCGACGTCCACCTGGGCTATGAAGACGTGCTAGCGATGAATGGGATCTTCATCCCAAGGGTTCAGTCCCAGATGATATACGACACCGTCGACCTGATCATAAACAAATACAAGCCAGACAGGTTCATCATAGACGGAGACCTTAAGCACGAATTCTCCAGGAACACGGACCAGGAATGGAGAGACGTATACGAACTCCTAAAACGGATTGGAAAAAAGGCGGAGCCTGTTGTGATCAAGGGCAATCACGACAACTATGTTGCCAACATCGCCTCTAAACTTGGCCTCAGGACTTACGATATTTACAAGGAAGGGAGATACACATTCCACCATGGCCACAAGGTCTTCAAGTGGGACGACTTCGCAATCATAGGCAATGAGCATCCTGCAGTAGGCCTGAGGGATGCTGTGGATTCAGTGCTAAAGCTCCACTGCTTCCTCTACTTCAAGAAAGAGCGTCTTGTTGTTCTACCCGCGATGTCTATATATGCTGGGGGATCCGACATACTGAAGAGCGAGGTATCATCCCCCGTCCTGAAGAAGGTAGAACTGAACGAGGGGAGGGTTTACGGACTTTGGGACGCATACGGAACCATTGACCTCGGCACAGTTGGTGGTCTACTGTGATTGGATTCGTTTCTGCAGGATTCAATCCGCCTCTGAGCTTCACGAAGGAAGAGGTAGATTTTATAGATGGATCAGAACTGATATTGGTTGATACATTCACCTCCCCAAATTATCTAAGAGAGTTTAGAGAGAGGAAACTTACCTTTGTTGGCCGAGACAAGCTGGAAGACTATCTGTGGATCCTCAACTTGAAGGGGGATGTATCGATAGTCATACCCGGCGACTCCTTTTCAGCCACTACACACTTTTTGATCTATCAGGAAGCCGTAAGGAAGGGAGTCAGAGTGCGGGTATTCCACAATTCCTCCATCTTTCCAACTGCAGCAACTCGACTGGGTCTGCATCTCTACAAGGTGGGTCCCGCCGTCTCCCTACCCAGGTTCAAAGAGAAATTCCGGCCCCTCTCTCCTTACGACAAGATACTGGAGAACTACAAGAGGGGCCTCCACACCATATTGCTCCTGGATACGGAGCCTCCACTGGAGTTGAAGGATGCGCTCGAGGAGCTCCTGTGGATGGAATCCCAAAAGAAGGATGGATTGTTCGAAAGTGGGAGAGAGATGGGAGTACTGAGCAATTTGGGTGCACCAAGCGAGAAAATCGTTTATGGTAGGATAGAAAGAATAATGGAATGGAAAGGTGGGACCGTTCCCTTCACCATAGTTATTCCTGCAGAGCCGCATTTTCAGGAGAAAGAAGCGCTTGATTTATTCAGCATTTAGATTAATCTACAAAATCGCCTGCGCAATGCAGCTAACGTTATGATGGGAGTAAGGTCTATTATGGTTCGGGCATCAGTGCAGATAGTGGTTGGACAGGCAACTTTGGAAGGCTACACTCTCGACTCTACGTACGCTGGAATAAATATTATTGATTTTCACGTCCACATTTATGTCTCTCATACTGCTTTACCCGTATGGACTAGGCGGGAATCGCACCTGCGACCTCGTCGTTGCGAACGGGGCGCTCTTAAGATGTATGTCATTTAACTTTTGTTCCATTTAGCGTTCCATTTAGCTCACCGTAGATTCTATTTCCAGAAATGCGAGCATCTGTGTCTTCGCGCACAGATCATACAGCATTTAGAAATAAAAGCACATTCGATGCAGTTCTAGCCGTAACCGCACCCAGAGTTTTAGGTCAAGCCTTTCCAAAAAGGGTTTGCCGCGCCCAGACTTTTTAGTAACTTTTCGTATAAAGTTTCCCGTTAGATTTTAGGCTCCCAGCCTCTATAGCTTGCACGTAGCCACTACCTCTTACAAGCACTAATGTGCCAATGCACTGTGGATTTATGCTATTCTTTTCTTCGCCAGTTCGGGTGTTTCATATAGTAGAGTTATTGCGTTCGCATGTCCGTAGCCCAGCTTACTTTTGGACTTCAGTCATTTAAAAATTTCGCCGTGCCTCACAATAATCTTGCTATCCTTTATGAAACCGTTCTTCTTAGCAAGTGCAATAAAATCCTCAGGCCCTTTGCCTGTTTGCTTTTCTATATTGTTTATATATACTTTGTAAGTCATTGTATCATCCCCCCTTTATCACCTTTGAAAATCCAGTGATAACCGTATTTATCAAAGAACTGTCCATAGGTTCCAAACGGCATATCGTGCAAATCCTGGAACCTATCCTTCTTGGCACCTTGCGAAAGCTTGTCAAAAACTGGTTTGAGTTCCTCGTAAGGGCCACCTATGACGAATATAGCAAATATATCACCATATTTTGGTTAATACATTGGTGATGCCATCCAGTCTGTAGCAGAAATCTCTATCTCTCCGCTTTTGAGGTTTGCATTAATGATCCTATTGTGCTTTTCCTTTGGAAATTGGTCTTTCTTTTGCGTATCTCCCAGTTTTGTGAGTGTGAGTTTTCCGCCAAGACACTCATGATAAAATGTCATTGCCTCGGCACAATTCCCGTCAAATAAGAGAAATGGGTGGCAACGCAGCATCTTTCTCCGCTTATCTCACCGCTTTCTTCACGAGTGCAACAATCTTCTTCTCTTCCGAAGGTGTTATTTTCGTTATTGCATAAACTACCGACCACATGTTTCCTTCATCGAGATGTGCCTTGTCACTAAAACCCAATGTCGAATATCTTGATTTGAATTTAGAAGCATATTGAAAGAAACAGATCAACTGTCCATCCTTCACATACGCTGGAAACCCATACCAAGTCTTATACGTTAGGTTTGGGAAATTCTTCTTTATGATAGCATGTAT
>CAYMKC010000114.1:0-2939 GCA_964391105.1 uncultured Thermoplasmatales archaeon
GAGCGGGCGGTATCCCTCAGTCAGGAGAAGTACTGCAACGTATCTATCATCCTCAAGCGAGGCGGAGTCAGGTTCAGTGTTACCAGCGAAGTTGTGGAGAATCCGCCAACCGTAGAAGGAACTAGTCAATAGGCAGGAACAGCTTAAAACGAGATGACCGAATAACCATTCTCAAGGTAGTACGAAATCCTATCTCTGTAATTCTCAAGTGTAATTCCTTTTTCTTGTATCTCCAACGCCACGTTCTTGCTCTTTGCGATTCCAACGCATGCTGAATCTACAACACCCATGTCGATAAGCCTCTTCAGATTCTCAGCACGGTCGCCCGTAGCCTTGGAGAGAAGGACCTCGCTCTCGCCGAAGAACAGAACCTTGAGACTCTCAAACCTCTTTTCCTCCGTGAGTCTCATTGCAGAATAAATGGCCGAGTCGAATCGGGTCGGGGCTTCCCCTCCACTCGTCACCAAATACAAGACTTTTGCCATTAGTCTTCATGCCGTATTGAAATATAACACTGCTTCAAACTCTTCTTGTGATTCTTGATTGGTTACTTTCCTATTGATGTTCCCTAGTGTTTTGTTCCAAAGAGAGAACGCCAAATCGATCAATAACAAGTTCCATAACCTTGGAAAATCTGGGTGTTGGATAGAGCGGATAACATATATATAAAGCACTACCTTTACCCACAGATAATAAATGACTTGGCAGGATCAAGAGGTTAGAGAATTAAAGGAAAACAAGTACATTCTGATAGATGAGGAACCATGCAAGATCGTAGAAATCACTACCTCAAAGCCAGGAAAACATGGTGAAGCGAAGGCCAGGATAGTAGCCATAGGAGTTTTTGACAATACAAAGAGAAGCGTTGTCTATCCAACAAAACACAAAGTCAAGGTACCCATAATAGAAAAGAAAACCGCCCAGGTACTGAGTGTTACCCAGACGGAGGGGCTTTTCATGGACATGGAGACGTTCGAGCAGTTCAATATACCGATACCTGATGAATTCAAGGAAAAGGCAGTGAGTGGTGTGGAAGTCGAGTACTGGGAGTCAATGGGAAAGAGAAAGTTGATGCGGGTCTAGATGCCCTCCCCCCTAAAGTTTTGTGATTCATCCGACAGCTACGAAGATTCAAATTACGTGATATTTGGGGTACCATTCGACTCCACTGTTTCGTTCAGGTCGGGGGAGAAACTTGCGCCCAACGAGATCAGAATGGCTTCATACAACATGGAGAGCTATTCCACGTACCGGGGGGTCGATCTAAAGAGAGCAGGTATATTCGATCTGGGGGATATTGAGGAGTACCACCAGCCCGACGAGATGCTGGAGGAAGTCTATTCGGTTGTTGACAGGATAGTCTCGGATGGTAAGTTCCCGATAATGCTCGGCGGTGAGCACAGCATCACTTACGGTGCGGTGAAGAGGATAAAAAGTAAGGTGATATTCATAGACGCCCACACCGATTACAGGGATTCTTATATGGGGCACAAGTTTTCCCACGCCTGCGTCGCCAGGAGGACGTGCGAGATCGTAGGGAAGGAAAATGTCGTTTCGATAGGTTCAAGGTCCATATCCAAGGAGGAGATGGAGGCAGGCCCCCAGAAGTATTTTACGAGTTTTGAGGTCAATAGGGACGCTTCGAACATGAAGTCATTTCTGAAGAAATTTTCCACCTCACCAGTGTACCTGTCCATAGATTTCGATGGTTTTGATCCTTCTTTTGCTCCGGGAGTCGGTACGCCAGAACCCTTCGGAATAAACCCTATGATAGTGATGGATATTCTGGAGTCCACCGGTCGGAATCTGGTAGGATTAGACCTCAACGAAATAACTCCCACTTTCGACAATGGCAACACCTCCATGCTCGCTGCACGAATCCTTCAAGAAGTTGTATCTTATCTAGAAACGCAGAAGAAATGAGCGACAACAAGGTATACAAAGAGGGATACCGAGACGGTATAAGATTTGCGATTCTGGCAGCTAGGACATATGGAATCAGTGACGAGTTTATTAAGAGACTGGAACGAGAACAGTCTGGAGATGACGCGGAAACAGCAGTCAAGTTGGTCTATGGCGAGACCTACTTGATCTATGAGAAGAGGAATCTGAAGGGGATCGAGATCATCTCTGCGGTGGCTTCACAGGGATTCCCCGTCATCATGATGAGCAGGGACACAAGGAGTACTCTAACCTCATTCAAGAATGTCAAGTTCGCACCCATAACTTATGACGACGCACTGGGGGGATTCAATCCTACTCAGTTGAGTCAGATGCAGGAATACGTCATCAGCAACCTGACCGAGAGGAGTGTGTTCTACATAGACTGCCTTGACTACATCTTTTCCACTTCAAGTTCGGTTCAGAACGTGATCAGGTTCTTGACAGTGATAAAGGACAAGGTCCTGGACAAGAGTGGAATACTTATACTCTCATTGAACAAGGATGTCATAGGCAAAGCTGAGCTATCAATGATAGAAAAAGAATTCAAGAATACTATCAAGATTAAGACTGACTAGCTAGACTTATAACGTCAACCCTGGAAGGAGTCGGTATCTTGTGCGAAGCCATCCTGAGCGCTTCTTTTGCCTTCTCTTCTCCAGACTTCGGTATCCTTACTATAATTATCGTGGAGCCCGCCCTTACCCTTGCAGCTGAACCTACCGGTCTGCCGAACGAAAGGCTCATTCCGCTGGATATCCTATCTGCTCCAGCACCGGTAGCCATCTTGTGTTCCCTTATCACGTGGTGCGGGAAAGGTCTGACTCTCATGAAATAACCCCTTTCTCCAAAGTCTCTTATTAATATCCTGTTTGACTTTACTCTTGCGGCCTCCAACGCCGTGTGTCTTATCTGGCATGATTCTTCAGCTATCAGCCTCAGTTCGATATCGTAATTGCCATTGACGTCTCCAGCAACATACTGCTGTATCCTAGATG
>CAYMKC010000115.1:0-2931 GCA_964391105.1 uncultured Thermoplasmatales archaeon
CTTTCTCTTCAGCCTCTTTCTTGTATTCCTCGATAATATGAGCTGGGATTTCTCCGTGCTCGAATAAAAGTCTTCCTACTGTGGTAGACTTACCATGATCAACGTGACCAATGGTTACGAGATTCAGATGTGGTTTTTGCGTAGCCATACTATTGTACCTCCATATTCGTACCTAGCTACCGCCTATTTTATCTCCATATAAATCCTTTTTTGTATTAGGGTAGTAGTTTGGTCATTGATAGCGCCTACTCTCGGACAAAGTTAGTTGATGAGAGGAAGTCTCAGCCGAACAGGTAGATGTAAACGGCAGTAGACACCAGAGCCAGAACGATCACGTAGTCTATGGTTATTGGTTTCAGTTTGGATAGACCCTTCACTATTCCGGCCATAACTACCAGAACTACTAGAAGAAGGGCCAGGATGCTCGACACCACGAAAGTGATGCTTACCGCCCCAAGCTCTCCGCTCCCGAGAGGGTAGGAGGCAATTATTATTGGCAGCAGGACTGGGTCGGGGAAAATACTTACGAGGAGCGAAGTGTTCTCGATGTTCCTGTTGCTATTTCTCTACTTCATGCTGTTTAATAGGATGTACGCCGCCACAGCGACGAGAATGATGATCGAAATCTCCCTGAGTGCGTTCAGGCCGAAGATGGAGACGCCCATGAATAGTGCGAGTAGAGAGAGTATTACCGAAGTCGTGCCGTGAAGAAAACCCAACAGTGCTGAGATTCCAAGGGTCCTTCCTCTGCTGTACCCCCGCTTCATAGAGAAGGCGGTCAGGGGGAGCCAGTGATCGGGAGCGACCATGTGGAGGGAAGCCACCGCGACTGCGATCCCGATGAAGAAAGAGGGGAGAGTCATTTGCACCAGATGAGTCCCTCGTATTAAAACGTCATTTGAATTCAGAACAAAGTGTCGGTAGCTGACAAATAAAGGAGTGGAAGAGAACTGACTTCCACACTCCCGAAGAAAACTAAATCAGAGTTCTGCGTAGTATCTTGCGTCGTACGGTTCTGGCTTTAGTCCTTTCCGCTCCCTGATCTTCCCCACTACACTGGCCTGAAGATCCCTGGGGACCGTCTGGTGACCATGATTCTCAGTCGACCATAGGACTCTACCACCTGTCGCGCCCCTTATTGCAGAAGCGAAACCAAACATCTCTGGTACCGGTACCATCGCAGATATCTTGGACTGCTCGCCTTCCTGCTCCATCTCAGTTATCACTCCTCGCCTCTGCTGGAATTCCCTAGTAACCGACCCAGACTCTTCTAGTGGTGTATCCACGAAAACACTCTGCACCGGTTCCAAGAGCACCCTGTTTGCCATGCACATCGCTCCGTATATGGCATTCCTGACAGCCGGAATCACCTGGGCTGGGCCCCTGTGTATGCTGTCCTCGTGCAGCTTTGCATCCTCCAGAAGAACCTTGACTCCGTAGACCCTCTCAGCGGCCAAAGGTCCCCTGTCAATTGCTTCAGTGAAAGCCTCTTTGACGAGCTCCATGGTCTCGCTTAGATACTGAATACCTTTCGTCATATCCAGCAGAATGTTTGGACCGTGAACTGCCTCAATGCCCTTCGATTCGTCCCTGTCCATCCCGAGTTCCTGTAGTTTTGCGATAACACCCTTCTTGTCCTTTATCCTGTCCGCCTGAGCTATGTCTCCCTTCAGGATAGCCTCGACCACGCTCTTCTCCAAGGGGGCCACCTCCACATAGAACTTGTTGTGCTTGTTCGGCGACTTTCCCTCGAATGGTCCTCCCTTCCCTTGGACCGTTTCCCTGTAGACGACGATAGGATCTGACGTATCGACTTCCACCTTGTGTTCGTTCTTTATCCTGTAGAGCGTGACGTCTAGGTGTAGTTCTCCCATACCGGACATCAGATGTTCGCCAGTTTCCTGGTTTATCTCCACTTCTATGCTGGGATCGGCCTTCGCTATCGTTCTCAGTACCTCAATCAGCCTGGGGAGATCCTTGGTGTGCTTGGCCTCTATTGCAACCGTGACAACGGGTTCCGAGTAGTGTACCATTGGTTCGAACACCTCCAGGTCCACAAGACTCGAAACAGTGGAACCGGCTATCGCATCCTTCAATCCTACTACCGCAGGAATGTTTCCGGCATCCATTTCATCAATTGGAATCCTGTCCGGTCCAACCATCATGGCCAGTTGCTGCACCTTGTACTTCCTGTCCCCGGCTCCTGATATGTAGAGTTCTACCCCCTTCACCAGCTTCCCGCTGAAGAGCCTTCCGACTGCAACCTCGCCTGCGTGCTCGTCTACGATAATCTTAGTGACCATCATCATAACTGGGCCGTTGGAGTCGCAGGTAGTCATTGCTGTGCCGACATCGGAATTTATGTCACCCTTCCATATCTGTGGAATCCTGTATACCTGCGCCACCTTGGGAGACGGAAGGTGGTGGACCACAGCGTCTAGGAGTACCTTGTGAAGCGGGCTCTTCTTTGCAAGAGTCTTCTGATCTCCGGCGGATAGGTATTGATATACTTCCTTGAAACCGACCGAAGACCTCGGAGTGTACTTTGTTGAGACCGCCCAGTTGTTGAATGCAGACCCGAATATTACTGATCCATTCTCGACGTTCACCTGCCACGTTTCCTTGAATTCATCAGGTGAATATCTCTTAAGCAACCTGTTCACTTCCGTAATGATCTTAACGAACCTCTTCATCATGTCCTCAGGACCAAGCTTCAGTTCGTTTATCAGTCTGTCGCACTTGTTTATGAATAGTATGGGTTTGACCCTCTCCCTTAGGGCCTGCCTGATAACGGTCTCAGTCTGGGGCATTGGGCCCTCCACGGAGTCGACCACTATGACCGCTCCATCGACCGCTCTCATTGCCCTCGTCACGTCCCCGCCGAAGTCAACGTGTCCTGGAGTGTCTATCAAGTTTACGAGATAAGTTGTA
>CAYMKC010000116.1:0-2861 GCA_964391105.1 uncultured Thermoplasmatales archaeon
GTCACGGCAAAACCAATCTCGCTGATGATACCGATCGGGCTGAAGATGAGAGAACCGAATACTCCCGCAAGGATGAATCCGAGGACTAGCACGACGCTACCGTTCTCATCGATCGCTTCCGCGATTGCATCCTCGTCACTCTTACCCCGCATGACCGCCTCCCTCGCCTTTGTAACCAGGAAGATGTCGTAGTCCAGTCCTACGCCAAAGAGTGTTACTATGACGAACAGGGGACCGAAAACGATGAGCGGAAGGTGCATTATGTAGTGAAACACCAGATAGAAAAGGGCGACTGCGAGAAGAGCAGATGTCCCAACATTGAACAGCAGCCTCAAGGGTGTGAAGATCGAGGATAGCTGGAATGCCAGGACCGCGAAGATCATAACGGCCAGTATCATCACAATGTCATATGTCGAGATGTTGATCGCGTTTGAACTGTCCAGCAGGGACTGTGCAGTTCCTCCGACTTTGTATTTGACATCGGAAGGAACGGTATTCTTCATGATCTTGTCCACTGCCGCTATCGAGTCGATCCCGCTCTCCACATAGGATACTGACTTTGTCGTGAAATTGAGCAGTACAGTCTTTCCGTCCTTGCCTATGAACGTGAGTGACTGGTTGAGGAGCGTACTGGCGGCCATGGGGCTCCCCGAGATGTTGGAGACGTTGACATAACTCCCGAATGGATACGTTACGGTTGCGAGGTGAGTTATCCCTCCTTCCTTCAGAAGCGCTTCGGTCACCTTGTCAATGACTCCGATGTCCGTCCCGTTAAAGTGGCCATTTAGATAGATCTGGCTCGAGAAGGTCAGCAGTGCAAAACTGGGGGAGAGGGTGTCTCCATTGAAGGCAGAAGTCATCTCGAAATATCCAGTCTTGCCTGGATTGCTTGGAATCAGTGAGAAGAGGGAGAACGAGGTCGGAGTTGCCTCGTAAACGATTAGAGTTGAAACGAATATGACTATGAGAACGGCGACGAGTACTTTCTTGTGCTTCCTGCTGACCCTGGCTACTTTCTCAAAGTTGACAATGATCTTTCTAGGTTTTATCCTGTTCTTGAAGACTATCATGAACGATGGTAATAGAGTCAGCGCAACCGCGAGTGAGATCGTGATTCCGAGAGCATTGACGAATCCCCCAGAGCCAATTATGGGGACCTTGAAGATCCCAAGTACTATGTATGAAAGTATAACTGTCAGTCCCGACGTGAACACTGCATGCCCTGCCCACTTGACTGTATTTCCCAACCTGTCCTCAGACTTCTCCTTGGCGTACCTGTTGAGCATATAGACAGAGTAGTCGGTGCTTAGGCCGAGAATTAGCATTGCACTAAGAGTCGTAACTATGAAGGAGAGCGTAGTTTTCAACAGGACTCCGAAGACGAGATAGGAGATGCCCATGACGATGATCATGCTTACGGCAAAGAACATCAGAGGAACGAATGCGAGGAGCGGAGACCTAAAGTAGATTCCAACTATGATCACGGAAGCTACTATCCCCGCGACAAGGGAATAGATCAATCCCGAATATGCAGTAGTCTCGATGCCACTCGTAATCTGGGCGCTGCTTGTCGAGTAGATCTTGACGGGATCGACTGCATTCTGGACACCGGAGATGTAGTTTGTTAGCGTCGTGAGCTGGGTATTGTTGAGACTGGAATCATTGAACGTCAGGACTACCATATATCCCGAAAAACTGGATGGAACGAGTGCCTGCAACAAGGGCGGTGAGAGGGATATACCGGCGCTGCTATAGTTGCCGTTCAGGCCAGATGCCAGATTTCCAGAAGTGGCAACGGACTCGGTCACAAACTTAGCAGGATCAGAGAAATTGAAGTAGGGATAGCCTTTGAAGTGGTTGCTGAGGAAATATGCCGAGAGGTCCAGGGACGATTTTTTTGAACCCTCGGAAAGGAAGTCTGATACGACCGAGGAGGAGTTTAATCCCAGAATTGACGCCAACGAGTTCAACTGGGGGGCAGTATAATCGATAAAATATTGCTCGAAGATACTCGTCTTGTTGTCTAGAATGCCAGTATAAAACACTCCAACGGGAATATTTATCGATTGGTATAGTTCTTTTATTGAACTGGACAGGGCGGAAGCGTTGAGTTGCATTCCGTAGAACGAGTCATTCAGAGCATTCAGAGATACAAAGAAACCGGCAAAATGCTCCGGCGTCATCCCGAAAGTCTGGTTGGTAAACAGAGAGATCTGCGGGTCACTCGAATTGAGGATGGATCCGGTCAGATTCTCCGACAGGAGAGTCTGGTTGCCGCCAGTGACGAAGTCCATATAGGTGGCGTTGAAGATCTGCATTTCTCCCGAACCGTAGTGTTTTGTTAGATTGTAGTCAAGAGCCAAAGTCTCGTTTTCTCTTGTGACATTGTTCGAATACGAAGTTAAGTTAAAGCCACTGTAGACGGGATCGAAGACGGCTTTCTCGCTCTGGTTCAGAGTGTAGTTCAGCTGGATAAATGCTTGTTCGATCGAATATCCCAATCTCTCATAGGAGGACTGGATGGAGGAACCATTGTAGAATGGATTCGAGGTATTGTTCCATGCTCCATAAAACTCACCAAAGTAATACTCAGTAAGTTGATTGTTGCCAAAATTACTCGTGTTTGCAAGGAGCTCGCTTTCTGCTTTCACATCTCTATTAGAAATGTTGCTACCTGTCGTGTGGTTGTAGTAACTGAAGTACATCAATGGTACTCCGTAAAGGAGCTGGGAAGAATTGGTTATCAGGCCCTCATATGTGTAAAATAGAGAAGAATAGCTCTGAACCGCAAATGAGATGTTGTGGTAGGTCGAATTGAAATACGTATCAATCGTTTTGAGTTCTGATGTGAAATTCTTGAT
>CAYMKC010000117.1:0-2856 GCA_964391105.1 uncultured Thermoplasmatales archaeon
AAGAAATCAGGGCCGACCCTGACAACAGGAGGATCGACAATCAGCACTTCATTTTACTCCTCTGGGACAGGTACTGGAACGTCACATCCAGGTTCAGGGGAGACGCAAAGGATGGTATCTACATAGTATCGGAGAGGAACGTCTGGGACGAGGGTGACCAGAACTCTTTCAACGCCAAGGATTAGTTTGCCCCTCTGACCTTCTTTAGCATCTCAGCTGCAAGGTCTGCCCTTATCTTTCTCTCCTTCACCATCATCTCTGCTACCTTGTCTATTTCCTCTCCCTTTGCCCCCGCGGAAACCGCAACGTTTCTTGCGTGTAGCTCCATGTGACCCTTCTGGATACCCTCCATTGCGAGCGCCCTTATTGCACCAAAATTCTGTGCCAGTCCGACGGAGGCAAGAACGTTTGCGAACTCCTTTGCAGAAGTGATGCCCATGATCTTCCTCATCATCTTTGCTTTTGGGTGAGTTGCAGTCGCTCCTCCCACTATCCCTACTGCAAGCGGGAGCTCCAAGTACCCGCCCAGGTCCCCATCCTCGTTGATCTCCCATCTGCTGAGAGAGGCATATCCATTAATGGCAGCATAGGAATGGGCTCCTGCCTCAATGGCCCTCCAGTCGTTTGCTGTCGCTATCAAGACTGCATCTATCCCGTTCATTATTCCCTTGTTGTGAGTGGTAGCCCTGAACGGATCATCCCTTGCAAACTTGTACGCCTCCACTATACCCTCTACGGCTTCATCCCCTCCGATAGTTTTCCTGTCGAATATAGCATAAGAGCTGGTCATCCTGTATGTCGCAAGGTTGCTCAGAATTCTCAAGCGTACACTGCCTTTTGATATTTCTGAGATATGGGGCGCCAGGTATTCAGCCATCGTGTTTACTGCGTTCGCTCCCATAGCATCTCTGACGTCAACGAGGAGGTGCACGACGACCATTGGCTCTCGCTCATCGATCACCCTCACCTCGAGGTCCTTGGCACCCCCACCAACTTTCACCAGTATAGGGTCCTGAGAGTTGGCCAGCTCCAGGAGCTCTTTCTTCTTCTCCAGTATCCTGAATTTCGCTCCATATGGATCTGTCACTCCAGTGAGTTCGATCTGGCCTATCATGATCGGCTCCGTCGATACAGATCTGAACCCTCCCTTTACCCGGGCCATCCTTGCAGCGTTGGAGGCAGCTGCTACAACACTGGGTTCCTCGATAGCCATAGGTATGAGATAGTCTCTTTGGTTGACGAGAAAATTCACAGCGATTCCGATAGGAACTTCCATAACCGAAACGACATTCTCTATCATGTGGTCCGCCGCCGATTCCCCGAGACCTCCCATGTTTCTTAGGATCGACATCTCTTCTTCGTTGAGGCCCCCGATCTTCTTCAGTATCTCCCTCCTCTCTTCCGGTGACAGTTTGTAGAATCCGGAAATGCTTGAACTGGGCATACGAGATGATGAAGCTGGCAAATAAAGATTTATCTTCATTAACACTTCAAAGCAGATGGTGAGAGACCAGCCGCTGATTCTGTACAAGGGGGAGGACGACCCCAAGAAGTGCTCCGCCAGAAAGTTGAAGAGGTTCGGACTCGCCGTCTTCATCAGCAGAATACCATCCAATAGCATCATTTTGTTCTCCGACTCGGCGATAAGGCTGTCCCCTGCCGACTCAGTTTACCAGCACATCGTGGCAATAGACATCTCGTGGGAGAACGTTGATAAATATCACTTCCCCCAGGGCTATGTGCGTTCTTTGCCATATATGCTGGCGGCCAACCCGGTCAACTATGGCAAGCCATACAAGCTTTCTACCGTCGAAGCCTTAGCTGCGTCTTACTTCATACTAGGGAAGAGGGAAGTTGCCCTCAGGTTGCTCGGGAAGTTTTCCTGGGGCATCCAGTTCATAAACCTCAACAAGAATCCCCTTGAGGATTATTCCAAGGCGAAGGACTCTTCCGAAATAATGGAAATTGAGAAGCTCTACTTCTAGATCCATTCTCCGTTTTCGAGGTGAGTGGTCCCCTTGGTGTACTCGCTCAGGATCGCCATTATCTTACCCCGCCACCTTTCGTCTATCATGCGACTGTCGCTGAATTCGGGATCCTCATGTATCTTTTCGACGTGTTCCCTGTACCCTCCATGCTTCCCCTTTGAAATCAGATACATTGCGTGTTCCCTCTCGTCTTCGTCCACCCTGAACTTTCTCTCCATGTACGTATTGGAAAAGTCCACTATGTCCTGTTCCTTGTAATTAATTATTCTCGGATCGAGCGAGTTGGCATTCAGGAAGAGCAGAATCCCATCGCACTTGGTGCACCTGCCGCACGGTATTATCTGTCCACCCTCATCGTGGCAGCTGTGACACGACCTCTGCAACTTTGCGAGCTCCGGGTACCGGTTGAAGAGGATCCTCTCCTCGATCGTCCCTGTGATGTTCCTCAGGGCAGAGTAGAACTTTAGGTTGTAACCTATGCTCTCAAAATAGCTGTTGAGTTCCCGGTCGAATGTCTGCATCTGGTCATAGATACCGTAGTAGTGTCTAATACCGTACTCTTGTGGAAAACCCCTAGGGTCGTCGAACTCGTCACCCTTCATTACTCCGGAGATACCGAACTTCGTGTAGTATGGGATCGAGGAAAATATGTAAACTGGAAAAATGAAGAGCCGAACGGGATACGTGTCTGACCACATAGTCATGGCCCTGTCATTGAGTGCCTTGACCTTGGAGCTCATCTTCCTGTAGAACCTGTCAACTGTTGTCCAGATCCTCAGGGTGTTCTGGTGTTTTGCCTGGAAGTGATCGTATGCCACGCTCGCAGTTTTCCAGTGTCCACCAGATTCATTGACGAATATCGGGTATA
>CAYMKC010000118.1:0-2852 GCA_964391105.1 uncultured Thermoplasmatales archaeon
GGTTTCAGCGAGGTGATGCCCAACATCGCTGGGAAGCTGATGGAAAACGAAATCGTCGGAATCGAGAGGTTCTTTTCCATAAAGGGAAGGAAAAGGATCGGTATATTTGGCGGTGCAAAGGCCGACGATTCTATCAAGATCATAGACAAGATGCTGAAGGAAGGGAAGGTCGACAAGGTTCTCACAGGAGGACTGGTGGGTCACATTTTCCTTGAGGCCGACGGAAGAGACCTTGGAAAAAAGAACGAGGATGTACTCCGCAAGGAAATTGGAAATTATGATAAGTATCTGAAAGAGGCAACCAAGATTCTGGAGGAATACAGGGAATTCGTGGTTATGCCGGTTGATTTCATAGGAAGTGAGAACGGGAAGGTCAAGCACTACAAGATAGATGACTTCAGGAGAGACATACCAGCCATGGATATCGGTGTCGACACGATAGCCCTTTACGCCTCGGAGATCAAGAATTCGGATGCAGTTATGCTGAACGGACCAATGGGAGTGTTCGAGCTGGAGGACTTTGCTTCGGGTACGGAGGAGATCTTCTCGACGGTGGCGAGGTCGAAGGGGTACAAGGTTGCTGGGGGGGGCCACACACTGGCAGCACTCGAGAGGTTGGGCTTCAACGGTAATGACATAGATCACATCTCCACCGGAGGGGGAGCCCTTATAAGCTATCTTGCAGGTGAACCTATGCCGGGTATCGAGTCGTTGATAATTTCAAAGAAAAAGTTTGGAGGAAAGTAGATGTCGCAGGATGTAAAAGTTGACCAGATTGTGTACAGCATGGAAGTTATAAGGCAGCAGCTGGAAGAGATAGAGGGGCAGATCCAGTCGCTGGCACTCATTCTTCAGGACTTGGCTACCAGTACGGACTTCCTGAAGAACATTAGTGAAGTGGAGGGGAACTCCCTCATTCCGATTGGGAGGGGCCTCTATATAGAAGGAGAGGTCAAGAACAAAGAAAGGGTCGTGGTGAGCATCGGTTCAAACGCATACAAGAAGGCTACCGTAGCAGATGCCCTCAGTATCTTGGAGGAGAGGAAGAACGACGCAGCCAGGGCAATGGAGAGCAGTCGGAATTCTGAAAACGATCTCCAGCAAAGGTATGCCCAGCTTGAAGATTACCTGAACAGGGTTTACAAAAAGTGAATGAATGTTTGAAAAACTAAAGGAAAAGCTTGGACTTGGTAAGAGGGAAGAGACATCATCCGTCGGCAAGGAGGAGAGGGGTACAGGGATGAGCCTGGGAGCCTCGTCGAAGGATTATGAAGAGATAACGGGCAACCTCAAGATTTCTTTGATAGAGGCTGATGTCGCTCTGCCCGTAGCCGACAGGATATCTAGCGTATTGCTAAAGAAGCTAGACGACAGGAGCATAAAACTTAAGGGAGACAGGAATGCGGTCTTCAAGGAAGCTGTGAGGGCAACCATAAAGGAAGTGGCTAACGTTGCTCCACTCAATCTGGTCGAGCTTGCCGGGAAGAAATCGCCTTTCGTCGTGATGTTCGTTGGTATGAACGGGACTGGCAAGACTACTTCAATCGCAAAGCTTGCGGAGATGTTCAAGGAGAAGGGTTTCTACGTTGTTATTGCGGCCTCTGATACCTTCAGAGCAGGTGCCATAGAGCAGATAGCACTCCACGGTGAAAAACTCGGGGTGAGGGTGGTGAAACACCAGGCGGGTGGAGATCCAGCTGCGGTATCATTTGACGCTGTTAAACACGCATTAAAGATTGAGAAGTCTGTTGTGCTGATAGATACAGCCGGCAGGATGCAGAACAACAAGAATCTGCTTGAAGAGATGAAGAAGATAAAGAGAATCTCCAATCCGGACCTGATCCTGCTTACCCTGGATGCTTTGTCTGGTGCGGATGTGCTGAACCAGGCTAGACTCTTTGACGAAGCGGTTGGTATAAACGGATATGTTGTGACCAAGATAGATGCCGACGCGAAGGGCGGAGGAATCATCTCCCTCCTGTCAGAGATGAAGAAACCAATCCTTTTTGTGGGTACTGGTCAGGACTACACAGACTTCGTCCAGTTCAGCCTTGACTGGTACCTCAACAGACTCCTCAACTAGACAGACTTCAGTTTTTCCTTTATTTCGACTGGAGAGAGCTCCGTCGTTATCAGAGGAATACCTTCGACCTCCGCCAGTTTTATTGCAAGAGGATCGATCCTCTTGGGCTTGATGTACACCACAACTGCAGGCTTGATCGGATGCACCCGCACGGCGATCATGGGGGATCTCCCAAACTCAACATTCGTGAAGAAGAGGGCCCTCTCTGAGGTCCAGCCATAGACTCTGAAATAGTCGAAGGAATTGAGCTTCAGAATCGCGTTTAGCGAGTCCAAGATTGTGTATCCCCTTATGCTCCTCTTTGTGCCCTGACCACTGACCTCCTTCCCCTCTATAATCCGGATGAATTTCTGCAGATCTACATCGTAGAAGAATTCCTTTATTTCCAGAATGACGTCCTTTTCCGTCCCAAGAGAATATTTCCACACGACCGGATTGCCTCTCTCGCCGTCTATCTCGATCAGCGCGGACACCAGATTCTTCAGGAATCGTGCACCAGGCGACTTCCTTCTACCGGTCTCGTAGTCGCTTATGACCGATGTATTGATCTTCATTCTTTCAGAGAGTTCCTTCTGGGTGACGTTGAATTCCTCCCTCCACTTCTTGATTGTCTTGCCAGGATCGGTAGACATAACTATTTCTCCGGATACGTTAAAAATGAGGGCTTCGGAAGAGGGAAACCTATTACTCTTCACGTCATGGAAATGAGTAAAACATTTTAAAGGCTTTGAAATCCCAACGAAGGGCTTGTGGGGTAGCCTGGTATCCT
>CAYMKC010000119.1:0-2847 GCA_964391105.1 uncultured Thermoplasmatales archaeon
TCGTGCGACATAAGGGTCTCGACCCCCGAGGCCCAGATGGGACTCCCTGAAGTTACACTCGGACTGATCCCCGCGTGGTCGGGGAGCCAGAGACTTTCCAGGCTGGTTGGAAACTCCAGGGCCATGTACCTTATACTCACGGGCAAGAGGATCACTGGACGCCAGGCGAACGATTATGGTATCGTTGCAGAACTGTATCCGAAGGAATCCATAGATCAAGATACGTTAAGGCTTGCGGAGACCATAGCGCTGGGAGACTCACCGATAGCGGCCAGCCTTGCAAAGAGACTGATAAACAGGGGTGCAGACGTATCCTACGATTCTGGCTTGGAAATGGAAGCCATGGCAGCCGGAATACTCTACGGAACCGACGATATGAAGGAAGGCATATCCGCCCTTCTCCAGAAGAGGAAACCAGAATACCAGGGAAGGTGAAGACCGTCTCTTTGCTAACGACAGGGATGGAATGCAAAGGGAAGGGAACGCTCTGGCAGTGAATTTCCCAAACGTTCAAATAAAGTGATTGGATTATCGGCTAAATGTACCTGTTTTCCGACCTCTTGCTAACAGGAACCCTGGTTTCGCTCGCGATTTTTCTCTTCACAGTTTACAAGCTTCTCTGGTATATGGTAAAAATACCTGTCAAGGGCGAGAAGCTTGGTGCGAAGATTCCCTACAGGATATTCCTGGGTTTCAGGAACGTCATCTTCCAGGGGAAACTCTTCAAGGAAACGGGTGGTGGTATTATGCACGCCCTTATGTTCTGGGGCTTTTTGGCGTTCGCTTCCTATTCAGCAGACTTCTTCCTAACTGGTTTCAACCCCTCCTTCCACTTCTTCATCTCGGGCCCACTAGAATATGTAATATTCTTCACTGTCGATCTGTTCGCCCTGATCATAACTGCCGACGTCATATATGCGGTCATTAGAAGATGGGTGCTGAAGATCAAGCGGTATCAGGGGTACAGTGGATTTGAGGCGGCTTTCATCCTGTTCCTAGTGGAGAGCCTTATGGTGAGTTACTTCCTTCTGTCGGTACTCAGGCTGGATGGCTACACATCGTCCATACCCGGAGCGGTAATGGAGAATCTTCCAGCGTCCGTTACTCCGTTCAGTCTGGCGTTGTCGAAGATAGTCCCCCACATGACGCAAGCCAGTGCCGTGAATGTCTACTGGGCACTCTACGCATTCCATTCTCTTATATTCCTCACGTTCCTCGCTTACATACCGATGTCCAAGCACCTCCACCTGGTAGCGGCCCCATTCAATGTACTTCTAACGGAAGACAAGCCAAGGGGCCAGCTGCCAACGATTGATTTCGAAAAGGAGACCAGATTTGGATCTACGGACATGAGAGACTTCAGCTGGAAAGACTACCTGGACCTCTACTCCTGCACGGAGTGTGGCAGGTGTACAGCAGCCTGTCCCGCCAACCTTACGGGTAAAACGCTTTCACCGCGAGATGTTATTTGGGACCTAAGGATGGAACTCCTAAATCAGGGAGAACAGTACAGGAAGGGCAAGTCAGCCAATCCAGATGATGCCTTCCCGACCGTCATAGAGAACACCATAAAGAAGGACGATCTCTGGGCGTGCACGACGTGCAACGCATGCGTAGAGGAGTGCCCGGTTATGATAAACCACGTGGACAAGATAGTTGGAATGAGGAGGTCTATGGTTCTGAACCAGGGTGAAGCACCCAAACAGATACTGGAGGTGTACAACAACCTCCAGAGCTACGGCAGCCCCTGGACGAACGATCCATCGACCAGAGCCAACTGGGCCAAGGGACTGGATGTGCCTGACCTGTCGGTGAACCCTGAGACGAAGTTCGAGTATCTCTTCTGGGTAGGCTGCTCTGGTTCATACGATCCCAGGAACCAGGAGATCGTCAAGTCGTTTGTGAAGATCCTGAAGGAAGCAGGGGTCTCGTACGCGATCCTTGGGTCAGAGGAAAAGTGCAACGGAGACCCAGCGAGAAGGTCAGGAAACGAGTATCTAGCCCAGAGCCTGACCACTGAAGCAGTCGAGACGTTCAAGAAACACGCCGTCAAGAAGGTGATAACCATCTGCCCCCACTGTTTCAACACCTTCAAGAACGATTACAAGGGACTCGTCGACCTGGAAGTGACACACCACAGCGAGTTCATAAATACCCTGATAAAGGACGGCAGGATCAAAATCAAGAAGAAGGAACAGATGGAGAAGTTCACTTACCACGATTCCTGCTATCTAGCACGTTACAATAGAGTGATTGATGCGCCGAGGGAGATAATACTGAATGTTTCAAACGACTTCGCCGAGATGGAGATGAGCAAGACAAAGGGTCTTTGCTGCGGAGCCGGCGGAGCGAGGATGTGGATGGAAGAGAACGTTGGGACAAAGATTTCCCACATGAGGATGGACCAAGCGGATAGAACGGGAGCTTCGACTGTGGTGACTGCCTGCCCCTATTGCATGACTATGCTGGACGATGCTAGAAAGGTAACAAACAGGGAAGAAAAAATAAAGATAAAGGACCTGGCAGAGCTTGTGGCCGAGAACATCTGAGTAGCTAGAGTGTCGTGCCGTCTCTTCTGCTCACTGCTATCCATTAGGATATCAAGTTCTTTATCTTAGGCAAGACAACGAACAAGTCGCCGACGATGCCATAATCCGATTCCTGGAAGATCGGAGCTGCCTTGTCCTTGTTGATTGCGATCACAATCTTGGAATCCCTCATGCCAGCCACGTGCTGTATCTGACCAGATATACCCAGAGCGATGTAGACCTTTGGCCTTACCTTTCTACCGGAGATTCCAACCTGTCTGTCTTCGCTGAGCCAGTGATAGTCGAGGCAGACGGGTCT
>CAYMKC010000120.1:0-2807 GCA_964391105.1 uncultured Thermoplasmatales archaeon
TTAATATTTTCCTCCCGTTTTCTCGCTTATGGAAGATTGATAGTGGCGATTCTTTAGACACAGTTAGCATCTCAAAAATTATCTTTTCTATAACTCAGAGAATCTTGAAAATCATAGGAAAAATATTTTTGTGTGCACGGATAACCCAATACCCGGCTTAGCTCAGTTGGTAGAGCGGTGGACTGTAGAGGGATAGCGCTGTGGCGCAACCGCCGCCATCCACAGGTCGCTGGTTCAAATCCGGCAGCCGGGACTTACCACAAGGTTCAAATCAGAAGTAAAGCCCCGGACTCCGTTCATCTAGCAAATCTGGCAGGATCTATTGTCGAAACCGATGAAGTGATATTCGGTACCCTTACAAAATCTAGAAATAATATTCACGAGTTCTTCAGTGGCATCTTTCAGTACTTGATCAGTAATGGGAGGAAGTGTCTCTATGATCAGAAAAGCATTTTTTGTACTCTCCCTGAGTTTGGTCTTTTCGGACTCTCTCCAGTTCCACTTGCTGCAGATCACTTCCTCTCCTGAGGAGTAGATTATCTCTCCTCTGTTGATTGCGACCTCTTGTTCTGTTCCGAGTGGTGTGAATTTTTCATAGCCTTCTGCGTACTTTAGCATTATGTCTCCATTCAGCTTGTCTGTGTCTTCACCCCCACAAGGTGTATGATATTTGAGGGAGATGAAGTTGTACGAATCTACCAATTTGTTTATGTGAGGCACGAGGTTCCCCTTGATAGCCCTCCTTGCGAGAGCTTCACTGGAACTCTTGAATTTTGTTGGATCGACCCCAAAGGATGAATACGCCCTTCTCCATTCTTTGAAATAGGGAATTGAACCAAGATCTTCGAGGTCAAACTCCTTCCTATTGCTTTCTTCTGCAGTTCTCAACATCCGCATTATATCTTCGTCAACCCCGGTGTTGTCTATCTCTTTGCAAACTACTATTCCACTCAGGAACTCTGGGAACATTTCAAAGACTCTATCCTCCACCTTGAATTCAATCATTTTGATACCTGTATTGAATGGAATAAGAAACCCTATCATCCTCAGGGAATCTAGCGAGTAACCTACCGCATCTCATTTCCTTCGCCTAGTCAGAGCCAGAGCAAGTATAATGACCAAGAGGAGTAATACCAATGCACCCACCTCAACGTAGGGGATATGGCTAACATTTTTTACCAGATTTGTAACCTGAATGTGTGTAACCTTCAAAGAGGATATACTGATGTTCGTGTAATATGTGACGTATCCCACAGCTGTTATCTTCAGGGAGTAGTTGCCAGGCTCTAATGATATGTTGTAATTTCCATCTGCTGCCCCATAAGTGGTCCCATTAACAACTATAGATGCATTTCCCGGTTTTATGCTTCCCACAAAATAACCATCCAGAATTGAGAATAAAACATTCTCAGTCGTCGCGTTTCCTCGCACGGTGACGGAACCAGTTGAAATAGCTGGACCGTAGCTGTTTACTCTAGGAATAATGAAATCGTATGTACCATTGGTTACAGAAAAGGCGATTGAGTCATTAGTGGAATTTGAGCTCCCTTTCCCGTTCAATGTTACTGTCCACCTGGTCCCCTGGGGAAGACCGGATTCCACAAAAATTACATTGAACAGCTGTGGCATGAAAGTTACATACATTTTCAGTGAAGAGCCGTTGACTACGAACGTCCCAGAGCCGTTCACTGCGTGATATTCGTTGCTCGGGGAGTAAAAACTGTAATTGTAAGTGCCGTTCTGTAAGTCTAGGCTATAAGTACTGCCTGATATCGGACCAGAGCTCTGTCCGGATACATTCAGATACCAGGTAACGCCGGACCTGAGTCCTGACTCAAGGAATTCCACAACATAAAGATCATTGGTAATGTTGTACTGCTTGCCGGCTGTCAGTGTCAGATTTCCCAGATCGGAGAATGTGCCACTGGAGTAATCGTAGAGTTTAATAGAGTACGTGCCGGGAAATAGCGAAACGTTAACCGTTCCGTTCTTGAAATCTGTGATGTTGGTATCGTTGATAAAAAGGGCCCCATTCTGGATGGTACTGAGAATTCTTAAGCCTGAAAGTTCACCTGCGTAGTATATCAGTTTCAACGCACCCGGTCCGTTTGAAGCCTTAGAATATAGCTGGCCGTTTGTTTCGTTGTAAACACCTTGAGCACTGACATTATAAATCGATTCTGCAGTATCGCTTCCAAAATTGTACGCATTCTGGATCGATTGGTAGTTGTGTCCGTTGTAGTAATTAAGGGTCATATAAACGGACGAATTAACATCTTCTGTTTGACTCCCATTCCCTGGACCCCCCATTATCAGTTCTGCATCATAGTAAGTACCGAATGGATTGTAGGTGCTTCCATCAACGTAGAAGGCTGGAGACGCATGTGTTTCCTTCGCAAACTGGAAGATTACGTTGTCATAGACAATCCAACCCCATCCATCATTGTAAAGAAAGTCAACCTCTGGCAGTCCCAAGATACTGCGAGCGGCGATCATTTTGAGCTGTATTGCCGTAGGATAAGTCAATGAGATGTTGTTCCCTTTTAGAGATGAAGTGGCTAAATCATAGTAAAATGAAAAATTGCCGGCAGAGCTAAGGGTACCATTGCCTATTAAGCTGGAGTTGTAAACCGCTGCATGCTGGCTGGAAAGATTCCATACATTGTCGAGGAAAGACACTTCGTTGTTGGAAGTATTGACGTAAGCCACGTTCTGTACCCAGTAGTCGTATTGAATACCACTGCTAGTGAAAACTAGGTTGAGATTCAGTTGGAATGTCATGTTTCCTAGAACGTCTACTGCAGTGG
>CAYMKC010000121.1:0-2756 GCA_964391105.1 uncultured Thermoplasmatales archaeon
CGAGTTCAATTTTCTTCAGATACTCGGAGAAATCCATGCAAAATCGAAACTACCCGTCCCATTTAAATATTGGTTAAATTTTAGTGCCCCAAAACTGAGCGTGGGACTTCATTACGCAAACACTTTCATATTGGGGAAGATGATTGAGTTTCATGAAGATCGAGTTTCCTAAGGGATTTATCTGGGGAACGGCAATTTCAGCTTTTCAGACCGAAATGGGTAGTTCTGACTCGGCCAACTTTGAGAAAACTGACTGGTACGAATGGGCCAACGGCGAACAGATCATCAAAAAGGGTCTTGTCTCGGGAGATAAACCACAGGACGGAGACGGTTTCTGGGACCTGTATGAAGAAGACTTGAGACGTGCGAAATCTCTTGGTAACAACTCCATTCGGATGAGCATAGAGTGGGCACGGATATTCAACGAGCAAACGACTTCTGTTGAAGCGAACTTCATCAGAAACGAAAAGGGGGAGCCGCTTGCATTCGCTGAGACCGGCAACACCCTAAGCCAAATGAAGTCGCTAGCTGATGACGAAGTCTTAGAACATTACAACAAGATGATAGATTTCGCTCATTCATTAGATCTCGAAGTTTTCATGACCCTGTATCACTGGCCACTGCCAACTTGGCTTCATAAACCGTTGCAGTGTCACAGTGATATCGAGAAGGCAAATGCGAGAGGATGGGTGGATCAAGCTACAGTGGAAGAATTTGCAAAATATGCATTCTTTATCTCCAAGACGATCGGACCAAGGGTGGAGTGCTGGGAGACCATAAACGAGCCTGAGGTCATTGCAACAAACGGTTACGTGTTCGGTTCGACGTCTGGGTTTCCGCCAGGCCTTGATAATATTCCTCTGGGATTCAGGGTCGAAAGAAATCTTGCTTTTGCGCACAACCTAGCTTTCAAAATTCTCAAGAAAAATACCGGAAGGGAAACCGGAATAGGCACTGCTCCTCCCTATTTCGAACCCGTAAGCAATGATCCCAAGGACGTCGAGATAGCGAATACTGCAAGATACCTGAACAACGAATGGATTCTGAATGCGGCCATTAGGGGAGAATTTGACAATGGTCTCAGCGGTGTACCGGACGAGAAGATCCCGGATTTTGGGGGTACAGATTACGTAGGCATAGACTATTACTCAAGACTTAGAGTGAAGTATTCAGAGGACGAACAGTATGCGGGGGTCCTACCGATGAGGGTCCTTCCATGCGAAAACTGCACTGACTTCCAGTGGGACATCTACCCAGAGGGGATCAGAGATGTGACAAAATGGATATATGAAAGATACAGGAAACCAATCTACATCCTAGAAAATGGAATTGCAGATAGCGCAGACAAGAAGAGAGGAAAGTTCATTGAAAATCACCTGAGGTCCCTTTCACGTGCGATCTCATCGGACGGAACACCAATAAGAGGATACTTCCACTGGTCTCTGTTAGACAACTTCGAATGGGCACAGGGTTATTCCATGAGATTTGGGCTGTATTCCGTAGACTACAAGACCAAAGAGAGAGTCAAGAGGAATTCTGCAGAAGTTTACGAGAAGATATGTAAAGGCCTGCCAATTGATTAGAAAAGGAATTTAGGACGTAGCAGTTTCACTCCTTATGCATCACATGCTGGAAGAAATCGAGTCAGAACCAGCAATAATAGAATCGTATAGGTCAAAGAAATTCCCGGATTTACAAGAGATATTAGAGACTCTTTCTGGGTCGAAGATTGTGTATGCAGTTGGGAACGGATCAAGTTATCACGCTGCAGTTTATCTATCGATTATTCTGAACAGGAAAGGAATCAGCTGCCTTCCCATATACTCCGCTGAAATAAGAAACTGGATTCGAAACACCGGGTCCAGATCTACTTCGGTGCTTTTTAGTCAGTCGGGAGAAAGCACAGACATCATCGATTCCGTAAAAGTACTGAGGCAAGCTGATTCAACGATTATCGGAATAACAAATGTCGGAGGTTCCAAACTCGACCTGGCTTCGGACCTGAAGATCATTACAGATGTTGGTAAAGAAGAATCCATTCCAGCCACAAAGTCTCACATTTCACAATTGCTGGTAGATCTGAGGGTTTCTTCAAGTGGGAGCGACGAAGAATACAGAGCTACTCTAGACGGTATCTCGATGAATGCTAAAGCAATCATACAGAAAAAGGACGAAATAAAGAAACTGGCAGAATCGCTTCCGGAAAACTTTGCATTTCTCGGTACAGGATTGCTCTATCCAATTGCACTAGAAGCCTCCCTCAAACTACTGGAAACCAGCAACGCAATTACATACGCCTTTCCTGTGAGAGAATTTCTGCATGGACCGAAGCAGATATTGAATCAGAATTGGTCCGTCCTGATGCTCTCTGAAGACCTCAAAGTCATGAATGATCTGGAGAGACATGCCGGAAAAGTGTTGGATGTCGCAGAATATCTGAAAGAAAGATTTGATGTCTGGACAGGTGACGAGATAACTCATTCCATTACATCTTTGATTTTTTGTCAATTATTCTCATACTATACTGCTATATCCCGCAGTCTGGATCCCGACAGACCTTCGAAACTATCGAAGATCGTGACCTGATCTAGGTTTCCGTTTCTATTTCCGAAAGTCTTTAAGACGTTAGCGGATATTATGCGTGTGCGACTCGTTGGCGTGCAATTCAAGATTAATGAAAGAGATTTCAATGGAGGGTTCTCCGAACACTTAGAAGAATTTTACAGGAGCACAAATTCTGGAGACTTCTTGATTTT
>CAYMKC010000122.1:0-2710 GCA_964391105.1 uncultured Thermoplasmatales archaeon
TGACTCCGGAGGAGTTTGAGTGCAGGATTAAGGAGGACAGAATGTTCAAAGAAAAATGGATTGAGAAACAGATGGGGAGGTATGAGCATGTCATTCTCCTCGAATGAACCGGAAAAGTTGTCTAAATTACAGGGGTCCATGTCAACTGCCATATCCAAGAATTGGTGAAAGTGCACATACATGATTCTTTATGATTGACGTCTAACGATGTAAATTCAAGGGTATGCGTGCATATTGACACTAAACGTAGTGCGGAAGTCAAGTACGAACAGCTCATTGAGGCGATATGGTATCTCTTTTACAACAGGGAGGTGAGTTTCAAGAGGTTTCTCATCGAGTTGAGCGGCGTGTGCAACACGCTGGTGGATAACGAAGAGAGAAGGAGATCACTCCATCCGTAGGACTTTATGGGTCTGCGTATGGCGAGCTCACCGATCCCCTTGCTTCCAAGACTTCCATAGCATGAATAAGCTATATGCTCAGCTCAATTCGGGGATGCTGACCCTGTCAAGTAGTATAAGTATAATTCTTGCTTCGATTCCTGTTCTGTATACGGTTTCAAAAACTTGGTTCCTTTTGCGCTCATCATCAATATAGAGGAATACGATGTTCCAACTTTATACAGGATTTCCTGCACCTCCCCCTCGGATATGGCTGTGCCGAGCATCTCCTTCATCGCTGTTGAAACGTTCTCAAGGCTCATATCACCCGTGCTCAAACTTGGAGTGGATTCAAGGTATTTTCCAGATCGCACTTATCTCTATAATGACTTCACTGCCCCTGCTTGATTCCTCGGGATGCTCGCAACAAAAATCGGTTTATACGATGATTGAATGCTAGCTCCATGAAAATGTATGTGGCAGGAGAGTGGACTAGCTCATCAAGCGGTGGGGAACTCGAGAAGTATAATCCTAGCACAGGCAAGGTCCTTGAAAAGTTCCCTGCAGGTACGAAGGAAGACGTCGATAGGGCCATAGATTCTGCAGAGGAAGCATGGGAGGAATGGTATACTCTCGGTTCGGTGGAACGATCCAAGATTCTCTACAAGACAAAAGAATTAATAACCAAGAGCAGACACGAGCTGGAAGACATTCTCATCAGAGAGAATGGAAAGGTTACGATTCAGGCGGCAGAAGAGGTAGATGGTGTCATAGACCAGATACAGTACTATGCGGAATTCGCTCGCAAGATTACCGGTGACATAGTGGAAGGAAGTATTCAAGAGAACAAGATACTCCAGTACAAGGTTCCATACGGGGTTGTTGTTGCTCTCACTCCCTGGAATTTCCCCGCTGCAATGGTTGCAAGGAAGCTCGCCCCATCTCTTTTGACAGGCAATTCCGTTGTCCTCAAACCGAGTACAGATACTCCCATGAGTGCTGAGTGGATTGTAAGGAAATTCGTTGAGGCAGGAATTCCCAAGGGTGTCCTTAATTTCATAACTGGAAAGGGTTCGGAGATTGGTGATCACATCGTATCACATCGTAAGGTCTCACTTATAACTATGACAGGGTCTACCGAAACGGGTCAGAGGATAATGGAGAAAGCATCAAAGAACATGGGCAAACTCATTCTCGAACTCGGTGGAAAAGCTCCGTTCATGGTGTGGAAGGATGCAGACATGGTGGATGCACTCAAGTCCTTGGTCTGGGCGAAATTCTGGAACGCAGGGCAATCTTGCATAGCCGCCGAGAGGCTATACATACACGAGAACGTATATGATGAGTTCCTGCAGAAATTTGTAGAAGCTACCAAGAAGCTCAGAGTGGGGGATCCGAGAAGTTCCGACATGGGTCCTCTAATTAACAGGAAGGCTCTAGAGACCACCGAATCCTTCGTCGAAGATGCACTTTCATCTGGAACGAGGCTGCTAATTGGAGGCAGGAGGCTAAACCTTCAGGGTCAATATGGTGACGGATTCTTCTTCGAACCCACCATTATGGAGGGGGCTCAAACAGACTCGAGACTCTTCACAGAGGAGATATTCGGACCCGTGATTGGTGCAGCAAAGGTATCTGACCCAGAAGAGATGATCGATGAAGCCAACAAATCGAAGTATGGCCTAGCTTCATATCTATTTACCAAGGACTCGAATCTAATTTTCAAGGCTTCAGAGAGAGTAAGGTTCGGTGAACTTTACGTGAACATGCCTGGCCCAGAGTCTTCTCAAGGGTACCACACCGGATTCAGATTGACGGGACAGGGGGGTGAGGGAAGTAAGTACGGGATTGAGGAATATCTGAAGGTGAAGAACGTCTACATAAGCTACTCAGACAAGGAGCTAAGAATTCACGGTGTTAGGGAAGACATCCTGTGATCTTCCGAAAGGTCTCGGGACGTGACTAACATGTGGTTATCCCAGTCTCACCATCTATCGAAACTATCTGACCTTCTTTGGTCTCGAGTACAATGCTTGTATTTGTCAAGGCGGTCATGCCAGATGACGCAAGCTTCTCCCTAAGTTGAAGAGATGGGTTTGTGACAAAGATGATCCCCTTGAACTTCTTTGATATGGCTTCAGCATCGAAATTGACTGAGGAGGCGAGAAGGATGGGAGTGAACAGGAGGACGGTCTACGACTGGAAGAAGAGATTGGAGAACGACCAGGGCTTCAGGAACAGGAAGAAGAGGGGGAGGAAATATATCACTGCCTACTGCCATCTCAGGAACGCTATGAGAACATTCAAGAGGAGCAGAATAAAGGAAATTA
>CAYMKC010000123.1:0-2672 GCA_964391105.1 uncultured Thermoplasmatales archaeon
TGCCGTCGTCGGATTCAAAGTCCGAAATGCTTGTCCACTACACCACGGGGCTTCGGCTACTCTATTTCTAAGTGCCTAAAAATCTATCCGGATTTGTAGCTGAGGAATTCCTTCCCCAGCAGTTCTCTTGCTATGATCAGCTTCATTATGTTTATTCCACCTTCGGCCCCAACATAGTACGACATAACTCCTCCCTGGGCTGCACCCAGAGGAAGATCCTTGGTGTATGCCATTGCACCGTGCCACACCATCACCTTGGTGATTATTTCATGAGCTGTAGGAGGACCGGTCATCTTTGCCAGAGAAACAGCCAGGTTCTGTTCCGTCAGAGGAACCTTCTCCCTGCTCTTGTAGACCCGGTCCAGCATCCATGCTGCCTTCTGAGTGAGAAGCCTTGAAGACTCCAACTTGCCGTAGAGCTCTGCAAGCTCGAACTGCAATCCTTCCTGTTTACCCAGCGGTTGGTCGAAAAGCATCCTAGTCCTGAGGTGTTCCTTTCCCATATCCAGAGCCTCCAGTGCTGCTCCATTGCACGCAGCAGCCACATATATCCTAGCAACGTTGAACCCTTCCATGATTATTCTGAAGCCCTGCCCTATTTCCCCAACTCTGTACTTGTCTTCGACTTCCAGATCGCTGAAGGAATATCCACCCGTTGACAACCCTTCCCTTGCAATGTTATTGAACAGGGTGGTCGAAATTTCTTTCCTGATCCTGCCTTCTGTTCCCTTGAGCATGAATGCGAAAGTTGTGAAAGCCTTTGATGCCTGACTCTTGTCTCCCGTTCGAAGAAGCGTGAGAAATCCGCCGCCACCAGGGAGATTCAGTGCTTCCCTCACTCCGCTTATGTAGACCTTCTCACCTGTAACCGACCATCCACTCCCCTTTTTCACGGCAGTCGACTTTTCGTTCATAACGTCTGACCCGCCGGAGGGTTCGGTAGACCCAATTCCCAGAAACGTTCTACCCTTAACTATGGACGGGAGTATCTCCAGCTTGGCATCTTCTGATCCGTATTTCTCTAGCATTGCGGGCCATCCATTAAGCAGCAAGACATAGACCGGAAGCGCCATTGACACATCCCCTCTTGCAAGTTCTTCAACAATTGCGGCCATCTGTGAGATCGTTCCTCCCGCACCTCCGTACTTCTCGGAAACTGTGAATCCAATGAAGCCTGCATCAGCGGCTCTCTGAATGATTTCGTCAGGAATCGTGTTGGTATAAGAGATCTTATCCCTCTTTGGAATGACGTATTTTTGCACAAACTCTCTCGCGTTCTCCCTTATGAGTCGATCTTCTTCTGTTGTACCAAAGTCCATCGCAATCAGGAAGTGATTGTTTCTAAATATTTGAAGTATGAACTTAGTCTCCTGAGGATATAATAGAAAGGAAGTTTCAAACTTGAAAAGAAGAAAATAGTCAGATACCACCGAACCTTGCTTGAGATCTTGTAGGAACGGATCTTAGGTCGGAATCGATTCCCCGGTCCGGTAGGACCAATTAGCGCAATTCAATGGTTTCTTTCGATCCTTTTGGGGTCCTAAGAACACTTAGCAGGAATTCCCTTGATGGATCTAGGGACTTATCAAGTTATCAAAAAGTAGGTAAGGTTCCAAGAGAATCTCCATCTAAAATAGGTACAAGAAATTAAATTCCGAATAATCATTTGCCTAGAGGCGGAGTTGCCGAGCTAGGTTAAAGGTGCCAGGCTTAAGATCAGGTTCCGCAGAGATGCAGAGGTTCAAATCCCCTCCCTTGATATTGAGTGAAGTCTTATTTAATTAGATCAGACTGAATAAAATAACTACACAAGAGATGTCCTTCTAACTCAAGGCACTCCTTTGCATTTACAGCACAAAACTAATCAATAATTAAATACGAAAGTTTTACTATTGCACGATGGGCAATTTCCAGAATGTGGCATTGAGGACAGTACGAAGGAGGATGAAAACGCTTTCTGGGGAAAAGGTACCAGTTATTGCTGGCCACAAGCTCCTGTATACCTGCAATCTTAGATGTCACATGTGCCCGTTCTGGAGAAGGGAAGACCCACCTCTACTGACCTTGGAAGAAGAGAAAAAGGTTATGGATTCCTTAGCAGATTTTGGAGTCTCTTTCCTGGGTTTCGAAGGGGGAGAACCGTTCTTGAGAAAAGAATTCCCTGAAATATTGAAGTTGTCCCATGATAGATTCTTTACTTCAGTAGTCTCCAATGGATGGATGATTAAGGACCATTTTAAGGACGTAAAAGACTACATTGACTACCTCTTTGTTTCAATAGACGGAGTTGGGACAACTCACGATAAACTCAGAGGAGTGGAGGGGTCGTTCGAGCATGCAAAGCAAGGAATAGCAGAAGCGAGCCAGTACGTACCGGTTTCTCTCAGCACCACGATTACCTCTGAAAACACAGATCAGGTCGACAAGATCGTGGAATTCGCAAATGAAATGAATGTCTCCATTTCATTCCAGGTGGCATATGACTATTCCACAGCAGATAAAATGTCCCCCTCTTCCGGGAAACTCAAGGGAGCCCTTATCAAGCTTCTTGAGCTCAAGAAATCTGGAGCCCCTATTGTTGAGACCAAAGAATATTTTGAATCTGTTATAAATTCATGGTACTACGGTATAGGTTGGAAATGTAAACCGTGGCTTACCATAAACATTGATCC
>CAYMKC010000124.1:0-2566 GCA_964391105.1 uncultured Thermoplasmatales archaeon
ATGACGTATTGAATTCAACCTAGACTGATAAAATCAGCTAACATTCGGTAATCTAATATAGATATCCCTTGTCCCGGTACACCGTGATGCCCTCCTTTGACAGATCGAAGGTGATGTCATGATCCTTTGCTGTGGTGACAGCATAGGATCTGAGGATCGGGATCTTATTGTCATCCACGATTGTGTGGCCCTTGTATCCAAAGAATGTCTTATCATTCTTCTTCGCGAATGTTCCGTCCTTGGAACGGCGGGTCTTTCCTTCGGATCTGGGTTCTTCGTGCTTAGAGTGACCCGGATCAGCGGTGATGAAAGTGGCATCCTGCGCCGAACCTTTCTTCACCTTAATGCCCTTCGCCTCGATCTGTTTCTGCAGCTCGTTCCATATGACCCTGTCTCGACCTGTTTTTGACAATCTTTCCCGGAACATCCAGATCGTCGTAGAATCCGGCAGTCTTTCCGGAAATCCGAGGAAGTACATGAACGATATCCGGTCCTTTATCTCCTTCTCAGCCTGCCCATCCACAAGGTTGTACATGCTCTGCAGGAAGAGTACCTTGACCATCGTTGTGATGGGTATTTGGTCTTCCACCCTGATCCGTATCGTTGCGGTACATATCCTTAAGTGTCTCGCCATAGAGCGTACTCATGCACTAACATCGCTGATTCATGAATAAATCTTATTGTTACCAGTCAGGTGATCAGAGCCAGGTTTTTAGGAATCCTCTTCTTTTTTTATCAGCGTGACAAGTAAAAGGTTCCGGTTACACCTTTATTAACTATAGTTTCTTCAGTAAGAAGACTGTGTAGTTACGTAAAATGAATTACCCAGAAGAGTAGTACCAGTTGATTTGAGGTTTAAGTTATTCATCTCACCCGTTGTGTTGTCACTATATGCGTATGGCCCAACTAAGTTGTTAGCAGTTATCATTACTGTCACATCCTCCGCAGACGGATGGTTAAAGTCTGCAGTACTCCCGAGCGCACCTCCAAGAATGGTTCCACTAGAAGCCCACCATTTCCCTGCAAGGCCGTAGGTATCTGGTTCATACACAAAGTAGTATAAGTTCCCGCTCGGGGAAGAAATGTCAAGCTCTCCCTCAAGCTCACCGTTTGAGGCTATAGTGCCCAAGATGTCATAGTTTACACCAGTTGCCAGAGTCTGTATTGGAAAATAAGTGGAATTTTGAGTGAACCATACGGCGCCATAAACGTTCACACCCCACCATACGCCGAATCTAGTGAATCTTTGTGATGAAGAGATATTATAGATATTGTTCTGTAGGACGAATTGAACCCAGTCTCCTTGGTAGTTGTTTCCCACAAAGAAATTGGTGTTGAGTTGCACGCTCCAAGCGTTTTTGCCATAAGAACTATCGGACTCTGACCCAGTGAGCTGAGAAAAGCTCACCTGTACTTGTGCGGTATTTAAGTGAGTATTCGTGTACGAGCCACCTTCTACTCCGTAATTTGCTCCTTCCATAGGAGCGTCAGTAGTGTTAGCAATTCCCGACGCGCCAACCGAGCTTATCTTGAACCAAGGCCCACTATCCAATCTCTCATAAGCACCGCTTCCTGTTAGATTGTTTGCAAAACTTGGAAGCTGTAATGCAGTAAAATTGAGAGTTGATCCCAATTGTGATTCTCGTAAGGTAAGACCACTTCCTTGATCAGATGCCAAACCTGCTCCATTAAAATCATATACCAGCATAAATGCAACAACTATCAAAACGAAAACTAGAAGCTTGGAATTCATACTAAATTAACTATACTAAATTACTTGAACTTTTCGAAAATACACTTCAGTGCTGTCCTATTAACCAGACGAGCAATCGAGGGCTATTTAATAAGTCAATGCCCTCTTGATTTGCTAGAATTTGAGTGTTTCAAAGAGGTGGCAGTCTTTGAAATTGATATTCTTCCATAGCGATTGATATCATTAACTACAATCTGAAATGTCGTCTTTTGGTGTAGCGAACCGGCTAAACCTGACAATTGAACTATGAAACTCAGTCCAAACCTCGCTGTAAGGCAATAGCTAACTCACACATAGTTTGGATTCAACGGACGACCCCAAAAAAAGTGTCCTTGCCAGTAGGTCACTCCAAAGCTACCGGTAAGAACAAAAGAGATTGATGCAACGAAGTGAATGCGAGCCACACTTGCTCCAGCGCCAACAATAGTTGTCGGAATGATCGGAGCGAGAACCGCAAAGAGAACGATAGCAGTCAAAGTAGAAACAACTACAACAGTGGCTAGTCTTGGTTTGCGTGATGGACTATGTGAGGAGAGAAAGGTTGAAGTAAGCTTATCTGAGTTCTCTCGATCACTCTCCATACTTATCGATCCTTAATCAAGGCTTAAGGGTTATGCCTTTCTTCTCGTGAGAAGAGAATTTAACCCAAAACCATAGGTCGCTTTTCAACCATGTACGGCCTATAAGTTTTATTTATCAATTGCCAAATTATATTTTCAGTTTCGACAGCAAACCTCAGCAACAGTTTTCAGATAGCCAATCCGTGGAAATTATTATCTTCTCCTTTCCGACATAGTTTGATAGCATGAATAA
>CAYMKC010000125.1:0-2523 GCA_964391105.1 uncultured Thermoplasmatales archaeon
TAGTAAATCCTAAGAATATCGTAGGGTCAAAAGGAACAGCCCCATAACTTATCTAATGGCACCATGATCGGCAGTTTACACCTTCTTGAGGACCTTTATTTTGTATCTCCATCTTCCTGAGTCCTCCTCCTGAATTTCCTTAACGATGCTCGACCATGTGGTCAAGTATTTAGAGTCGGAGCTTTCATGGGGGAACAGGTCTCCTATCACGAAGTATCCATTCCTCTTCAGGACATTGAAGACGTGCTCGTATCCCCTGAACCTACTTCTCCCTAGATTGTGAAATACGAGGTTAGAAACGACCAAATCATATTTGTCTTCAGTTTCGATCGGAGTCGTCAAGTCATGCTCGGCGAAGTGAACTCTTGAACCTATACCCAGGAGACTCATGTTCTCTGCCGCTTTGGTAATGGACGCCTCTGAAAGACTTCCACTGTTAAAGATATCAATTCCTGTTACGTGGGACTTTGGGAATGTAATTGCGCAAACATAGGATAGGAAACCTAGTCCGCATCCTGCATCTAGTATTCTTAAGTTGGAATTTGTGTCGAAAAGGGTGAGAAGTAATGAAGAAAATTCTTCTCCAATTTTTTTCCTCATTTCTTCTGACTGCTTGGGCGTGGAATGATGATAAGTCCCAAATTCAACGGGCACTGATCCCTAACCGATAGTCCTGATTTAGATTTAACTGCAGACAAATTCATCTGTTTGACAGAAGTATTAATTTTTATCCCGGACAGCTATCTCACGCTATGATTATACTTACCGGAAATGACCTAACGCTAGATCAAGTTGTGAGAGTATCTGAAGCAGGCGAAAGAGTTGTCATTTCTAAAGGGGCGCTTGATGGAATTAAATCGAGCAGGGAAGAAGTTGAAAGTATGATGAATTCAGGAAAGCCCATCTACGGTGTAACCACCGGCTTTGGGGACCTGATTAGCGAAAGAATAAGTCTAGACAAGGTAAAGGAGCTTCAGAGAAATCTCATTCGGTCTCATTCTTCTGGCTATGGGAAACCACTCGACGTCAGAACGGCGAGGGCAATGATGCTTGTGAGGGCTAGCTCCCTTAGCAAGGGGTACTCTGGGGTCAGACCAGAGTTGATCCAGTCGCTCCTCGACTTATTGAACAGGAACATAATCCCCTACATCCCAGAGAAGGGTAGTGTAGGTTCATCAGGTGATCTTGCTCCCCTTGCCCACCTGGCCCTTACATTAATCGGAGAAGGGAGGGTCATTGAAAACGGAAAAACGCTGGATTCTCTGTCAGTGTTGCAGAGAAATGGACTGAAGCCAGTAACTCTGGAGGCAAAGGAAGGTATCTCATTAATCAATGGAACGTCTTATATGCTTGCGAACCTTTCGCTCGGATTCAATGATTCCCTGAACCTGCTAAAACATGCAGTAATAGCAGCGGGAATGTCGATGCACCTATTGAGTGCAACTGAAAAAGCACTGAATTGTGGATTGTTTATAGCGAGGCCTCACACAGAGCAGGGCATAGTGGCGAGTGCACTCAGAATGGTAATCCAAGGGAGTGAAAGGATAAGAAAAGGGACGGAATCAAAAGTTCAAGATGCGTATTCGTTGAGATGCATACCAACCGTTTTGGGTTCCGTACTCCAGACCCTGAATTATGTAAAGGGAATAGTGGATACCGAGCTAAACTCTGCCACAGACAATCCACTTATCTTGGATGAGATAATTTCCGGATGCAACTTCCACGGCGAACCCCTGGCCCTGGCCGCAGATTACTTGTCGATAGCGCTCACGGATATGGGGAACATGTCCGAAAGGAGGGTATTCCGTGCCACCGATAAATCTCTTTCCGGTTTGAACCCGTTCCTTGCCGACAAACCAGGTGTCGAGTCAGGATTGATGATTCCACAATACGTTGCAGCTGCTCTGTGCAACGAAAATAAGGTGTTAGCGTATCCGTCTTCAGCTGACAACATCACAACATCCGCAAACCAGGAAGATCACAACTCGATGGGGGGAACCTCCACCAGGAAACTCAGGGAGATCGTGAACAACGTAAAGGGGATAGTTGCAATAGAAATGCTGGTTTCCTACAAGGGAATGGAGATGTACGGTGTTTCTGGAAAATATCTACCCGTGGCATATTCCATTTTAAACGAGACAGTAGGAGAAATCAAAGGTGACGCTGAATCAACTTCCGTCATAGAGAAAATATCAAAGCTGATCGACTCAAACAAAATGCTTGAGGAAATTCCGGTCAAACTGGGAAGGACTGCCTCTTCTTTTTCCTAGAACAGATCGCGAATTCATCACCGTCAAAGAAAACTTCCCTCTCAGGGTACTGCTCCCTAACTTCTTCCACCAGGTCTAGAATTTCCTTCACTGTGAGATTTGTATTTCTCCCTATCTTCCTGTGAACTATCTTGTCTTCGAGGGAGTCCATCTACCTATCGTTATCCTTAAGGCGATATAAAAGTTTGTCAAATTCAAACGGGGTCCGATGCTTTTTGATAGATTTGTCGAACAGGCACTTATATATATGACC
>CAYMKC010000126.1:0-2515 GCA_964391105.1 uncultured Thermoplasmatales archaeon
TCGATATCGTAATTGCCATTGACGTCTCCAGCAACATACTGCTGTATCCTAGATGCTGGGACTCCACCCATATACTCCCTCTTCGTATATGCTGGCCCGGTGATCTTCCTGTACATTCTACCCGGCTTCCTTACCATTTATATTACCTTTCAGGAAAATGATTCAGAATATATAATGATTCTGAGGTCTATCAACGAAAGGTTATTTAACCGTAAACTATGAATGGCAGAGGAAATGGACGAAATCTGGATCGAGAAGTATAGGCCTAAGAAACTGGGTGAGGTTTTAGGTCAGAGCATAGTAGTTGATAGACTCAAGGCCTACATTCAGCAGAGGAACATACCCCATCTCCTCTTCGCTGGTCCCCCTGGTACAGGTAAAACGACAGCTGCAACGGTTCTCGCAAGGGAATTCTTTGGTGATGAATGGAAGGAGAATTTCCTGGAATTGAATGCATCGGATGACAGGGGTATAAAGATGGTCAGGGAGACCGTGAAGGATTATTCCAGGATCCTACCAAACAATCCCCTTGGTTTCAAGATACTGTTTCTGGACGAAGCCGACTATATGACAGACGAAGCCCAGGCAGCTCTCAGGAGGACCATGGAGAACTTCACCCGGACGACCCGCTTCGTCATATCGTGCAACTATTCTTCGAAAATAATCGAACCCATACAGTCCCGGGCAGCGATATTCAGATTCAAGGCAATACCTGCTGAGGCTGTAGTTTCCGCTCTCGCTGAGATACTGAAAAAGGAAGGCATTGATTATGAGAATAAGTCACTGGACGTAATAGCGGAGCTTTCTTACGGAGACATGAGGAAGGCGATCAACACACTACAGGTAGCCGCTACTTACTCTCCCAAGATCACAGTCAACACCATATACGAAGCTGCAGGTCTCGTTCACAAGGACTGGGCAGTTCAAGTATTGACCCTTGCATTGAGGGGAGACGTCTCAAAGGCGAGGTCCATGTTGGAAGAGGCTGTCATCAAGCAGGGTATCTCTGGCCAGGATGTGGTCGAACAGTTCCATAGAGTAATCTACGACCTGCCGGTGGAAGACGAGCTAAAGGCCGACATACTCTTTGTCCTTGGCGACATTGACTTCAGGATTTCGGAAGGAGCAAGAGAGATAATACAACTTGAAAGTTTTCTCGGGTATCTGTATGGAAAAGGCGCAAAATGAGAGGTGGGTGCGGCGGTAAACGGAACTGTCTATGAGAGAGAACTAAAACTCATTTTGGCTGGCGACGAAGAAAAACTCGGGAAGATAGGGTGGATACCGGAAGACATAAAGAGCAGGATCAAGTCAAAACCCTTCTTGGTAGTTAGGGCTGCTGGCAGTCACGGATTTGACATAATAATCATAAGACAGGATTTGAGCATCCCGATAGAGATCAAGAGTTCAAAAGAAAGAGTGCTCAACTTCTCCTCTTCAAATCACAGATCGCAAGGGCAGGCGGAGGAATACGTGCAGATGATCTCAAAGACCGGAGTTATGCCTCTCTACGCGTTCAGGTTGAAGAATGTGAGCGGAGACCCGTGGAGGATATTCACCTTCGATTCCCAGTACGAAGGTAGGTATAGGATGTTTGCAAAGAACGTACCAAAATTGGATGTCACCAGGGGTGGTTCATTTTCAATGAAGTGGGAGAAAGGACTTCAACTCACTTCACTTTTGGAATACCTTTTCTAAATTTCCTTAAATTTACGCAACCGCTTCGACTATTTTCTCTTTCTGGACCCCCCTCGGGAATTCCACACCCCTCTCTATTCGTTTGTATTCAATGCTACTTGGTGTGAGCTTTCCGAGAATGTATTCCAATGCCGACTCTGCATTCTCAGAAGGACCGCAGGTAAAAATGTCCAGCGTCACTAACCCATACTCGGGCCAGGTATGAAAACTAAGATGAGATTCTGCAAGAAGTATAATGCCACTTACCCCGCCCGGAGTAAACTGGTGGTAATAGGACCTAATCTTGGTGAGTTTTCCAAACTTCACGGCTGCTTCCATTATCTCCTGCATAGTACCCTCTCTCGATATCCTTTCGGGATCAACTCCCATGAGATCTCCAACAAGATGAATTCCTATGGACACTCGCTTATCACTGAAGTCACTCAGGAAACGCACCTATATAAAGTTTAATTTTTTGACAATATAGAAAATACCACACAATCAACAATATTACAAATCTAAGTCTTTAAATGTTCCGGATTTAGAACCACGAACACAATTTCTAGATTTTTTAGATTTGTAAATTAGCATGAATTTAATGAATGTCATCCATTCCTAGGCTACATAGGGTAATTTGATTCATAAATCTGACTGAAATTAGATTTTTGGTTCTTCATTTTTTAAAAATTATGAATAAGTTTGGAGAGACATTTTCACGAACCTGCTGTCTGTGTTAAGCGTAAACATAATGCTCTGGTTACTCCCTGTTGAGTTGTTATTTGAATCTTGAGAGATCAGTGGTTGGAAAGCTTATGTGAGGTCTTCAATTCTGTGAATC
>CAYMKC010000127.1:0-2485 GCA_964391105.1 uncultured Thermoplasmatales archaeon
TGCCTATGAACTGTATGTGCACATCGTGGTTGGCAATGTCCTGTCCGGTGTACTTTTTGATAACAGCGGAAACGTTCTGGACGGCTTCCTTGGCTATCTCTCCCAGCTTCCCGGTAGCGATCACCTTTCCGCTCTCCTTCTCCTGTGCAGGTGTCACCTCCGCCGCGACGGGCATCACTATACCGGAATACTCAGCCATCCCAGACCCGGCGCTGAAGACTGCAAGTCCGTTCACGATACCTATGGAATACCCCTCGTTCGTGAATGTCCTGTAGTTCTTGTTTGCCTCTATGTGCTTGTCGGCGATCTGCTGTTCTAGTGGCCTGGCCTTAATCTTTGCCTTTATGACGTGGTCTCCGGTGACGACAGGTGAGGCCGACTGGACTGCAAGGTCTCCTGCAATCCTGATCAGACCGCCCATTTCCCTCAGTCTGAGCGTGATCTTTCCCTTCCTTCCCGCCCTCTTCTGCGCCTCCCTTATGACTTCGGCTATTGCCGTGTAGTCAAAGGCGGGTATCTTCTTGTCCTTGACTACTTCCTGTCCCACGAACCTCATGAGTTTTTCCCTGTTTTCTTCCGTATCGTCCATCATGGTGTTCATATAGACCTCGTACCCGTACCCCCTAATTCTCGACCTAAGGGCAGGATGCATCCCCTGCAGGGCGTCAAGGTTGCCCGAAGCAACCAGGACGAAATCGCACGGGACCATTTCCGTCTGTACCAGAGCTCCCGCAGACCTCTCACTCTGTCCCGAGATCGTGTACTTCTTCTCCTGCATTGCAGTTAGAAGGCTCTGTTGGCTCTCCATCCTCAGAGTGTTTATCTCGTCTATGAACAGTACACCCTTGTTGGCCTTGTGAATGTTTCCTGCTTCCACTCTAAGGTGGGCAGGGGTTTCGAGACCTCCAGACTGGAACGGGTCGTGCCTAACATCGCCAAGAAGGGCACCCGCCTGAGCGCCTGTGGAGTCTATGAATGGTGGCTTCTCTTCCTTATCGTGTCCTACCAGAAGCTTGGGAACGAGCGTCTTGTCTTCCCTGGCTACAGGACCCATGTTGAGTGCGATATACAGGAATGCGGCAGCCATTATTGCGAAGAATATGGGGTCCGGCTGTATCTGCCTCGTCGTTGGATAGTTTATGAATGCAAAGATCAGTCCAATGACCACGATGAATATCACCAGAATTCTGACGCTCCTCTGTCTTTCGGTCCTCTCCTGATCCGCCCTCTTCTGGTAGTCTTTCGTGATCTCCTTGCCCTTGCCTGCCGGAACGGTGACGATCTTGGGACGATTTGCGTCCTCAGGATTATGGAATACGAGGATGTCTTCCAGTTCCTCCTTTGGAATAAAATCGGTCATTGATTGTGCGAGCATGGACTTCCCGGTTCCGGGTTCTCCTATCAAAATGACGTGTCTCTTCTGTTTGGCTGCCCGCTTTATGACCTCAACTCCCTGTTCCTGGCCAATTACCTGGTCGACCAGCTTGTCAGGTATCTTGATGTCACTGGTAGTGTTAATGCCCTTAGACTTTATCCATTCTGATAATTCGTCCATTCTCTTAGCTAGTGAAAATTCCTAATTAAGGATTTTGTTGTTAGAATCTGGCACTGGGAACCGCGGATGAATTTTAATTATCAGACCTAATCACCCCCTATGATTCTCGATGGTAGACCGATCGCAAAATCTATGCTCGAGGAAGTTAGAAAGGAAGTTTCGGGGTTCGGGAAAATCACGATGGCCTCCGTTGCATACAAAGAGGATCAGGAATCTATAGTCTATTTCAACAGCGTAAAGAAGAACGCGGAGAAGGTTGGGATAAATTTCAGGCCACTCGTCATAAAGGGGGAACATCTAATGAACACGATATACGAGCTGAACGGGGACCTGAGCGTAGATGCGGTCATCGTGGGAAGACCATTTCCACAGGGGATCACCAACGAGATGGTCTCTGAGGCACTGGACCCTGACAAGGATGCGGATTGCGTCACGTACCAGAACATGGGACAGCTCTATTTTGGGGTAGAAAGGATTGCACCTGCCACTCCAAAGGCATCCGTAGACCTGCTCAGCATGCACGGCGTTGACCTCAGGGGCAAGAATTCGCTAATAATAAATAGGTCCGTAACCGTGGGTAGACCTCTGTCTCAGATGCTTTTGAACAGGGATGCTACCGTCACAGTGGCACACAGCAAGACCCAAAACATTGGAAGACTGATTGAGGAGAGCGATGTAGTTTTCCTCGCAGTGGCTAGGGCAGGCTACCTGAAGGCATCCTCTATCGAGAGCAAAAAGATCATTGTGGATATAGGTATAAACGTCGTTAACGGGAAGGTGAAGGGTGATTTTGAAGCGGATGAAGACAACGGTCTCGTCGACTACACCCCGGTACCTGGTGGAGTGGGGGCAGTAACTAGCGTTGAAATACTGAAAAATGCTCTTGAGTTGGCAAAGTCCCGATAACATTTATTAATAGTTATATCATAC
>CAYMKC010000128.1:0-2450 GCA_964391105.1 uncultured Thermoplasmatales archaeon
GGTTAAGCTTCTCCCAGATAGGGATCAGGAAGGTGCACTCCTCGACACATTCGTTAAGTTCAATGAAGCCTGCAACTACGTGTCCCGTATTGCTTTCCAGAGGAAGCTGTACAACAAGGTTCTTCTCCAGAAGATTGCCTATAAAGACATCAGGGAGAATTATGGACTTGCCGCCCAGCTAGCAATAAGGGTAATCGCAAAGGTTGTTGAAACATACAAAGCGGACAGAACGGTTGTGCACGAATTCCATGAATACGGAAGCATCGTGTATGATCAACGGGTCATGAGTTTCAAGAGCCTCGACACAGTAAGCCTCAACACAGTGAGAGGAAGAATCAGGGTGCCGATTACCATGGGAAGGTACCGTGAACTCCCTCTCGATCGCATCAGAGGTGAGTGTGATCTCATAAGGAGAAATCACATCTTTTACTTGATGGTCGTGGTGGAAGTGCTTGAAGAGGAAGAAATTCATCCTGAGGATGTGATAGGTGTTGATATGGGCATAAAGAATATCGCTGTGGATTCATCCGGGCACTACTACTCTGGAGACAGGATCATGGAAGCAAGAATCAAATATACCAACCTGAGAACCGGACTTCAGAGCTGTGGAACCAGATTGGCAAAGAGGCATCTCAAGAAACTTTCAGGAAAAGAAAGGCGTTTTGCAAGGGACGTCAACCATTCCATATCCAAGGAGATCGTGGAGAGAGCGAAAGGCACCTATTCCGCAATAGCCCTTGAAGACCTAATGGGCATAAGGAAGAGGACAACTGTTAATAAAAACAGAAGATACATCCATCAGAGCTGGTCATTCCACCAGCTCAGGACGTTCATCGAATACAAGGCTCTCGAATCCGGTATTCCGATTGTTGTTGTGGATCCAGAGAACACAAGCAGGGAATGTCCTGTATGTCATACTATTGACAGAAGGAACCGTCCACAACGATCCACATTCAGATGAATTTCCTGTGGCTTTGAGGGTGAGGCAGATTATATTGCCTCCCTCAACATCAGGAACAGGGCTGCCGTCAACCAGCCCTTAGTAGCGGGGAATGAGGAGAGATGGACACATCTTTCGGACTTCAGTTACAAGCCCGTGAACTTCAGTCGTGGGTAGTTGACTCATCGGTTCACTGTCTATTCCAACTGGAACTTACGCCTCGATGAACGCATTCCTTATCTCGTATCGGTTAAAATCAGTGGCACGAATGAAACCTTCACCCTTGCATCTCACTCTGCTTTCCTCAACAGGCCTTTCAAAATCAGCATATATTCAACGACCAGTCTCACATTCGAATTCGATCTGAATGAGTGCCTCAATATGAATTGGAAAGTATTTACTCCTTACATAGGCGTCATCATATCATAGACTCTATACCTGCTTCATCTTTTTCTTCTCCTTTGTCTGAGTTTCCTGTATCCTAAGAACGTGTAACCAAATGCGACTATGACAACCGCTGCTCCGACTGTACCGTAAGCCAAATAGTAGGACGTGGGTGTGATCCCGTGATCACTCGAGACATATAGTCCAGTGGTGACCTGAGAGAGATTGAAGTCCGATTTCCCCTGAAGCGGATATCCCAGATCGGAGACACTGTATTGAAAGTCCGTTGGAAAAAGATACCCTATGTTTTGAAATCGATCAACGATAGAAGTTCTGAAATCCAGATTCCCTGTGAGGAATGCGTCGAAAGGCGACTTGAATTGTAACGGCCCCCTTGAGATGCTTCCGTCTGGATAACTAGAATTGAAGTTGAAGAGGTCAAGCGGGATATTTGAATGTGAGACCAACGAGTTGAGGGGGGGAATTTCCCAGTTGTAATCTATGAAACCCAGCATTGAGGTGTGGGACATAACTGTGTGAGAGACGTAGTCCTCCTTTGCGTACGGAGATATAACCATAAACGGCACCCTGAAACCCAACTGGGCATTTCCTATTTTCGGGGGTGCGACCTGATCGTAATACCCCCCACCCTCATCATAGGTTACAAAGATCGCACTGCTGTTCCATAGGCTACTCTCCATCAGCAGTTCCACGATGTTGAAAATCCAGATCTCTCCTATCAGCACATTATCTGGAGGGTGCTGACTATAGTATCTGGCTCCTCCCCCAATTGGGGAGACCCAAGAGACACTTGGAAGGTTGCCGTTGTGAACCGAGTTGACAAAGTCCTGCCAAGAACCGAGATTGGACTGTTTGCCAAAAATTCCCGAAATAAAATTGAGTGGAATAGAGTATTCTGTTGGATTCAGAGAGTAATATCGCCAGCTTATTCCGTAAGAGTCGAGTTCTGAAAAGATTGTACTGCTGTAAGGCACGAATGGTGGAGGTGAGAGCTGGTCTTGTTTTATAGGAGAAAAGCCCGCTAAACTGAAGAGCCGATTGGGTAGTGTCTCGCTCAGAGTAGAACTGAAGTACATGTCTCCTATCGCATAGTTCTGAGCTATTG
>CAYMKC010000129.1:0-2436 GCA_964391105.1 uncultured Thermoplasmatales archaeon
ATTCTGACTTGCAACACCCTCCGGAGAAGATACCTTATATAGTTAAAGAGATTGAAAATGGACATTCAGGAGTGATAATGAGCAGGTTCATAGAAGAGAATCCCGTCACACAGAGGAATCCTCTGAGAGCTTACGCTACATCGGTCGCGATCGCTCTTTGCCATACACTCATACCTCCAACCAGGAAGTACAAAGACCCCATCTCAGGTTACTTCGCATTCGATCGCAGTGTGAGGGTGCCCTACGAAAAGATTCTGGAAATTTTCGACGGTAGAATTGCCTACAAGACTCTCATCCCTATTCTAGCTGGAAATGGGGACAGGGATTTCGTGGAGCTCCCCTACTTTTTCGGAAGAAGGAACTGGGGAGAATCTAAGATTGTTACGGAAAACTTTCTATCCAGGTACATCTCCGAGTTGAGCCTATATAGGTCCATCCTCAGGGAGAAGGCATCATAGATGAAGAAGACTGCAATCATCTTCAGTTACAATGATGGCGACCTCGTCCTTTCTCCTCTGAGGTCTGTTCTTCAGAGTGATGTTGATCAGGTGTTTCTGCTCTACGGTGGGAAGTCAGTCTCGGAAGAGGTTGAAAGGATCGAAGACACCAGACTGATCAAGGTCAAGGAGAAGGACAGGAAGGGGAAGGTAAGGGCACTCAATTCCATCTCGTCTAACATAGGGGGCGATCTGGTCTACCTCATCTCGGGTGATGTGTCGTTCGACCCTTCACTTATAAAGAAGTGTGAGAAGGCCTTCGCTGGAACAACGGGGGTTGTGACAGTAAGAGTGGAACCCAAGAATACTGCGAGGTTCACAGAAAAGATGGGATCTCTCATGTGGGATATGCACGACCTCCAGCTATCGTACCTATCTAGGATGGGTGTGAATGTGCATGGTGGTGAATTTCTCTGCGTGAGGAAGGGACTGCTCAGAGATCTACCCGAAGTCATCAACGAGGATGCGTTCCTATGCATCAAGGCTGCCAAGAGCGGTCTCTCCGTCGTCTATCTCGAAGATGGAGAGGTCTTCAATCTCGTTCCCTCGAATCTGATGGATCTATTCCAGCAGAGAAGGAGGGTAAACTTTGGACACCTCGAACTACAGAAGATTGGGTGGGATCCAAGAATAATGGACACACTCGTGTTCAGCGAAACTCACCTCTTCTTGGAACTGTTTGTGACATTCCTGAAGGAGAGGAAGTGGAGTCTCCTGACATTAATCGGTGCAATCGGAGTGGAAGCCATTGCCAACCTGTCGGCAAGGACAGATTATTTCTTTGGAAAGGACCACCGGAAGTGGAATATGGTCAAGAAAGAGTCTGCAACCACATAATGCCGATCTCGTGAACAACGCCGGTCCGCGATACGTAGTTTCAGTGATGCTCTTTCCTTATTGTCCTGGAGTAGTTCTGGATTATTCCATTAGGTTGATGAGTTGTGCGATTGATGGAAGGAGAAATGGCACAGGAATAGTTGCCGGACGTTTCGTTGAACACGATTGAATTATTGGTCGAACTTATCCTCAAGCCGTTCAGAGTCACGCTCCAGAGAGACTGACATCCTCTCCTCCCTGAAGGTTGGAACTTTCTTGCGGACTGACCGTAAAAGGATGTGTTGGGTTTCGATGTGGACGAGAAAGCGATTCTCAGACGGACGCTCGTGCAGATGAGAAAAACTTCCACAATCACTTCCTCGATATGTAGATTATGACCTGTTATCCCAGTCCTTAATAGTGCCAGATGCTGTGATCAAGGAATTGGTTCCGCGGTAGATCAGTATGACACCAACTAAGTTGAGCGGCGAGAAGAATATTCCAACTATAAACATGATTCCGGCGGTACCAAAAGAGTGTTCGTTGAAGTGATCCTTAAGCCTGAACGAGCCCAGAATCAGGCCAAGTATCTCTCCGACAAAGCTCATTATAGCTCCAATGAGTACGATGCCGATAGCTCCGATAACCAGTACAATCGAGTGTGCAATTACACCACCTACCGCGGCAACCCCTCCAAGAACTGCAACGAGGAGTCCGGCAAAATAGAGATTGATTCCAGTGTAAGGCGAATTGAACCGGTCCGATGTGCCCTTAAGAGTCCTGTATCCGGACCTGAGGAAGACGAATGATACCAGTAAAAGAATCGCATAACCTATCGATATCAAACCGATAACTACCAGTACTCCATAGAATGATATTATCAGTTGAGAGGGCGTATTTATGGCAGAAACAATGGCACCAAGGAACGCATATATCACCACCACTGAAACGACGCTAATGGCAAAACCTATTGTGGCAAGCAGCGAAAACTTGCGAACGTCGCGTAGAGCGTCAATCTCGTCAGGACTGAGTTGCCTAGGAAGCGATGTACTTTGTCCGGTGGCTGTATCCATAAGTTGAAATCCAAGAAATGATACTTAATCGTTTCCTTCGACCTTAAAAC
>CAYMKC010000130.1:0-2427 GCA_964391105.1 uncultured Thermoplasmatales archaeon
AGAATTGCCGTGACTATCGCGAGTTTGAGATCGAGTCTATGAAAAACTTGAAGGTCGTTCTTGCTCTAGGCAAGGTGGCATTCGACACCTTCAAGGCATACCTCAAGGGGAGGGGATTCAGCGTATCAGGGCTGCAATTCAAACACGGAGTTGGCTACAGGGTCGGAGGCATATGGTTCTACTGTTCATACCACCCGAGTCCCAGGAACGTCAATACCGGCAGACTAACAAGGGCCCAGCTCGTAGAAGTTTTCAAGGAGATCAAGCAGAAATTATCATCCTGAGAGCATCTTTGACCTCACCTTAGAGCTCCTGTCTTTACTGGCAACTGTCTCCCTGGGTTCCTCGGCGGCCTTGAACTTGAATTCGAAGAGGTTTTGCTTCCTGAAAACGAATAGGTCAATCTGGTCTCCGGGTTTAGTGCCTTTTATACAGTCGACTTTCCTTTTACCGAATTCCTTGAGGATTATCCTCGTGAACGTGTCTGTGAACTTTTGCCCGTTCACAGCCACTAGTTCGTCACCTGCCAGTACCCCCGCATAGTAAGCTGGATACCCTTTGATGACGCTTTTCACAACAGCCTTGCCACCGTCTGTTGCAACAACCAGTCCAGAGAATCCCCTAGAACCGAGTTTCTTGTCAGAGAATCTGTGACTGATCTTGTATCCCATCCCCTTCAGGTACCGGTCGAAGTCTATTTCGCTCGTGGACTCAGAGAGTCTGGAAACCAATCTCTCCGCGTCGCTGCCGATTAGCTTCCTGACGTGCGCTATAATGTCCTTCTTTTCCAACCCCTTGCCAGTTTTGTTGAAGTCTGAGAATAGGCCCCTAAACACATCATCTAGTGAGTACTTGCCTTTGGTTACCCTGATGATTTCTGAATTGAGGGCAAATGCTATGAGCTCACCCTTTAGGTAATAAGAGACATAGCTGTTGAATGCGTTTCCGTCTGGCTTATACAGTTTGATCCAGGTGTTAAAGGACGACGAATCGGCTGGTGTAGTGTGCCCAGGAATCAGCGAGTAGAAGTCTATCGAGGCAGTCAGGTGTTTCATGTATTCGTCCTCCTTCACCAGACCCGCTCTCCACAGAATCACCCATTCGTAGTAAGAGGTGAACCCCTCGCTTAGCCACAGCAGATTGGTGTAGACCTCCTTTGTGTAGTCGAAGGGACCAAGTTCCTTTGGTCTGATTCTCTTTACGTTCCACGTATGGAAAAACTCGTGTGATACCGTGGTCAAGAATATCTTGTAATCGTAGTCATCAAGCAACTTGTACTCGGGCGTCAGTATTGCAGTACTGTTCTTGTGCTCCAACCCACCATAGTATTCGTCAGGAACCGAAACGATCAGGAACGCGTACGTATCGTAGGGGAGCTTCCCGAACAGTTTCCCCTCTGCCTCGACAATCTTCTTGAAGTCCCGGGTTATGGTTTCCTTGTCCCTTACCATTCTACCTTGCCAGGCGATAGTGTGTTTCTTGTTCATCACCGTGAAATCCATCAACTCGAGATCTCCTATCAGGAACGGGCAGTCACCCAGATGGTCATAGTCAGTCGCAGCAAATACGCCCTTCTTTTCCGGCAACCCCGTGGCTATTTTCCATTCTCCATAGTTCTTGAATTTGACGATGTATTCTGAATCTTTTTTGCCTTCCAGATAGAAGAAAACGCTCGTTCCGTTAATCTGCACAAAAGATCCATCTGCATACGAGGTATCCACCGTGAGCTCGTCGCAGTAAACCTCGTAGTCAAGTGAGGCGGTTTTTCCCTTTGAAACGACTGACCACCGGTTCTTGGACAACTGTTCGATCCTGTCCTTGGATTCGATGTGCGAGACGTGTCTCGAGAAATCTCTCACGAGGTATGACCCCGGAGTCCAGACTGGCATCACTATCTCATCCCTACCAGAAGAGGGGAATTCCATGTGCACTTTCAGAATTCCAGAATGAGATTCGGATAAGTCAACAACAAACTGTACAGGCATAATTGACAATCCACAGTACAAAAAAAAGATTGCGGCTACTCTTCCAACACCTAAAGTTGCTGCAAAACTAACGTTAAAATATTAAATGAGTCAAAAATTGAAGTTTCAGGTTTCTGGATGATCGAAAACGATTCGATAACGGGCTGTACGGGAACTTTAAGATACAGCAGTGTGTCATCGAAAGTAATTGGCTACAACGGTGAGCTTGATTGAGTGAAAAAATTATAGAGACTTCCTTAACAAATGTTAGAAAACTCAACGTTGGTGACATCCTCCCCGCCCTATCGGACGGGGCTTCCTGCTTCTGCGATCCGGGTTCCCCTTTCTGGTAGTGCCCCGATCTCCGCAGGCGTGACTTCGGGAGTGCCCCCCCTACTTTTCCTAAGCCTTTATTGTGGATGTTTATGGCAGCATTGAGATCCCTTTTCACGTTTCCGCACCT
>CAYMKC010000131.1:0-2380 GCA_964391105.1 uncultured Thermoplasmatales archaeon
CCCGTCCTGAAATCGAATTCGGTATCGAATCTCTCTATCTTCTCCCTCTCTATCAGTGGTAGGACTCCGGTGAACCTCGGTATGGTCATGTATCTCTTCCTCTTGCTCGATTTGTCCGCAGTGTTCCATTCGAACAGCAGAGTCCCGTCAAAAATCTCCATCATAATGTTCTCCGCCCTCCTATCAAGAATGCTGGAGGTCATCAGGACGTATACTATTGACTTCCAAACCTTGCTGGCCCGAGAAATGCCCCTGGATAAATCGAACATCGTCTTCTCGTCAAGGTGTTTGCCAGTAAAAAGATCCGTGAACGAGTCTATTATGACTAACTTGTTCTTTCCTTCCCTCTCGACTTCCCTTATAAAAGATGAAACTAGGTTTTCCTTGTCTCTTATAGTGCCTCCCCCGATCCAGGAGGCGGGGACCTGAGTCTGCATATAGTACAACCTGGAGAAATCAAGGACTGAGATCCTCTTCCGGAGATTCGACGAAAGCCCTTCCTCGACTGATAGAGCGAGAATCCTCATTATCTCGTCTTTGGGCTTAGAGAAGGTGACGTAGAGTATTCCCTCTGGAAATCTCACCTCATAATTCTCGAGTTCCCTCGGAATTTTTCCGTCCAGTGCCCTAGCAAGGTTGACAGCAGACGTCAGAGAGAACTCAAAATTCCCGGCCCCGGGTTCGCCCAACAACAGTACCGAGCTACCCTCGGGTATCCCTCCCTTCATTATGTTGTCAAGGGATGATACGAACGTTGGAACTTTCATGAAGAAGCGCCCGAATCTACGATCGCTTTCTCGATTGCCTCTGTGCTGTCAAGTTCGTACTTCCATCCGTTTCTAAATGCCTTTGTAATATCCAGGCCCATCTGCTTTATGTCTCCGTGCCACCCAGCCCCTCCAGGTCCACCAACATAACTTATCTTGGCCCCTGGAGAATAACGGGCTACTGTCATTTCCGCCAGCTGCTTCACTGACGTCCTACCTCTCGTACCGAGGTTGAACAATCCGTCCTCTTTTCCGTGGAGCTCTATGATTCCCTTCACGCAGTCATCCACATATATGTAAGACTTTGTCTGGGTTCCATCTCCCAGCACCTCGAGTATTGATCTGTCCTTGTTGAGTTTTTCAATGAAGTCGTGGATAGCCCCGTGGGTCCCCTTCCTCCCAACGACGTTTGCAAATCTGAATATGGATGATGTGAGGCCGTAGTTGCTGGAAAAACTGAAGATGAACGCTTCTGCGGCTAGCTTGGACGCACCATAGTGCGATATAGGTTTTAGCGGGCCATAGATCTCCGGAGTTGGAATGACTTCAGCATTCCCATAAATAGCGCTCGTTGAGGAAAACACCAGGTGCTTGACGTCCTTGGATCTCATCGCCTCGAGGACAGAGTGAGTTGCCTGTACGTTCTCCCTGAAGTCCACAACCGAGTCATCATATCCTCTCCTGACGTCCGCGTTCGCTGCAAGGTGAAACACGATATCCACTCCACTCATTTCTTCCTTCAGTTTCGCGGTATCCTTCACGTCAATCTTCCTGAATGCAAAGTTGCTGGCGCTCATGAATTCCTTTATGTTCTCTTCCCGGCCCGAGGAAAGGTTGTCAACCCCCACCACGTAGTTCTCCTTCAACAGCGATTCCACGAGATTAGAACCAATGAATCCTGCTGCACCGGTGACCAATACTTTCTTGCCTCTCACAAAGTGAGAATAGTTGCGAAACTTAATAACTTTCTGTGACAACCTTGCCTCTGTTCAAAATGGACTTCGTATAGCATCATTTTGAGCGGGATTGGTGTCAGTAGCCAAACTATTATCTCTTTGCCACCTAGATTTGAATTGCGCTGTTCAGTTCCTTTTTGAACCTCTCTATGGCTTCCTTTATTTCGTCTACCGATGCGCCCGACTCGAGAGTGGATACGTCTCCTGGTATCTGATCCTGATATACCGCTTTTATTATTCTCCTCATTATCTTTCCACTCCTTGTCTTTGGAAGCGATCCAACTATGTGGATCTCGTCGGGAATAAGGAGCGGACCAAAATTCTGCCTGACTCCATTCTTTATCGTTTCTATTGGAGACTCGAGCACTGCACCGTTCTTCAGCACCAAGAAAGCCACTATGCTCTCTCCTTTGATTTGATGAGGTTTCCCAAAAACCCCGGCTTCGGCAACAACACCAGTAGAAAGAAGTGCGTCCTCCACCTCTATGGTACCTATTCTGTGTCCCGATACCTTTAGTACCTCGTCGGCCCTGCCGAGCAACCAGTAATAACCATCCTTGTCCTTGATCGCGTAGTCTCCCGTGAAGTACATATTTCCTGTTTTGCCGAAGTACAGCGACTTATACCTTTCGTCTTTATCGTTCAACTCTATCATTA
>CAYMKC010000132.1:0-2358 GCA_964391105.1 uncultured Thermoplasmatales archaeon
ATTCGCTGATAATATGCAACATTCGGCTGGATCCTTCTATACTCGACTGGAAAGCCCAATTCCTGCTTCTAACTCGGTCATTGCTCTAAAATATTGGCATTAATAGTCACTCTTGGAGGTGGTTTAATGATTGACCTGCTGGTCTCCATTCTCGGATTTCTTCTCGGTAGTCTCCTAGTGATTGTTCAACCATTAGAAGAAAGTTCATTGGGCAACTGATCTGATTATAGACAAAAATGTCGGTATTTAATAATATAAAGCGTTAAGTAACCGTGGACGGAATTGCCACTAAACAAAAATGCCCCATTTGCGGTAGGGAGGGAACGACTTCCAAAAAATGGGTTAGGAATCGTAATGGTAAGAAATACTCTTATACAATCTTCTCCCACCAAGGGATAGCACACTGGGTGAATCGAGATATGCTTGTTGCTTCCAAACTACCAAAAGGAGAAGTTCAGACCCATCTGTTACATCTCTTGAACTCTAACCAATTCAAACCAGCTGTGTTTACTGTAAATGGCATTATCACAGTTATGCGTAATACCAGAAGTACTTTGACAAACCACCAGATCAGAGACTCGATTACTGGACTTGCTGACAGAGGTTTGCTTATAAGGGTGGGAGAAGGACGAGAGGTTTCATACGTAAACAGTTCGCATCTGGATAGACTCAACTACGTCGTTGAAGGGATCAGCATCTCACTGAAGGACCCAACTGGTGACCTGTCGTTTCAGAGACATGAATTTAATCTGGAAATATTGAACGACAATGAGTTCCCTCTCGAGTATATACAATTCAAGACAGTGGGCGACGTGCCAAAGACGAAGGACCAAGTAATGTTTAGAGTGTATGATATCACGGCAAAGGAGAAGGTACGCACTTATTATCTTCAAGATGAACCACTGAAGAAGAGGATAATCATAGTATTCCCTTCCCCAATCCCTCCTGACGGACGAAAGAAACTCAAGTTGCAGTATTCATGGCCGGTGAGATTTAACTTTCATTCCTTCACGTCCCCAACTGTTCTGAAGTCCGTCACTTTTTCTCTGTCGTCAAAAGTGCCTTTGATACTAGGGGTCAAAAGGACTATTTCCGCAAGAACGAAAATAGAAGATGAGTCAAGCAGAGTTATTTCACTGATTAAGAAGGATGGTACTCGCATCGAAAAGTTTCGGATAAGAAATCTTCCTTCATTCGTTACATTAGAGTTCAGGTGGCAGCGGGCTCTAAACCTAGAATTTAACGTAGCATCTGTAGGAACCACAAAGAGGTTGCAATAGAATGAAGAGAAGCACACAGTTCTCAAGATGCAAGATTTGTGGGAAGGATGCCAGTGTGGTGAGATGGTGGACAAAAGCCAGATCCGGAAAGATTTATTATTATCTCAGGTATCAACACTCCGGCAAAAACTTTCATCTGGTACCAACTGATTCTAGTTACACAAATTTTCCAGTCGTCAAGAATAAGGCCAAAGACATATATCTTGTCCTCGAGGATTACGTTGTTGAAAGAATGGGAGACAGGAGATTCAGATACGTTTCTCTTGTAAGAGAATTGACCAGACTCTATAAAATTAACATCTACAATGAGGAGTTTAACCGGGCATTAAAGAAACTTATTTCAAGGGGTCTTGTAAGTAAGGAGAAGAAGGGGAGAGAGACAATGTACATTAAGGTGACATCTGGAGAATTGATACCAGAAATAAGTTTCGACCGTATGACTATTGCTTACGATATCGGCTCCAAGAAGGTTAAAACCAATGTATTCCTTGAAGTCATTAACAACGCAGACACACCTCTGAAGGAAATTCCATTCTACATTCCTGCAGGTATGCTGGATTCACTGAATGTTCTAAGGCTCAAGGGTGAGGATGAAGTTGGGTCGATTCCTAACTCCAGGTTGACCATTCTCCTTTCGCAGAATGTTCAGACGCAGATATCGATTTTACTTAACAGAACGCTAAGGAGAAATGAGCATGAATGGCTCCACCTATCCTACGAATTACCTAAAGATGACGACTTGATCAGATTTACAACCCCCGTGAGGGTGGATTCCCTTAGAGTAACTGTGTCATCCGACGTGAGGTACGAATTGCTCGTTGAACGTATATTAGCTGATGGTGTGAAGAACACGGTCTTGCCGTTCCAGAGAAAGTGTCTCTCTTCCTCTATAAAGAACTGTTTGGAAACAGAGTTAGATAAGATAATGGAGGGAGAAAGCATCTCGGTCAAGGTTAATGAAATTTGAACTCAGGAACTAAGTATCTTCGGATATATCTTCCCTCACTTACTATTCCGTCTCTTTCGCACCTATCAGACAAATTCAAACTTATTAAAGAACAAGAACCTCGTTTAGTAA
>CAYMKC010000133.1:0-2330 GCA_964391105.1 uncultured Thermoplasmatales archaeon
CTTGCGAAGCAAGCGATCTTCCGCTGATCTACCGGCCCAGTTTTGGTCAATCACCGCATTATTTTTTTAGATTTCTCTTTCAATACCTTGTCTTCCTTTTCAAAAGAGGCATAGTTAATCAGGTCGTAGTATTCCGTCCTTGTCATTAAGTCTCCGATAAAATCCCTCTGTGTTCCCAGCTTTGACAGTCCCGAATAAATCGTGTCCATTTTTTTAAGGGCTGCTCTGAATGCCGTCAATGGAAATATGACGATGTTGTAGCCCATCCTTTCGAGCTCCTTTGCCGACAACAGTTTGCTCTTTCCGAATTCTGTCATGTTTGCCAGGAGAATGCCCTTGACCTTCTGTGCAAACTCCCTGAACTCCTCCTCCGTCTCAAGGGCCTCCGGGAATATCCCGTCAGCGCCTGCCTTAAGATACAGTCTGGCCCTTTCAATAGCGTCGTCCATTCCCTCGACGCTTCTCGCATCTGTCCTCGCAATTATTACAAACTCTTTGTTTTTCTTGGACTTGGTTCCGGCCTGAATCTTTTCTACCATCTCCTCCGCCTCTACCAGCCTCTTTCCTTCGAGATGTCCGCATTTTTTTGGCAATACCTGATCCTCGATGTGTATTGCCGATGCACCGGCCCGTTCCATCTCCCTTACAGTCCTCTCAACGTTCAAGACTTCTCCAAAACCAGTATCCACATCGACTATCAACGGCAGCCCGCTTACGAGCTTTATTCTCCTGACCTCTTCGGCAACATCGCTCAGGCTTGTTAGGGAGAGGTCTGGGAGACCCATTCCTCCAGCAACTCCTGATCCCGATAGATAGAGGGCCTTGAAGCCGTGTCTCTCAGCCAGGAGAGCGCTTACCCCATTGAAAATGCCCGGTGCAGCCACTATCCCCTTGGAGATCTGCCGTCTCAGCACATCCGGGTTCGAATTTCCTCCATTCATTATTTCATTCATTCCGTTTCATCTCCATCCTCTGTCTTCTGTTCCAGCATGCGATTGCAAGCATAGCACCCATTCCATCAGTCAAAGTAGTCCATAATGAGTTCACATATGTCTGTGGAGTATAGTGCAATCCTTTCTGCGTCCTCGAGTATCTCTGCGAGGACTATCCCATCTGAAGTCTCACGAAGGCCGCGATTAATGATGTCTCTCTCGCTCTTGAAGTATTCCTTCTTGGAGATCTCAAGATTTGCGCTCTTGACGTCTTTCCTAAAGAAGTACTCCATCGACCTCCCAAATATCTCCGTTGCGGACTTGATGTAGTTCTTGATTTCGGAGTTGTGGATTTTCTTGTCACCGATAAGAATGAATATCCTGATGCCGTGATCTGCAATTCTCTCCAGTATCCTGGAGATTAGCAGGTAGGACAGCGCCTCTGATGATGATATCTTGTTCAGCTGCAGGACGGAATAATCCTTCAGGCTCTGACTGAAGAGTCTCTGGATGTATATGTTGAACTTGTCAACTTCGTTCTCTTTCTGCAGTATGTATTCGAGTGGGATCTTCTGATCGCTTATCGATTCTGTCACTATGCTCCTCACGAGTGTGACCATCCTCCTCATACCCTTGTCAAATGTGAGCATTGGTAGAGAGATTAGGTCTTCCAGCGTCGCCTCGTTTGGCTTTTCATCTATTATCTCAAACCCGATCGTGAATTCCAGGAACCTCCTTATCACGTCGTCCATCTCTTTCTTGTCTTCTGCACGGATACTTATCCTCCTTACACCCTGGATGTACTTTGATATCAGCATCCTGAGCTCCCCCTCCATATCAGAGTTCTTGCCGATGTCAACGATGGCGCCCGTGGCTGTCTGGGTCCTTTCGAAAGGTTCCATCATTATCCCCCCCTTTTCGTTGTAGTTTAGCATGACCTTTGAACCAACCTTAAGATCAAAGTTCTGACACCACACTTTGGGAAGGGAAACGACCAGAGTGCTTCCTCCGGTCTTCTGAATCTTCCTTATTTCCACGATATAAGATTGCCACCTTATATTTCAATATACTTTAAACTAATTCGTCCCTTTTCGCAGCTAAATAAATACAGAATAAGGGATGTGCAAACTTTTCAAATTTGCGAACTTCCGTCTTTCATTCTTCGTCGCTTATAGTAGTGTTATACGCACGAACTGAAGAGCTCCCTGCGAAGAAATCTTTGTACCAAAGCCGATTTTTGCAGAATTAAATAAATGTTTGGTTAAATATTTCATCTTTTAGCTTCTGGAGAGACAATCGCGACTTTCTTAGCTAGTGTTAATACAAAAGCTCTTTAATAGGGTCATGATTTGTAGCGCTATGGATCAAGCATTCGAATCCATACTATCTCCGGAGTTC
>CAYMKC010000134.1:0-2330 GCA_964391105.1 uncultured Thermoplasmatales archaeon
GTTAGAAAGATCTATGACTTCGCAATAAGGCCAAACGTCACATTCTATTTTGACGTGCCTATTGACGTAGCCGTCAAGCGTATAATGAACGGTCGACCGAAGCTCAAGTACTACGAAGCGGGAATGGATCTTAACCTGAGCAACGACGTATACGAGAGCTACAGGATATTCCATAGCAGGATAATTGAGCAGTACAGGAAGATGGCTGCCGAGGAGGACTTTTACGTGATTGATGGCACGCTGGATATTGAAGCACAACAGAGGAAAATGAGAAGAGCCGTTCTCCCCCTGCTTCCACTCGAGGTCGCCGCCGTTGCCTTTGGGGAGCTCGGGTCTTGATGACACCTACGTTAACGGGGCTTAGAGTGGCCAGAAACCTGAGAGGGAACACTAATCGTCGCCCTATCAAGTTCTATGGCGATGGAATTCCGTACATCAGAGGAACCAAGCTCAATGGAAAGTTGATCGTGATAGAGGGACCTGATGGCTCGGGAAGGAGCTCCCAGGTGGAACTCATCAAGACGAGGCTGGAGTCAGATGGCCACGCTGTCACGACCACTGGTCTGAAGAGGTCTGAGTTGATCGGCGAGGGGGTCCTCGCTGCAAAACAGAAATTGCCGGTAGGGCAGAGGACGCTCGCACTCTTCTATGCGGCCGACTTTGCAGACAGGCTGGAGCATCACATCATCCCATCTCTCGAAGCGGGTAGCATCGTGATTGCAGACAGGTACATCTACACACTTATCGCGAGAAGCCTTGTGAGAGGAATAAGCAGAAAGTGGGCTCACGATCTGCTTGGATTTGCCATAGTGCCAGACCAGACATTCTATCTTGACGTCGGCCCAGAGAAGCTGTTCCACAGAATATTCCAGAAGTATTCTGCACTTGACCACTACGAAGCAGGAGCGGATATGCATCTAGCCGATAACCTATACGATTCGTTTATCACATATCAACGGAAAATGGCTCAAGAGTTCAAGAGAATGGAGAAGCTCTACGGCCTGGTTCCTATAGATGCAAACAGGACGATAGATGAAGTCAACCGAGACCTTCAAGGGAGGATAACGTCTTACCTAAATGCCACCAAAGTCTAGGGAATCTATATCCGATGCGTTCCTCGAGCGGTACGAGAACCTCCGGGAGAACATCAAACTCTCGCTAAGAAAATTCATTGCCAATCCGAGTGAAAGAAACATTCACGACCTAAGGAGTGCCTTCAGAAGACTCAACGCTTCTTTCAGTGTACTTCCCAAGAGATTACTGGATGAGGGCGACTCTATCAGAAAATACGTTGCGAAGAATAAGCAAGTACTGAAGCAGACTTCGAGTGTGAGGGACACAGATATCATTAGAGAGAGGCTGGAGCAGGGTGTGATAAACATCCATGGCAAGTCCCTGATTTCTTCTCTCAAAAAGGTTCGAGAAGATCAGCTTAAGAAGCCTATTAGGAACGCAAGAAAACTCTCAAAGAAAATGGTCCCTGCTTTGAATTCAATGAATGCAGAGAACCTCGAGGATTCAATAGATAGGGCAGTTACAAGGCTGACATCAGAGATCACAAATTATCTCGTGACTGCTCTCGAAGGTCCTGACAACACTGAGGACCTGCACTCTCTAAGGAAGACTGTAAGAGAGCTGAGATACGCTCTAGAAATGCTACCCGATAACGAACGCACTAGAAGGGAAATTGGCATCCTTATCAAATGGCAGGACGCTCTCGGGGATATCCTGGACAGCAATGTGTTTGAATCATATCTAAGGTCCCTCCAGGTGACAGCTTTCAATGAGATATGGGCTCAGCAAGAGAGGATCGAGAGAGACCGGAAGTATCAGGAGTTTGTGAAGATCTACAAAAGGTCAAAATCTCCTATCTTAAGGGAGTTCTCTCATTCACTGGATAAGCCAAAGTTGTAGTACTACTTTCCAGTTTCCAATATTTAAGGGCTAGGGTCGGTTTTTCCTAAATTCCTTCTGAATTTTTCACGTTCCACTCATCCGACTCACATGGTATGGCTGCGTGTTTCACCCAGATCAATGGGAAAATGGATGAGAAAAGGTTATTTCAGACGATGTTTATCATAGTGTGCTCCTGCAGGGAGAGATTCCATGAACTCCTTCACTGTCGATCTTACAATTTCCGATATTCTTTTATCAAGTTCTTCCATTGTTTATTGCCTCCTGGGTCATTCCTGGAGGCATCCTTTTCTTTTTCATGAAATTTCTCTCATGATCCTATTACTAGCTCTAGGAATTACACAAAATTCGGGATACTATCCACGGGCGTATGCGTCCTCATTTGAGCTGGCTTCCAGCGTCTTCTGTTTCGGTTC
>CAYMKC010000135.1:0-2327 GCA_964391105.1 uncultured Thermoplasmatales archaeon
GCATCGTCCAGTATATTCCCCGTGGTCGGATCGATGGGTGAGTTTATGTCAACCCTCAAGAGCACCGACTTGTCGACCAGATCATAATCGTTTAGAGTGAAGAAGGGAAGTTGGCTCATGTTACCTGATTTTTTTGTGCCTTAAATGCGTTTCTAAGACATCAGAGTAGTCAGTCCCGCTTATCAACACTCTTTCCACAGGGTTCTCTCCAAACTTGTACCCCAGCTTGTTGAAGTGATCCTTCAGTACAATAAGGTTGGCATCCTTTCCCGGATGTATTGACCCGGATCTATCCGACAGGGATAGAGTGTAACTCGAGTTGAGGGTGCTCATGTTGATAAGGTTCTCGATCGTGAATGGGAACAACTGGCGGGTTAGAGAGATTGCAAGCGGGAAAGAGGTGATGTACGTGTTGGGGGAGATATCAGACCCCATGGCGATCACCTTGCCCCTCTCCTTCATTTTAGAGAATATAGAAACATCCTTTCTGAGACCAATAGCCGTGAACGGAAGGATGGTTATCGGGCTCTTGATGGAGTCTATCTCATCTTCTCTCGTCTCTAACATGTGGTCGAAAGACGCTATCTTCAGATCCCTGAGGATGCCCAGACCCCCGAGGTTTTTGAGTTCATTGAGGTGTATCCTGCCGGGAATGCCGAGGGAGTTTGCGTGCTTAACTACCTCCTTTGCAAAACTGGGAGAGAAAGCGCCATCATCAACGAACACATCGACATAATCTATCCTCTTCCTGAACTCCTCAATCATCGCCTTGAAAAGTACGAGAAAAGACTCCTCATCCATGCCCTTAGGCAGAACGTGGGCCAGGAGAGTTTTCTTGATGGTCACCTTCAGATCCTTCTCCAACTTCTCAGAGACCCGCAGCATCTTGTCCTCGGTTACAGGATCAGCGCCATAACCAGTCTTGGACTCGAACATTGCTGTACCGTTTCCTATCATGTTCAGGACCCTGGACCTTGTCTCTTGGTAGATGGTATCAAAGTCGCAGTCGGTAGTGGCCCTGATCGTGCTATAGATCCCTCCCCCGCTCTTAAGAACCCCCTCGTACCCTATCCTCTTCCTTAGATCTATCTCGTTTTCTCTCGTACCGCAGAACACAACGTGTGTGTGCGGATCACAAAAAGCTGGAATGACCCACTTGCTGTCCTTTCCCGGGCTGGAAGTGGGAAATATGCTATCTATCTTGCCATTAAATATCCTGATGTCCTGGTGCTCCAGGATCTCGAGTCTGTCTAAAAGGGGACCGGAAACATATTCCTCGTTTGGCGGTGATGCTATGTTTACATTCTCAACAAGCATTACTTGAGATATAAGTCCCTGTAACAAGAATCTGCCGCTATAGCTCCATCGGATGCCGCAACCACTATCTGGGCGAAAGAACCGGCCACGTCTCCTGCCGCGTATATCCTCTCGACGTTTGTCCTGCAGCTCCTGTCTATCTTTATGAAACCCCTATCTGTAACTTCCACGCCGATCTGCTTGGCAAGTTCGGACTGCGGTGCGAGTCCAACGTACACAAATACCCCGTCAAAGTCTTCCTCGTATTCCTGTCCTGTGGACCTGTCCTTGTACTTCACGGTCTTGACTAGCTTTCCCTCTCCCTTGATCTCGACGACCTGAACGTTCCTCTTGTAATCGATGCCCATCGCCTGTATCTGCTTCACGTACGCATCTTCGCACATGTACTTGGGCATGAATTCGAAGATCTTTATGTTGGAAACTATCTTCTTCATAGAGATGGCTGCGATTGCGCCAGAATTCCCTCCACCTATAACGAGGACCTTCTTGTTCTTGAAGAGCCATCCATCACAAGTGCTGCAATAGCTCACTCCCTTCCCAAAGTATTCCTTCTCTCCAGGTATGCCAAGGTGCTTGTGTTTCGTGCCAGTCGCGAAGAGTATTGCCTTTGCATTGAGGTCTCCCTTCTCCGTTTCAAGCAGATAATCTCCGTTGCTCTTCCTTATAGCAATGACCCTGTTGTTGTCCAGTATCTTGGTGTAGTTTCTCGCGTGTTCTAGGAACTCCTTGGCGAGTTCTGTACCAACTATTTCAGTGAATCCCAAGTAGTTCTCGACCAGAGGGGCCTCTAGAGTCAAGCCCCCGGCCGTTGAGCCATCTATGACGATGTTTGAAAGCCCAGCTCTCGTAGCGTAGACGGCTGCAGAAAGACCCGCAGCCCCGGCTCCAATTATGACGAGGTCAAAATCGCGCTTCTCAAGCTCCTGCTTTTCTTCACCTAGAATGAGTTCCAACGGTATCCCCCATTACATCGGGGGCATTCCGCCCATTCCTTCCATTCCGCCGCCACC
>CAYMKC010000136.1:0-2321 GCA_964391105.1 uncultured Thermoplasmatales archaeon
GGTGTATATAAAATTATTTCGTATCGATATCACTCAATTCGAGGAATTTCTGTATGATTCTTGCAGTGAGCCCCCAAACAATTCCCTCGTTGATTTTGAACGATTTTTCATTTTCTTCGTCAAATTTGTGCAAATCAGATAGTTGGACCCATAAGAGATACTCCGTTTCCCCTGAGGGAACCAACTGAACGGGTTCGGGTATTTCAAACACGTAGGCGTGCACCTCTAGATTCAGGCGATTCCGCGGAACGAAGGGTCCAAAGTGCCCCAAATATTTCGCATTCCTCTTGAGATCTATTCCGGTCTCTTCTAACGTCTCTCTTATCGCCGTTTCTCTCAAGATGCTGTCCTCTTTAGAGTAGTGCCCGCCAGGAAGTGAAAACTGTCCCGACCATGGATCTTCTCGCGTTGAGCTTCTCTTCTCTATCACCAGACTGTTCTTGCAGAGAACTATCGCTACCGCGGCATATTCCTTGTCGTCTTTCAAGTCCACCATCTCATTAACGTTCCACCATTTGACAGTATCCGGAATACGCATTCAAGCGTCATGGAATTGATGATACTAAACTGTAGCGTTCATCCCTTATTTGCTCGCCCTAGATCGTTCAGTCAACTGTTTGTCTAAATTTTGAGTGAGTGACTTTATAGTATCACATCATTGTTCCAAAGTGAAAAAGGAGAGGTGCGGCGATTTCGGTTATTACCTATCAATCTAAGTATCGTGGTATACCTTGGAAATTTCTGGCGAAAATCTCGGATGAGCCATATAATTGAATTGGGAGACCTTAAATCATCAATATCTTTAACTCCACCATGAATCCTTTGGACTCCCTCCAGATTGAAGGGAATTCTGTTTACCTAGAGGGAAATAAATTATCTGATTTGGCGGGAAAGTATGGTACTCCCCTCATAGTCTATTCTTCAAAGAAAATTGAGGAGAACGTTAACAGGCTTAGGGATGCTTTCAATGCAGACTATTTTTCAATTAACTTCGCTATCAAATCAAACTACAATCCAACCATTCTCTCGACATTGAACAAGATGGGAGTGGGAGTAGACGCAGCCAACCTCAACGAGGTGGAGCTGGCCCTGAGAGTTGGATTTAAGCGGAAAAACATAATTTCAACTCCAAACAATCTTTCTAAGGAAGAACTGTCGAAGATCTCTGACCACGGAGTGTCGATCAACTTCGATAACATCAGTCAGATGGAATCGATAGTTGATAATCTTCCTGAAGTAGTGTCATTCAGGATAAATCCAGGGATAGGAAGAGGAGAGTTTCCTGGTACAACGACCGGAGGAGAAAACAGCAAGTTCGGAATCTCTGTTGAAGAGGCTGACAATGCTTACAACACTGCTCTTAACAGCGGGGTACACAGATTTGGTATTCACATGATGACTGGATCGAATGTTCTCGATTCAGATTTCTTCAGGGAGTCAACGAGGATACTTTTCGAAGTTGCAGAGAAAATATCGGCAGAGAATGACATCGAATTCGAGTACGTCGACATCGGAGGAGGTTTCGGTGTTCCGTACAGAGAGAATGAAAAGGAGCTGGATATCAAATCAGCTGCAAGAAGCATTCTGAAAAACTTCGAGTCAGTTAAAGATAGGGGTTACCTCAGGAAGAGCAAACTTGTAGCCGAGCCAGGAAGGTACATAATCGCAAATACGGGAGTTCTTCTTACCCGAGTCACTAACGTCAAACAAACCAGAAACACTTACATTGGAACGGACGTCAGCATGAACTCCCTGCTGAGAATCCCACTTTACGGTGGTGTTCATCCTATTGTCCCGGCGGATAAAGCAAATGAAAAGGGAGTGAAGATGGTCAATGTTGTTGGTCAGGCCTGCGAAAACACCGATTTCATAGCAAAGTCTGTGAAGCTTCCGGAGATGGATGTTGGAGATGTTGTTGCAGTTCTCAACGCGGGAGCCTACGTGTCGTCTATGGCTTCCAATTACAATCTGCTAAAGAGACCAAAAGAACTTCTTCTGAAAGATGGATCTGAAACCGTCATAAAACGTGAAGAAACACTGGACGACATGATATCGACGTTTAGCTTCCCTGAGGCAGGATTTTAAGCGTCAAACAGATTTAAGAGAGCCTCTCAAACACTGTTCTGGTTTCAATCAGCCTAATGTCACATCCATTAGAAAACCATCTTTCTTGTAAATAACATCTCTATCGTTTGTGCCTTGCAGTTCCACATTCGATCAAGAAATTCATCCTTTGAAATGCGATTCTAAAGGATTTTTCCGAATCTGCCGTTCGGATATCTGGGAAGAGAATTTAACTGCTTTATGAGGGCCGGGACCGG
>CAYMKC010000137.1:0-2317 GCA_964391105.1 uncultured Thermoplasmatales archaeon
AAGGGTAGGTGGGGATTCGAACCCCAATAGTCGGGATCTGCAGTCCCGTGCATAGCCGCTCTGCCACCTACCCAACTTTGTCGATATGAGGTTCTGAGTTATTGATTTTGCTGAAATTCTTTGCAACTTCCCTTGCCCTTTCGCGGTTGTTCCGGATCAGATCCATGAATCGTTGCATGAAATCCAGGTTGTGGACTGTCACCAGGTACTGGAACGAAGGGTCTTCGTTCTTGTGTAGTTCTCTCAATTTGGATCTGTTATAGTAAGTACAAGTCTCGCACTCGCATCCCCCCTCAATCGGAGAGAAATCGTATGTGTGCTTCGCATTCTTCAAATTTATCGCACCCTGGTATGTCAGAGCGAAACCGTGTCTTGCATTTCTGGTGGGGTAGGTCGAATCGAATACTCCTATTCCTGCCTCAGAATATTCCAGTAATGAGAGCGGATCCCCTACTCCCATGAGGTATATGGGGAATTCCTTTGGGATTAATGGCAGGGTCTTCTCGAGAGCGAGATCCGTAAGCTCCTTTGGCTCTCCGATCTTCAACCCTCCCACCGCAAAACCATCAAATTCAAGTGAGGTCATAAGCCTGGCACTTTCCTTCCTCAACTCTGCGTTGAATCCTCCCTGGATTATTCCAAATCTCCTTTGACCTGGTTCCTTGAGTGATGAAAATACCTTCCCCCATTCGAAAGTTCTCTTCACTGACTGCAGGTATCTATCCCCGTCTGCCCCATATGGAGGGCAATCGTCTAGCATCATCGCCACGTCTGAGCGCATTTTGCTTTGGATTTCGGAACTCACTTCTGGAGTGACCTTGACTGATCTTCCCGATTTCCTATCCTTAAAAAGAATCCCATCCTCTTCCACCTTTACTAGCTCTTCCCGCAGTATCTGAAAACCACCTGAGTCCGTGAAGTAGCTGCCTCGGAAACCCGTGTAGCCATTTATTCCATTCGTCTTTTCGAGAATCTCAAGCCCAGGCGATATTGTCAGATGGACCGAGTTCGAAATGAGCACCTTTATGCCCATATCGTTGATCTTCTGCATCGGTACAGCTTTGACAAAACCCCTTGTCGCTACCGGCATGAATACCGGAAGCTCAATCCTGCCCCGTGACAGATCTAGTTCTGAAGTGAATTGCACTTATTCTTTAACCTCTCTCCCTAAAATACCTTTACATCTTCGATTTTTCTGGATAACATCGTTCGCAGTAATAACTGCCTGCCTTATATATCAGATTTTCTGAGAACTCGTTGCAGGAATCGCAGACTCCGTGTATACCCTTGACGATACCCTGATCGTTGTTCTCCATTATGCCTCTGGTGATCTCTATGAGACCGGGGGAAATTCTGACTATATCGTTCTCGGTGAGTATTCCCGTAATCTCGTTATTGACGACAACGGGGAGACGCCTTAGCCTCTTTTTCCACATAAGCTCGGCAGCAGACTCAAGTGGACTGTCTCCCTCAACGTGTATCAGTGGAGAACTCATAATATCTTTGAGCTTGATAGCACTGGCGATCAGACCATTTGCAGCTATCTTAGTTACGATATCCCTTTCTGTCACTATGCCAACTACCCTACCATGCTCTTCAATGAGGAGGGAACTAATTCCCTTGTGCGTCATAATCTTCGCACCTTCTTCTGCAGTGATAGAAGACTCCACCCGGATGGGATTCCTGGACATAACTTCAGAGACGCGAATGAAATTCACTCGTTCACCTTCAGTAGAGTTTCCTTTCCTTCAACTAGCCTGAATGGCCTAGTCAACTTCAGCATCTCCTCTATGATTTCGACCCTCTTTTCCATGTACTTCTTGACCTTTCTCGGATCGCCTTTGCCATACTCCAGCATCTTCCCTGCATCGATGTACAGGTAGGCCTCCATCTTGATCTTGAAGGACGTATCTGGGTCCAAGCTACCAAGGTCTACCAGTTTCATAAGATTAATAACAACTGGTTGCAGTAATAGTTTTCCTTGGATGCCATGGAAAGATTTTATTTCAAGTTTGATTATTAAAATGAAATGCTATATCTCGGATGTTCAGGGTTCCAGTATGCCGATTGGAAGGAGACCTTCTATCCGAAGGGAATGGACGAGAGCAGATACCTGATGCACTACTACAAGTTCTTCAATACAGTCGAGATCGACTCCACTTACTATTCCTTCCCTGGAGAAAAGACTGTGAATTCTTGGATATCGAAGATCCAGGGGAAGGAAGATTTTCTTTATTCCCTCAAGTTCCCAAAGGAGGTCACTCACGATCCTGAGGGAATAACAGAGAAGTCGATAGAAACTGCGAAGGACTTTGTA
>CAYMKC010000138.1:0-2300 GCA_964391105.1 uncultured Thermoplasmatales archaeon
ACGATCGTTCTGATAGTTGTGGTTGCAGTGCTCAGAACAATTCTGGTGATGATACGAAGGAGGCAGAGGAAGTAATTTCACTGTCTTTTTACCCATACTACCGTTCCGTGATTTATCGGATCAATCATTCACCAGTCTGCTTTCGGAATACGTTATCAGCCGTACGATGCAATCGTTCAACACAGCCAGACATTTTCTGGTCATCGTTTCCCTTTCGAAAGTGCTGCTTCTCAGAGAGAGGACCGAAGGAAGGCTGCGCTGATATGAAAGTTGTATCCGCCATGAAGAGCTATCTTTCTAGCATAGCAGATTTGAGCCTGGAAATGCGCGTCAGAGCGACTCCCACAGGCCTCATAAACTCTGCCGTCGATGTGCAATCGCACAGCGGATGGGGGCAGTTCACTTCCCTGAAACATCCTTCTTTGTGGATGGTGGTGGAAAGACTGCTCATACCACAATATCACTTCAAGCGGCCCGGACCATTTTGATGAAGAGAATGCCCCATACGGAGACGCATCCGAAATAAGAAAAAAGTTCGGGGGGGTCTACATTCTCGGGCCGTAATCTTCAAGTATTTGTTTCAGTGAAGCTAAAAGATATAAAGCATCCAGATCTGCCTCAAAGTAAAAGAGGGAATTTTGCGTACTTTCAGGAATTTTGAAGAATTCTTCTATCGAGCGTCCGCCTATTCTTAACGGAAGGGAGTCCGCTTTAATTATTGATCGAACCACATCTTTCAGATCATTTAGCATAGGTTCCTGGAACCCCTGTTTGGTGTATTCACCCCGGTAGCCGGTGAAGTTGTCCTCTTTTAAGAACGCAGTCTTGAATGCGGTCAGTATGTACCTATTGAACCAGTAGTGGGAAATGAATGACTCCATGGGCTCATCTAGAAACTTTTTCGGCTTTCTTAAAATGTGTGTATTCTGGATGGCCCAGAATATATATGCTAATTTGAACCGGACAGCAGCTTCACAATAGGGTTCCAAACCCCTCAGCCGTTCTTCCAGAGCTGCATTATACCGCTCATTAGCTATATCTGTTACGGAATGATTTTGCTCCGGCCTACCTGTCTTCATCACGAATAGAGGGAAATCACCGAGGTCGCCACTGAAATAGTCTTCGAACAGCATATCCAGAGATTTCTTCACAATCTCTCCTCTGCTGGGGTGAGCCATGGAAATATAGATCATCTTCACCAAGGCTTCGGGATGCTCAAAATTCAACAGGAGCTTGCCCTCTTTCTCAACTACAACCCCTTCATTTTTCAGCGAATGCTTGTCCCTCCTGATGTGATAGTGAATGGCTTTCCTGCTCACTTTCCCCTTGGGACTGTCTATGCCTTTGTCCGAAAGGGCGACTCTAGACAGGGGTGAGCCCTGCTCCTCGTTCTTCAGCAATTCCTGAATTAATAGGGCTTTTACAGCATTAGGAGCATTGTGGTCAAATTTCCTCATATCAAATCAACTGACAAACCGTATTAAATGTTTTCATTCGTTTATTGCAAATCTACGTCGAATACGCATTAATATTGGTCGATTCACAAATATTTGTCAAGTGGTTTTTACAGCAAGTTACCTAATTACCAGGCCGTATTAACTGCTGTGTGGCATCGCTGCAGAACTCATGGCTTGGGAGGGGAAATGCCAGAAAGTAAGGGACAGCCAAGATGGCTGGTACTCTGGGCGTCCCTAGTGTCAGAAGCACAGAAAGGTACCCCGACTAGGGTGATTAGGAGGAGATCCAGCTCGCAAAACAGGAAGGGGAGGCTGTGAAATGATCTGTTTTCCGCTTCGCCCATCTCTCCATTTCAATTATTACGAAATCGTTGACTCAGAAATGTTGGATTCGAAGGTAGTTAGCGAAGAAGGAACTCGGAAGATCTATCTGGCAATGATCCCGCACGAACCGAAACAAACGATAAGACAACACTTCAGGAACGATATCGTGAGCACGCTGATCATCCGCGGCCCAGTATTGGTCCCCAGGCTCAACCTCGACTGGTACCAACCACTCGAGAATGCCCTGCTTGACCTCGAAACTGGCAAGATGTGCCCTTTCTCCAACAAGTTGTACTCTACCTATTTGGTACATAGAAACCTCCTGGACGGGAAGGTCGCGCTAGAAGACATGCCACATTTCTACCACTTTCCAGAGTTCCACGAGCAGGGGATAATGATCGTTGTTGGGCTTCAGAGGATAGGCAAGGGTACAGCGATGCCGATTCTCAGGTCACTGTGTTCCGAAGGGTGGAGGGTGACGAGTGCCTCAAGAAATCTACGGGTTCGAACCGGAGGGGG
>CAYMKC010000139.1:0-2299 GCA_964391105.1 uncultured Thermoplasmatales archaeon
GCGGGAACAGACCCTAAATCTGTCACCTTTGACCTGGCTCGGCAACCTCCGCTCGCCGTCAATTGGTCAGGAGTATATTGATTTTCTTCTATACTATTCCAGGACAATTGCATGATTCGGCACTTGCTACTTTTCTCCTTTGCACTTCACTAGGCATTCATGAACTATTTGCAATTTCTTCAAGGTGCCGCAAAATGGTTAATCGCGGCGTCCATGCGATGCTTAATTTCCACGAGGTGTATTTTCCGTTCTCATATTGTGGGATAGCATAGCAACAATAACCTTATTAATCCACTTCAGTTGAAAAAATAATGGATATCTGCCCGGCCTGTGGGGAAAAATCACTCGACAACTCTAACTCATTTCTGTCCCATCACTTTTTCTCGAAGGCACAACTCAGCGATCCCGTCCACGTGATGTGGCTGAACAGGAACATATCAAAGGATAGGCTTTCTGAGGACACTCTCGGTCAGTATTTTAGGGAATTCTTCGATCTATCGAACGGTAGTTTGGCAACGTGGATCAGGAGAAGGTTCGTGGAACGGTTCTTTTCTGAGGACCCGAACGTCTTTGTCTTGGATATGCAGAAGCCATCAAAGTACACAATCATGGGGTACGTCACAGAGCACTACCACTTTCTCAAACAATGGGTCAGGTCTTGCGCTTATATTATTGCCAGGACAGACACATTCGAGATTCAAAAGTACGAAGTGGAAAACATATCAGAAGAGTACTTTGGGAAGGACGGAATGATACCTCACGCGGAGCTTCTCCTTAGAATGGGTGAATCAGTCGGACTTTCTAGGGACAGTGTGATACACTCTGTTCCTTTGCCTAAAACAGAGAGGGCATTAAGGTATTGGGATCACGTCTGTAGCTCCGAACACTGGTTGGATGCAATGGTCTCCATGCACTCGCTGGAGCTCATTGCGGACAAGAATGTCAAGGAATATGGAGCAAAATACACCTATTTTAAACCGGAAATACTGGAGGGTGGGATCAGCAAGGAAGCCTCTCAGTTCTTGAAGGCCGGCTATGATGCAGACCAGTACCACTCTCGTGACGCACTGAACCTTGTAGAAAAATATGCGAGCGAGTTCAAGATGGACCGAGAGGTGCAGTCATACTTCCTGAGGTCAGCGGACTATTTCTACAGTTATCTGGAAGCAAGGCACGAAAGGGGGAAGATGTATGAAGAGGAATTATGAAGGTTGTGGCTTGTGCGATGGCACCTGGGGGGACTACTGGAGGGAGATAGAAGGTGAAAGGATGTTCTTCTGTTGCTCCATATGCGCTGACGCTTTTGAGAACATGGTCAAGAGGGTGGAGCAGGAAACCGGATGGAGATCCATAGACTCGGTTACAATTGAGGGAAACTATGCGAAGGGGCGGGACTGTACTGCTACTAGCGGGGAAAGGAGCGTAGATTATTTCTTCAGGCACGAGGACGGGAATATCACAGAATTCAGTATCAAGAGTCAGGGGACTAGACCGGTTCCGTAGTCCACCCAAAGGTCCTCGGAATACACCTTAAATCCTAGGTTCGAGTATGCCTTGACGGCTGGAGAATTCTCCTTGTTTACGAAGAGAATCGCCTTGCTGAGGTTGCTATAGTGATTGAGCATAGATGATATGAGCTTCTGGACGTAGCCCTTGTTTCGCTGAGCAGGATCGGTAAAGACTGAGGATATCACAAACCAGTCCTTCCATATCGCACCCAGTGTGGCTGCGCTGACGAGGTTTCCATCTACAAAGTAGCCAAAAACGGTGCTGTAGTTGAGCAGGTTCCTGAACTCCTCCATCTCCATGGTCTTGAACCTGGTGTTGTCCCACTGAGAAATAAGCTTCGCGTAATGGGTGTATTTGTCCTGTGTTAGGAGCTTCATGTTGTCGTCGTGCTTGCCTTCGGGCCTCTCGTTTACCATGCAGTATTCATGGTAGATGTTGGGTGCATCGCTGAACATATGCAGGTTGTTGTCGTACCTGACGTGGATCACTGAAGTGCTCTTGTCAACATAACCCAGGAGGCCACCAGTTGATGCCACGTCACCATAGAGCCAGATGTCTTTTATTCCAGTCGAGTGATAATAATTCAATAGTACCCCTGTGATCTCGTTCTCCGCCCTGGCATATAGAAAGGAGCTGTTTCCGAGCAGGAAATTGAAGTTGTCGAGATCAAACAGCATATAGAAGTTGTCATAATCATTCTTAAGGATCTTCATCAGTTTCTGCTTCTCAAACCAACCCTCAAGTTTCTTGACTTCTACAGCCATTTCTCCTTCAAGCATAATCAGACAAT
>CAYMKC010000140.1:0-2208 GCA_964391105.1 uncultured Thermoplasmatales archaeon
GTCACGGCACTAATCTCCAAGACTCCACTCTCATCCAGAATGAGGGTCAAGTAGTTTAGAAGGGCCCTATCTGTCAATATTGTTCTTGAAGATACTGTCGTTCGTCTAGACAACCACAGACGGAATCACACGAACTATCTATTAAACGCCTATTTTACCGCGATTTTTTCGACTGAGATTCTTGAGTCAGTGTGAAGTAACGACGTGTGACGCTAGATTTAATTAAGAACTCACTTTTTCTTGACATATTTGTATGCAATCAGTCCGATTCCTATGGGTACTCCAAACCATTGCACTATGTCCACCTCGAAGAGGAATACCCCGGGTTGACCATACAAAGTCCAGCTCAAGAACTCGGCAATTGCAGATAAGACTATTAACCAAGTAAGTGACACTACCAACTTGTTCTCCTCTAGCATAAGTGTTCTTGATGTTTTCCTCGGAATTTCTATCATCAATTGAGAGTAACCAACGATGAAGAGAAGAATAGATGGTAGAAGCTGTAGGAAGTATGAAAACAGGTTGTGCGAGCTAGCAAATGTAACGGACCAGTCGCTATCAGCTAATATGGCGAGGTAGACAAATATGAAGCCTGCGATTGGTATTGAGCTTACAATGAATATGAATCTGTTAATCTTCCTTCCTCGATCCTTCTTGAGTAGAGAGTAAACGAAATATGCGGTCCCCGCAACTGCCGAGATTATTGCGGTGATGAGTGCTATGTTCAGACCCGTTTCAATAGCACCATAATCTGCTTCGAGTAATTTTAAAATTGGAGGTGTGACTGCACCAAAACCAACAGGGACAAAATAACGTGTAAAACCAAATGAAGTATATATCCAGAAAGCCAAAAAAGTGAAGAAAGCGATGACTGTAACGTATGAGATACTTCTATCGGGTATCCTAAATTTTGAAAGTTCTGTTGCAGCTATTTCAACGGTGAATGCGAGTCCGATTCCGCTTATCAGAACCAGTGCCGCAAAAATTATGGAAATTATAAAGACTGCATCAGTTCCAACAACGAGCAGTGACAGGAATATTCCCAAAAAGACAAGGAGAGTCAAGAAAATGTTCCTGACTGACGATCTTTCCTTCAAGACTCTTGGCCAGAATCTATGGAGGGAATGGAATACTACCTCCAGAACCAAGATTATGACGGCGGTATATACGAGCTGGAGCGAAAAAAGAGACGTAAAGAAGTGGGAAATAGAACCCAATCCAGAAAGTATCAACAATACTAGGAGAGGTATTACGATGTGTTTGTACCTGAACAAAAAGGAAAGGTCACGTTTAAGTTGGGTAAGATCCTTTTCCTTTGACTTTTCTCCTTCTTCTTTCAGCATTTCATAGATGGAGAAAACTGCAAGAATAACCAGCGTGACAACTGAGAATAACCCCCAGTAACCAAAGACATTTAGCAAATTGTTATGAAACAAGAATCCCAGTGTGATTATCAGTGGAGTTCCTAGGAGGATCAGGAAGATTGCGACAAGAGAAAATATCCTCGTCGAGAGATCTCTCTTGTGTTCTTCTTTCTGAGGTAACTGCACAGAACTGCTACTTTCCGTTGTTTCAGAACCGCTGACAACCAATAATGATAAAATAGGCCACTTGTTTAAACCTTTCTTTGTGCTCGATGAAAGTATTATACGTCAAGCTTCAGCAAACCTCATTTATGAAATTGAGTAATGAACAGTCAGTGAATCAGAAATGCCAACAACATCTGCGGTTACCAGAGCACTTGGAGGAAACGTGGGAAATGAGTTCCCAAGATTAAATCCATCCCGGCGAGTCCTATCCGAGGAAGACCAGGAGCTCGCAAGGATTGTGGATAGCCTAAAGGTTTCGATCAAGATAGTGGGTTGCGGTGGTGGCGGGACGAACACCGTCAACAGGTGCATGAGGGAGGGGATATACGGCGCCGAGATGATCGCGGCAAACACAGATGCCAAGCATCTCTTGACGGTGGCAGCAAACAAGAAGGTTCTGCTGGGGCGGAGAGTGACGAGAGGACTCGGAGCGGGTGCCATTCCCCAGGTGGGCGAGCAGGCAGCAAGGGAGGCGGAAAGCGAGATACTGAATGCCCTCGGAAGGACGGAGATTGCTTTCATAACAGCAGGAATGGGAGGAGGCACCGGTACGGGTTCAGCCCACGTAGTTGCGGAGATTGCAAAGATGCAAAAATCGCTTGTGATAAGCGTGGTTACC
>CAYMKC010000141.1:0-2170 GCA_964391105.1 uncultured Thermoplasmatales archaeon
TTTAGCCTTAACTGAGAATGATGAGTGACAGGCGATCTGATCTGCTCCTTTTCATCTCATCCAAAAGTCTGTTTGTCTATGGCGTGTGTAGAAATAGATCGAAATTCCCATTCTCGAATGCTTCCCTTATCATCCTGTAAAATAGCGACGTTTCGGTATCCGGAAGCAGATCGTTTATGGCCATTAGTATCCTCTGTTTGTCAGATATGAGCCTCTTCAGATTTCCCTCGAGCAGCCTTATCTTGCTGTCAGTGTCTTTCAGCCTTGCGATCAGTTCCTGCAGGTTACCTTCCAGGGTCTCCGTTTCTTCCTCTTCTTTGTCGAAGACCGATATGTTTTCAATGAATTGCAGAAGGGAAAGGAGGGGATGGTTCGCCTTGTAGAGAATCCTTGGGGGACCCTCTGCAGACTCTATCTTCCCAACCTTGTAGACCAGCCCGCTGTCCTCCAGCAGTTTTATGTGTTTTGCGATCAGCTGTTGGGAATTCCCGAGAGACCGCGCAAGCTCAAAAGTGTAGGAGGGCCTGATTGATAAAATGCTCAGTATTCTTCTCCGGATATCGTTGTCGATTAGGTCCAGCAGGTCAACGGTCATGCTCTACTCTATTGGAATCCGCTTCCCTTCCTTCTTCTTTGCCGAAGGTTTCTTGACTATGATGTCTAGGACTCCATTCGAGTATGAAGCCTTCACATTCTCTGGGGGCACCTCGTCATCAAGCTCCACTTCCTTGTAGTATTTCCTGCCCTCTTTGTCTACCTTCACAACCAGTACGTTTTCAACAGTCTCGATAGATATGTCATTCTTTGCCACACCAGGGAGCTCTATTGTTATGTCCGTTTCTCCCTCCCTCTTCTGCACATCCGATATGGGTTCACGATACTCCAGGCTGGGTACCTCTTCGTATCCAGAATCTTCTCTGGGGATGTTCCCAAACTCTTTGAATTCCGGTTTCCCGTCAGAGCCAATTCTGTAGGTGAATCCGTATACGTATGTGCCAGGTTGATCCCGTTCCTTGATGTTCTCAATCACATCGAACGTGTCAAACCATCTCTCGATGAACCTTCTGTACTCCCTGTCATTGTTCTGCAAGAACTCCTGAACGTCTTCCCAGAAATCGTCATCTTTCTTCCTTATCTTTCTATTGACCATGTTTACCACCGTTGGTTAACAACCTCTTGTTGAGTAGTAATAAAAATCACCTTATTAAATCTTACGAAGTGCCGAATTGTCTGGTCGGAACCAACAGGATCTCTTCCGCCAAAAGACGTCACTAAATCACGACTTTGTCATCTCCGGGTTGATAGTTGACTTCCCACCATCTGCTTTCCATATCTTGACCGGATCATGGCCTCTGCTGGTTGACCTTCGGGGGAATCGTTCTAGGTCCAGAAGACCAAGGTATGAATTGATCCTATCTCTGTTTCTTGAGTGCCTTATTGTACTCCATTATCGTTGTTATGAGTGAAAGATGACTGAAGGCCTGTGGATAGTTGCCGAGGTACCTGTGAGTAGTGAACTCAATCTCCTCGGGAAGCAGGTGGATGTCATTGAGCAGGTCGAGAATCATCATTATACCGTCGTGAGCTGACTGAATCTGGCCAGTCTGTATGAGGTTCCTTATGTACCAGAACGATACCATAAGGAAGGCGTTGTCTTCTCCCTTGAGCCCGTCGTTTAAGGTGTAGCGCTTGAACAAGAATTTCTCCGGCATCAGGTTCTCTTCGATAGCCCTAACGGTGTTTCTGTAGACGTTGTCCGCAACGGTACAGAACCCAAAGAGGGGCAGTCGGAATAGGGCGGAATCTATGTCATCGGTCTCGTAACTCTGTTTGAAATAGCCTTTCGAAGATACGCCCTTTCCGTAAATTTCTTCCCTCAGAATTCTCGCCTCATTCATCAACGATACTGAGTTGTCTTCGTCGCCCATCCTTGAATAGAGCCACGAAAGATCGACAAGAGCCTTCCACGCGAGAGCTTTGGAATATACGTAGTTTCTCTTTTTCCCTCTTATCTCCCAGATGGATGAATCGGGTTCCCTCCAGATCTTGATCAATGAATCTCCAATGAGGAATACCTTCTCCATGGTATGGATGCTAAGGAAACCCGAATTTTCCAGTAGCATCCTGAGCGATATTATGAGCGATGCATACTGGTCTATCTGAAGCTGGC
>CAYMKC010000142.1:0-2159 GCA_964391105.1 uncultured Thermoplasmatales archaeon
GTTTAATCTGGAAAACGTCATACCGGTTACCAGCAACGTGAACAACCTGTATATATATCCAACATTCGATATATTCTTTGATCAAGTGACTGTGTCGTAATGAAGGGATTCAGAAGATTCCTACTGCTGAGGGTGGTGTCCTTTGTTCCCACCATCCTTGGCCTTATTATTTTGACTTTTTTTCTTTCCCATGTTATTCCTGGAAACCCTGCGCTTGTACTTGGAGGGCAGGAAGTAGTTACAGATCCAGCAGAATTAAAGGTGTTAGTGGCAGAGTTAGGCCTGAACAAGCCACTCTACACGCAGTTTTATATCTATATAATCCAGCTTCTCCATCTCAATTTGGGATATTCATACTTTTGGAGTCAGCCAATCACTTATGAACTTGGGATAAGATTTCCAGCGAGCATAGAACTTGCATTTGCTGCAATGGTAATAGGTATACCTGTCGGAATTTATGCCGGCGTCTATTCAGCACTCAGGGCAAATCAGTTTGGGGATCACGCAACCAGAATCCTTTCCCTGCTTGCAATTTCGATGCCAGTATTCTGGATTGGCATTGTTATGATAGTCATATTCTACTCTGACCTCCACATTGCTCCCGCGCCATTTGGTCAGCTCTCTCCTCTCCTCACGCCGCCTCCACAGCACACAGGTTTCGTAATCCTTGACAGTCTGCTCTCAGGAAACGTTCCAGATTTTGCCAATTCATTGTGGCACATAATACTTCCAGCAGTTGTACTTTCACTAGCTATAATAGCGGTACTTGCTAGGGTCGTAAGGGCGAGCATGCTGGATGTGGTGAACAAGGACTACATGCGAACAGCTTTTGCAATAGGTCTTCCACGAGATGTTTTGATTAACAAGTATGCACTGAGAAATGCACTACTGCCAACGATTACGGTGTCTGCAATCCAGATGGGGGCACTTATGGGTGGTGTCGTTCTGACGGAGACCATATTCTCATGGCCAGGACTTGGTCTTTACACCTACGATTCCATATTGAATCTTGACTATGGAAGCATTATGGCAGTGGTGATACTTTCCGGAGTCGTTTTTGTCGTGGTGAATTTCCTCGCCGACATTCTCTATGGGGTTGTAGATCCAAGAGTAAGGTACTAGGTGAAAAGTGTGGAAAGTTTATCAGATAGAATTGATGAAATCAGGAAGTCGAGATCAACAAGGAACCTGAGTATTCCATTTCTGCTCTTCATTCGTAGCAAGACTGGTTTGGCTTCGCTAGTAATCCTGCTCTTCTATGTAGTGCTCGCACTATTTGCTTCACACATTGCCCCCTACAATCCCCTTCAGGTGGACTTGGCTAAGAGGTTGTTGCAACCCTCGTTCAGCCATATCATGGGAACGGATGATTTTGGTAGAGATATCTATTCAAGAGTTATTTACGCGATTCGTTTGGATCTGGAGATTGCACTTATTTCTGTTAGCATTGCGTACGTTATTGGAGTACTCGCTGGTTCGTTCGCGGGATACACCGGAAAAATTGTGGATAATGGAATAATGAGAGTTATGGATATCTTCCTGGCATTTCCCGTACTGATCTTTGCAATTGCTATAGCTGTAACGCTGGGGACTGGCTTCCTGTCGATAATTATTGCAATTAGTGTTACGGCTATTCCAGGATTCTCGAGAGTTGCAAGGAGCACGGTACTATCCACAAAGAACGAATTGTACGTGACCGCGGCCGTTTCCCAGGGTGCATCAAAGGCACACATCCTGTTCAAACACATACTTCCATCCGCTATTGCGCCAACCATAGTTCTATATGCCTTAGGACTGGGCAATGCCATTTCGTTAGCAGCTGCACTCAGCTTCCTGGGAGTTGGTATCCATCCTCCGACCCCAGAGCTGGGTGCTATGATCGTCGAAGGGCTTCAGTATGTAGTTTCGGGGCAATGGTGGATGTCTGTGTTGCCTGGGCTGTTCATCGTTTTGATTGTCATTGCATTCAACATGATGGGAGATACCATCAGAGAGGTCACCGACGTGAGCTTGAGGAGATGAGAGATGAACGCTGAAGACTATGTACTGTACGTAGACAACCTATCAATAGAATATACCCTAGGATCTGCGAATATATATGCGGTAAACCATGTCACTTTTGGGGTAAAGGAAAACGAATCTATTGGAATAGTAGGAGA
>CAYMKC010000143.1:0-2106 GCA_964391105.1 uncultured Thermoplasmatales archaeon
TCAGTGATACACATCATTAAGACAATAGAAGAGTGTTTCTGTTCTAGTAATGAAAAGGTTTCATCTAAATGCGAACTTGCAAATCTTACGTTGTCATTCAGTTCTGATCAAGAAATCCGAAATCGTGCAGATTTTATCTTTAGGAACAGTCCTAAAATTATCGACGAGGTTTTGGATGTATTTTTTAGGGGGCCGCTGAGCGAGAATGTCCGTCCTAGCTACCTCTCCCCTTTTATGGAGAGTATGTCCGTTTGCGCAATAGGAGTGACAATCAATATCATAAAAATGGGTCAGAGAGTGCAAAGGCTTCTTGCAAGGTATCCCCAAACCTTTGGTTCTGTCAAAAGTAGAATTGAAGGTACTTCACAGATAGGAGATACTAAAGAGATGTCTGTGGCCTCTGGCAAAAATAGTTATCACGACATTAGATACAGTGAATATGTCGTGAAAGAAAAATTAGGACGCATAAAAGAGTGGGAAATTGAGGCGGATAAACTCCCCGGAATTATTAGCGAGAAAAAGGAAAAAAGAGAGGGGGGAATAGCGCTCTCTAAAGAATACTACTCTGCAGAAACCTTCCTTACTTTTCGAGTCGATGAAATGGATCTTTGGTTGAGCCTTTATTATCTCAGCAAAAGCTAAGAAAATGGTGGAGTATTGGTGATTACAATTTCATTTCGCACCTTTTTCGAATTTTTCTATCAAAGCACACGTTACGGATTGGTAGGAAGCCTTATTATTGCTTTTTGATCTGAGATAGAGCTAACAAACTCCCAGCCCTTTTCAATGTAGGAATTAATCTCTCTTATCTTTACAATTTTCTGGTTATGACCGTTGTTTTCCATGGCACCTAAAAGTTTGCTTCTGAGCATCTTCTGAAATTCTTCGTTGCTCATTTCATCAAGACTGATCTTCTCTATATCCTCTTTTGCATAACCCACGGCTTGAAGCAGTTGGGACTGAACAAATCTCTTCTGGTCGGACTCGTCCCTCTGGACTTCTACCGTTTCTATGAAGGGTAAGCATTTCCTGTATGATTCCCTCATCTGCTCCACTATCTCTGGCGGCAATCTCTTGTTCGTCGAATACCTTGATTCTATGTCCCCCTTGTGGCCCATGATGAACATCCTCCAGGGATGAGATATGAGCCCTTTGGATTCCGCTATGTCCAGCTGTGTTGCGAAATAGGCTCTCATCACATAGGGCCTCATCTTCAGGTTGGAAGAAACGATCGCATTGCTTATGTCTCTAGTGACGAGCATGGTCCTCAAGAAGCTGTGCGATTTTTTTCCTCTGAAGTCAAGTTGAACCAGTGGAGATTCAGGATTGAGTTTCTCCCCTTTCCTGATTCTCTCCTCCAGATACTCCTTGATATAGGTCACACCTTCCAGTCCTAGGAATGAAAAATACTTGTGTCTCGCTTTGCTTATACCGCTCCTCACTTCTATCATTGTTGGAATCTTTTCAAACTCTATTCTCTTAGAGAGCTTCAGTTCTTTTATGTCTCCAAGTTTGAGACCGTCCGTTCCATCGTAGTTCCCAAGGCTTTCCGGTCTGAGACCTGAAAAGGACATTAAGACTATGGACACCCTACCCCTGAGGGAGGCCTTCCTCAGGATACGTGAGAGCTCTTCCTTTGTCGGAATCCTTTCGTTTTCAACCGTAGGTGCCTCATTTTCCCCCCTTATGTTGACGTTCAGTCTATCGTCCACGTCATTGTACCTGAGCCATGACTTGATGACCTTCTTGTATTTCGAAATGTAGGAGCCTGTCCTCCCCTTCTCTTCCAGACCTTTCACAAAATCTTCAAACTGGTTCTTCAGTTTCTTCTTTCTCTGGTCGGCGATAATCTTCTCTGGGCTCGTTTTCATCTTGTCGCAGTAATAGCCCAGGTATCTGAGGTACACGGATGCGGTGACAGTAGATCTCGCTTTCAGGTTCCTGTACCATCTCCGGACAGTTTCATTTTCCATAACATCGTTATACTTTGATCCGATAGGCATTACGAGTGGTTAGAATGGCCAATTTAATAAAGGCTTCGCTTAAATAATCAAATAGCCCCGGGCAGATTCGAACTGCCGTCGTCGGATTCAAAGTCCGAAATGC
>CAYMKC010000144.1:0-2060 GCA_964391105.1 uncultured Thermoplasmatales archaeon
ATGACTCCGGAGAAGAAAGTTCTCTGTGCTTCCTGATCTGAACCGATGAGTTTCAGCATGGATGAGATTGCATTGGGCGATAGATCTGCATCCATCTCCTGCGAAGAGTAGAGCTTCTCCCATCTCGATTTCATCAGGCGGATAGGCGTCGGAGCTATGTTCCTTATCATGGAGATCGCGATGATCTCACCGTAGTGATCTGGGAAGCATCTCCTGAGGAGAGGCTCAATATCATCTGCAAGCAGGCAGAGGAGCCTTGAATTTCCATACTCGAATATGCTCCTACTGTTCTTTATGACCACTCCGTTCTCGTCTACCCTCCCTATGTACTTTGATACCTTCCTCCTCTTCCTTGTTGCCTTATCGTAGATGGATGTGACCTGGTAGAGATAGTGATTGTTACCGATTGGTTTCACTTCCAGGGGAACGCCTCTCGCAGCCTTCTCCCTGTCAATCAGGTCCCTGATCCACTTTTCCATAATTATGGGATAATAGGGAATACATATATAAAAATTCTATTATGACCAGAACTGGTAATATACTCGATATCCAGCACTTAAGGCGATCTTATTACCTAAAAAAATGCGGAGTTAGAGTTTATAAGACAACCAGAACCAGCAGTTGTAGAATTCAAGAAGCTCGTAAGCGATACTGATGGTTTCCTTGTAGTGACTCCAGAATACAACTTCTCCATCCCAGGATATCTGAAAAATGCAATTGACTGGGCATCGGTGCCGGATAACGTATTCGCAAAGAAGACGGGGGCAATAATGAGTTCTTCAGTCGGTATGATGGGAGGCGCAAGAGCTCAGTATCACCTCAGACAGTCCTTTGTGTATTTGGATTCAAGAATCATAAACAAGAAACGGACGGGTACAATCGCACGCAAAGGGTGAATCGCTATCGCTGCCAAACTCGCCCGAAAGCCTTCCCAGAATCAATTCGAAGGAGGGATGAGAAGTGGTGTTAAGGTCAGACGGGGTGGTGGTTTCGGATTAGCGGGATTTAAACCTAAATTCGTATGGACTGGCGGGGATTTGAACCCCGGACCTCCTGCTTGCAAAGCAGGCGATCTTCCGCTGATCTACCAGCCCTCTTGCTTCACCTTCATCTTGCGCTCTTTAGAGATTTTGATTTCCCTGAGAGTTTCATCGTCTATCTGACCGTCGTATTCTTCGGGTTCGTTCATGCTGGTGGGCGGAACGAACTTGCATATGAACACTTCCTGTCCTGCGTGATAAATTCTCTCGCCTCCTGTGAGCACTGCATCGCTCCTGATCGGTATGACTAGCGGTGCATCGAAGTGATACAACCCTGCAATGTAGGCCTTCTCCTTGGAACTCGAAAGGTGAATCCATCTCCGATCAGATGGGAGAACCCCGTTCTCTCTGAGGATCTCAAACTCCTCCCTGTTTGTTGGGTAGTAGAGGATGTCCGGAATACTGTCGGATGGAAGATCGGTGAGGTCAACATCTATGGAGTGACCGTAAGTCGCCCTCAGATACCTCTTGTTGTCGCTCAGCTGGTACCTGCCCTTCTGGTCTGTCAGTATAATGGCAAATATGTGCGAGGGTCCAACGAAGTGGAACCTCCTGTAGTGGAACCTTATTTCTTGGACCATCTCGTCGATGTTCACATATCCCCTCTCAGAGATCTCCAAGTGGTATTTCTCCGGCTTGTGCCTAATGATCCCAGTGATGATCCTTCCCAGCATGTCCACTTCCTCGTCAGAGAGAATGAATTTTCCCTCTTCACCACATGATGGACAGTCGTGTCCCCTGTAGTACCCGTGGACCATACACTTGCGAATTTCGTTACTAGGCACTAGCAGAAATAGTGACTGGTGTTATAACATTTTTGCAAACGGCTCTACCAGGGCCATCTATCTAAGCACGATATTAAGGCGTTAGATTAGAGAAAACGCGTGGTCGAAACCTGTACCTGACTGCTTGTTTGATTCTATCTTTTCATCTTGGTTCCATTTCTTTTTTTTGGAAATTCGAGGGAAGTGAGCAATACAGAACCTGAGATAATGCCAGCTCAAACATTCTGTGATGGCC
>CAYMKC010000145.1:0-2059 GCA_964391105.1 uncultured Thermoplasmatales archaeon
TATCGTTCTAACACTCTAGGCGAATAGAAGCTGTAGCAAGTCTTTTTTGATTTTCCTTTTATTATTTTTCCTTACCATTAATCTCGAACTGATCCTACGATGTTGATGCCATCCAGGCCTGTGAACTATTGAACGGACCTTTGTCTCGTATCGGGAAAAGAGAAATCGATCCCGAAACGTTATTCAGGAACGATCTCCCGCGTGTGGTAACCGAGATTATTGCTTGGGGGATCCCGCTTTCGTTCATAATCGGACATATCTTTGAGCGCGAGACCAACCTCCCTCCCGATAATGCTCTGGTGAATAGCTGCTTCGTCTTCTCTACTACCTCGTCTGATAGCCCTAGGTAATGGTCTCGTAGCAATTCGGGATACCCCAGCCTCGGTGTTATGAGACCTATCATCCATCTGACGTCCACTGACGGTGCGAAATGAATCCGGTCCCCCTCAACAACCAGGTTCTAACGATTCTACGGTCAGATATTGAGCCCTGAACGTCTTATATTGTAGTGCCTCTCTCGATCTCAGGTCAATTGCGCAGAGGGAGCTTTGATGGTCTTGTCCTTGAAGTGTACCCACTTAACGAACAGTTTCTTCTGGCTTGCAAGTGGTTGAACCATCGATTCATTAAGTTACTAGTCTTCTGGAAGGTATGTCTTCCGGCTCCACCATTTTTCAAGTATTTCGGACTTTTAAAGTATTCGTTGTTGGCTCACTGATAATCATCAGAATACGTACAGCTAATGGAAGACGTCTATGGTTTCAACTCATTGGAGTCCTGGTACCTGAAAATTCAATATATTACTCGTTGAGAGCTCTATCAGTTTTCACCTTAATAGTTCATCCCTGACAGTCTCTATCTCGAGATCTGCCCCCGAGTAGTTCACGTAGATATTTTTCATTTTCATGTACTCTTCGATTCCGTGAGAACTTCCTTCCCCTGCCTGCCCCGTAAGTCTGAATCCTGTGTGATAACCATTTGATGCCTCTGGGCCCGGTGAGTTAACATAGAGTTCTCCGAATCTGATTCTATCGAAAGACTGCATTATGATCTTGTTGTCGTTGGTGAAAAGGTAGGACGCGAGTCCGTACTTTGAGTCGTTCGATTTCTCAAAAGTTTCTTCCAGTTCCGACACCACCGCTGAGCCGATTATTGGACCGAATATCTCCTCCTGAAATAGTCTTGAATTCTGAGCGTTGTCCTCGATTACAGTTGGCTCGAAGAAAAAACCATTTGAAAGTTTCCCACCTAGCTCAGGCTCCTTGCCACCCGTTCGGATCTTTCCCCCACTGGAGACGGATTCGTCTACGAATTTCTTCATGCTCTCAAGAGCATTCCTGTTTATGAGGGGGCCCATGTCGGATACTCTGGGATCGCCGACCTTCATACCAGATATGGCCCGACTGAGTTTCTCCATGAAAAACTCATAAATGTCCGAATGGACGTAGAGCCTCTCCGCGGCGATGCACGACTGCCCAGCATTCCAGAATTTTGCCCACAGGAGCGTCTTGATGGCATTGTTGATGTTCGCATCTTTCCACACTATAAAGGGCGCTTTCCCTCCCAGCTCTAAAATCAGTTTGGCCATGTTGTTGCTCGCATTTTTCATTATCCTCTGACCCGTTTCAGTGGAACCCGTCATGCTTACCAGCGAGACTTTCCTGTGGGATACTATATGGTCTCCTATCTCTGAACCCCTCCCAGTTACGAGATTGAGTACTCCCTTTGGGATTCCTGACTCGACGAATCTACGGACTATCCACTCTGCAGAAAGGGGTGTATCACTACTAGGCTTCAGAACAACTGTATTACCAGTCAATAGAGCAGGAGTCAGTTTCCTTGCTACCATCGCAGCCGGGAAATTCCAGGGAGTAAGGGCTACGACGACACCATAGGGGACCTTGTGCAGGAATAACTTTTCCATCCCACTGCGCCCCTCTAGCAGATCTCCAGACAATTTTCTTTCGAACCCAGAATAATACCTTATCTGGTCTAATACTCCGTCAACTTCTTCCTTAGCTTCGAGAGTTGGTTTCCCGTTTTCAACGATCAGAATGTC
>CAYMKC010000146.1:0-1976 GCA_964391105.1 uncultured Thermoplasmatales archaeon
GAGGAAAGGGTCCTTCCCACATCAGGGACGATGAGGAAGTAAAAAGAATTGCAGGGGCATTCTTTGACGCGAACAAACCTGTGGGTGCAATATGCCACGGACCGCAGATACTGATCAGCGCGGGTCTGGTGAAGGGGAGAAGGATGACTTCTTTTGTCTCGGTGAAGGGTGAATTAACAACGGCAGGCGCACAATACGAAGACAGAGAAGTAGTCATAGACGACAACTTGATTTCCTCAAGGCACCCCGGAGATCTTCCTCTCTTCTCCAAGGCAATCATGAAGGAGTTAAGAAACAGGGAGGGGCAACATATTAGCGGAAGCATTGAATTGACGGAATGAGAAATAAATGGTCAAACTTGAAAAGAACTCCGTCTTGGTCGTTATAGACGTCCAGAAGGTCTGGTCGGACCCCAGTTTCGGGAAGAGGAACAATCTAGATGCGGAGAGGGTGATATCCGAGTTGCTAGACAAATTTAGGAAAAACGGAAGTAGGGTCATTCACGTTAGACACGACTCTCTAAATCCCGACTCTCCCTTCAAGGAAGGGAAACCAACGTTCGAGTTCAAGGATGAAGTGAAACCACTGGCGAGTGAACAGATCATAACGAAACACGTGAATAGTGCTTTCATAGGAACAAATCTAGAGGAAACTCTCCGCAAGATGGGGAATCCACAGATCTTCTATGTCGGACTGGTAACCGATCACTGCGTGAGCACTACGGCCAGGATGTCTGGTAACCTTGGTTTTAGGAGTTTTGTGATAGACGATGCGTGCGCGACTTACGACAGGAAAGATTCTGACGGAAAAGTGATACCCGCAGAACAGGTACACAAGACAAATCTTGCATCCATAGACGACGAATTTGCCAAAGTGATAAAATCTAGTGAACTGGATTGAACGTGATATTCCTAGAGCATCACTCCTGAAGATGCCTCACAAACAGTGTTATGACTCAACCCTTATTGTCCTGATTTCATAGGGTCCAATTGTTCCTCCAAAATTGTGAGAATCCACTTTATGAAGTCTTGCATTCCCGCCAAGGGTCTTCTCTTCCAGAAGATTCGTTTCTGAAAGGTTCTTTATTTCAAATGGGAATATTACGGAGAATTCTCTCTTCTCCCCAGATGGATTGTACAACCTAAGTATCCTTCCAGACATATTCTCTGCTCGCTTGAAGGAGCCAAGGACTGCACCTTCAACCAGCAACCGCCCCGATTCACCACCCGTGTTCTTCACTACATACGCAGGAGTGTTGAATCTTATGCCCTCTCTTGTGTAATCGACAGGATCCCTGCTATCAACGTATCCATAGGAAAATGAAAAGGAATTCTTTCCCCTATCGGCCAGGGGGTCCGGCCAGAAGGGGGACCTCAGGAGGGAGGCACCTATATACCCGTCTACGTAAGAATAGCCATACTTTGAATCGTTCAGGAGGAGTATGGCCCCACGTTCCTTCTCAACTGCAATGAACCTGTGGACGGGAAACTCGTATTTTGGTCCCTCAGACTTCCTTTCGATTGAGGAGTACGCGGATTCTGCCAAACACCTTCCATCTCCAACCTTGAGATACATCCGAAGCAGTCGGTTGTACCAAAGCTGCAGTCATATGGGGGAAAGGCACCATCACAGTCGTCTTCGGCTGACCACATTCAGGGATCCTGGATGAGCAAGACATCTAACCCATACCTGTTCGCAACCGTATCAGTAGTGGCAAGGTCCCTTGTGTGGAACAGGAGCCCTGAGTTCTTTGCAATATACGAGAGGGAAATACGCAAGGGGAAGGCAAAGAAGATGGCCTGTATGGTTGTTGGGAAGAGGCTGCTCTACCATGTGTTCTCCATTATGAAGAACAAGAAACCTTACAGGCAGAGAATGCCAAACTACGGGGGTGAACGCAGCAATACTCTCGATCAATGGAATGACGTATTGAATTCAACCTAGACTGATAAAATCAGCTAACATTCGGTAATCTA
>CAYMKC010000147.1:0-1861 GCA_964391105.1 uncultured Thermoplasmatales archaeon
AACCCTTAATGCTATATGTAGGGAAGGCGACTTCAATGATGCATGACCTAAATCTAATGGTTGCTGGTCCACAGGGTAGCGGAATTAATTTTACGTCTGATACTTTTGCAAAAGTCATGACAAGGGAAGGCTATCACGTCTTTACGAACGCGGAACTCTTCTCCACAATAAAGGGAGATCACTCCTTTTTCAGGGTTAGAGTCTGCAAGGACATGATCAGGAGCTATTCAGAGAGGATAGACATCCTCATACCTCTTGATGCGAAGAGCGTACTGCTCCACACGAAAGAACTATCGCAGGAAGGAACAATCATATCCGAGGAGAACCTGAGCGATCAGAGACACGCTTCCATACCTTATAGAGACATACTGCAGACTGTTGCAACGAAATTTGGAAAGAGTCTTGCAGAACTGAACGTTATGAAGAATACCGTGGCCCTTTCGGGAGCCACCAAGATGATCGGACTCGACAAGGAGAAACTGAAGAAGGTTATTTCGGAGAATTTTGCGTCTAAGCCCACCATCGCAGATATGAACAATGCCGTTGTGGACGAGGTGTACGCCGAGTTCACCCCAACAAAGACTTTCGATCTTGAAACTACTCAATACAAGAAGAGAATGCTGATCAACAGCACCCATGCAGTAGGGATGGGCAAGGTGGAAGCTGGGCTTAAGTTCCAGTCCTACTACCCGATCACCCCTGCAAGCGACGAATCGAACTACCTCGAGAGGTTAATGGAGAAGTACGATTTCGTTGTGGAGCAGACTGAAGACGAAATAGCTGCGTTAAATATGGCCATTGCAGCCGCAAATACCGGTCTCAGATCTGCGACCAGCACATCCGGCCCGGGATTCTCACTGATGGTAGAATCACTCTCCTACGCCGGAATGACAGAAACTCCGGTCGTGATATTCTATTACCAGAGGGCGGGTCCGGCGACAGGGATGCCGACGAGGCACGAGCAGGGAGACCTGAAATATGCACTGAGTGCAGGTCACGGGGAATTCCCTAGGGTGATGATAGCACCCGGGGATCACAAGGAAGCGTTCTATGATACGATAGATGCGTTCAACGTAGCGGAGAAGTATCAGCTTCCGGTCATCGTACTGCTCGACAAGGCAATGGCAATGAGCAACTATACTGTAGACCCGTTCGACCTGGGCAAGGTTGTGATAGACAGGGGAAAACTGATATTGAGTGAGACAAAGGACTACCTGAGATACAGGTTCACGGACGATGGAATATCGCCAAGATCCGTTCCTGGAATAAAGGGGGGAATCATCACGATAGCGGGTGATGAGCACGATGAAGATGGGCACATCTTTACGGAGGACGCAGACAACAGGATAAAGATGATGGACAAGAGGATGAGCAAAATGGCTGCCGTCCTTAAGGAATCCCCTGCAGATCTCAAGGTGAAGTTTTATGGGAATCCTACGAACAAGAAGGTCATACTATCGTGGGGGTCAACGAAGGGACCCATACTCGATGCAATTGAAAAGGTGAAGGACGTTTCTCTCCTTCAGATCAGAATGATGGAACCGTTCCCGGTGGAGGAAGTCACGAAATACCTGAAGGGAAAGACGATAATTGACGTGGAACAGAACTACAGCGGCCAGCTCGCCGACCTGCTGAGAGAGAAGACCGGCTTGGAAGTGAGCTCAAGGATAGTGAAGTACAATGGAAGGCCAATTGCCTTTGAGGAGATGGTTGAAGTTCTCAGCAAGAGAAAGCTGGACAAGAGGGAGGTGTTGACATATGCTTAGTACAGAAAGCCCACCAACAAAACCACAGAGCTACAAGACTAACGTAGAGATCGACTGGTGCCCTGGATGTGGCGATTTTGGTATCCTGAATGCGC
>CAYMKC010000148.1:0-1796 GCA_964391105.1 uncultured Thermoplasmatales archaeon
CTGCAATCGATACCGAGAGTCGACGATCCCTCCAAGAAGTTAAACATAATCCGCGGAACCGTGCCGAACCTCATTACCCCACCCACAGGATGCAGGTTCCATCCACGATGTCTGTTTGCTTTTGACAAGTGTACTGCGGAAGTTCCCCCAACAATTGAGACCTCGGATGGTCACACAGTAGCGTGCCATCTCTTCACCGGCAAGGAGGTAAGATAGATGAGTGAAATTTTATTGAAAGGTATCGGTATCCGGAAATACTTCCCGATAAAGGGGGGTATATCGGGAAGAACCGTTGGCTACGTACACGCTGTGGATGATGTCAACATAACCATATACAGGGGAGAGACTGTGGGCGTTGTGGGAGAGTCCGGATGCGGGAAGACCACCCTGGGGAGGGTGGTACTTGATCTCATCGAACCAACGACCGGGGCTCTCTTCTACAAACCAGATGAATCTACTGTGAGTGAGATAGAAAGGCTCTATAAGGAGCTTACTTCAGCAGGGGCAAGGAAACTCAAGAAAGAAGAGAAAAAGATCCTGAATACGGCTAGAGACAACATATACAAGAATAGACACAAGAGAAAGGATTTCAGGAGCAGGGTTCAGATAGTTTTTCAGGACCCGGTTTCCTCACTGGACCCGAGAATGCTCATAAAGGACGTTATTTCTGAACCTATAAGGATCAACGGCGTTCCTAAAGAAGAAGCCACCAACAATGGAAAAAAAGAAAGAGTCAGACTCCATGGTGAAGAAGCAAACAAGTACGTTCTGGACATAATCACTGAGATGGGATTGAACGAGGACCATCTCTACAGGTTCCCACACGAATTCAGCGGCGGCCAGAGGCAGAGAATTGCCATAGCACGGGCGATAGCTGTGAAACCAGAGTTCATAGTGCTCGACGAGCCAACTTCTGCACTTGATGTTTCGGTACAGGCGCAGATACTGAGTCTGTTGAAGAACCTTCAGAAAAAGTACAACGTTGCGTATATGTTCATAACGCACAACCTTGCAGTCATCAGAGCCGTCAGCAACAGGGTACTCGTGATGTACCTTGGTCAGATTGTGGAAGAGGCACTCACGGACGAACTGTTTGAATTCCCCATTCATCCCTACACTCAGGCACTCATCAGCGCAATTCCAATACCAGATCCAACATTTAAGCGGAACAGACTCATTCTTAGCGGAGACGTTCCGTCACCTGCCGATCCCCCACCTGGCTGCAGATTCCATACAAGGTGCAGGTTCGCAAAGGAGATCTGTACCGCAGAAGAGCCGAAAATGAAGGAGATAAGGAGCGGACACTTCGTGGCGTGTCACTTTGCAGAGGAGATACTGAAGGCAGAGGCGGCAAACAGCGGAATCAAGAAAGCAACTGAGATTGCCATATAACCACCTGAAGCTCGACAAGGAGAGAACAATTGCCGATTCTTAAAAAAGTTCAGGGTTCGGAAAGAAAGGAGCTGATAGATCAACCAGGGAAGAGCTGGAAGCAGTGGGCTAGGGAAGACTTTGCAAGGTACTGGTACTTCATCCTGTGTCTGTTCGTGGACTTGTCGGTCAATCTTCCGTTCATCGAAAGCTATTCGAGATACCTGGACAGACATGACCTAATTTTTTCCATAGTTTCCACGGTGGCACTAGTCCCCATCATTTTCGTTGAATACGCCATCTACAAGCATCTATTTCCCTCCCGTTTTTGATTTTATCTGTTTTTTCTCTCGTTCTTCTAATTTAAGCTCGGTTAACTCTTTTTTTGCAGCCAAATCCCTAGTGCAGTGCGGATTTCAGAGTGA
>CAYMKC010000149.1:0-1774 GCA_964391105.1 uncultured Thermoplasmatales archaeon
GCCACGCTCGCAGTTTTCCAGTGTCCACCAGATTCATTGACGAATATCGGGTATACGTTGGCGCCTACCTCCTTCATGATCCCATAGGTGAGAAGGCTGTCCTTCCCGCCACTAGACATTATTGCTACGGATCCGTCGCTCCCGAAAGCTGTCCTCGAATTCTGTTCGATGTCAAAGTTCAGGATGGGGGAGTAGCTGGCCTCCTCTTCACTGGGAGACTTGGGGATGAATTCTTCCCTGTAAAACTCCTGCCCCCTCTTCAAGAGCTTGTTGACGTAGATCTCCCTGCTGTTTATGATCATCATCTTCTTGATGAAATCATAGTCCTTCTGGGTGAGGGGGAATTCTGCCTCAATCTCTTTGGTGAAGAGTGAGTAGTTTACCAGAGGAATGAGAGCTAGAAGTCTGAGATCCTGCCTGTTCATTGAGATCGGGAAGTCGTAGCTGAAGGATAGTGGAACTTCGTCTCCGTCCACTACGTACTTTATGGATATAAGATCATCCCGGATCTCCGGTTCCAACAACCTAATTCTTTCAATCGATGATAACTTGCCTACGGCTTGCAAAACCAGCCACCAATTCTCCTAACCTTTCTATGTCGACCATCGGAATTACCGCAGGTATGTGGTACTTCGACTCGTACTCCTGGGTAGCCTGAAGCGCCTCCGGCGCAGTCAAGTTCTGCGTGTTGATTGTGATCGCAATCACCTTCTTTCCCGACAGTAATTCCAGTATCCTTATCACCCTCTCGGGATCTGGCATCGGGTATTTCTCGAACCCATCCAGGAGTTTTCTCCCCGGTGCGTCCTGGAGTATTATTGCATCAGGTCTCCCGGCGGCTATTATTTCAAAGCTTCCTGGATATGCCGGATGGACCACCGATCCCTGTCCCTCCAGCAGTATGAAGTCCGGGGTGCTCTTTCTCCAGGCCTCTACAACTTCGTTCTCTATCGCTCCGGCAACGAAGTCGTTGATCGTTGCATCTATTACCGCCGTGTGTTCTATTCCTTGCATCCACGAGGTCTGTCCCGTGCCCACCATTTCGGCAGAGTAACCTCTCTTCTGGAGTTCTCTCATCAGCATTATGGTAGTAGTCCTCTTTCCTATTGCGCTGTCCGTCCCTAGAACGGCAATCTTGAATGATCTGACCTTCTCTATCTCGCCCGTGAATGGAATTTTCCTGTCTCTAAATATCCTTCGGACGTCCACGATTTCGACGTCATTCTCCTGCGCCAGTCCGTAGAGCTCAGGGTCTTCGGAAATGAAGTCGTGTAGACCGTTGACTATGTTCATTCCATTCTTTATTGCACGCTTCACAATTTCCCTGTACTCTGCGGGAAGTATACCGCCATCTGTTGCTGCCCCTATTATGAGGTACTTCGGTTTGAACTGCATCGAGTCTTCGAGACTCGCGACTATGGGTATTCCCTTGTTCCTTCCTTCCAGATATTCCCCCGCATCCATACCGACGAGCTGGGAATCTATGACAGCCACTATCTTGTACCTGGTGGAGAATCTTACGAGCCCGTGAGCAGTCTTGCCATAGGTGGAGGAGAACACCTTCTCCGCCAGTATAACCGCCCTCTCCATCGCAATCACCGTATCACTCCATTCGCCACGCGATACTTCGATGCTGGCCAGTTCTTTGTACTTAAAATTGCAGCAATTCTTTCAATCTTTATCGATGTGTTTAGTCCCGTCAGTTCTCGAAAAACCAGGTTGAGACCGAACACGTACTCTAAACAAGTGACACGTAAAACGGACGTGCCGCCTG
>CAYMKC010000150.1:0-1753 GCA_964391105.1 uncultured Thermoplasmatales archaeon
CATCTAGCATGGAGCTTGGAATAGACGTCGGAAGCGTTGACTTTGTGGCACAGGTCAACTCTCCGCGACAGGTCATCAGACTTGTGCAGAGGGTGGGGAGAGGAAAACACAGACTTGGGGAGACTTCCACCGGCGAGATAGTTGCGATGAACGAGATCGAGACGGAGGAGGGGTCGGTGATCTCGAAGTTCGCCGAGAGCAACACGATCGAGGACGTCAAGATCCGGAATAAGCCCATGATCGTAGTTGCGAACCAGGTGATGGCACTGGTTCACTCCGAGAAACAGATCTCTTCCGAGAAGGCACTTGAGATCATCAGGAGAGTCAGGAACTTCAGGGATCTCAGCAAAGAAGAGTTCGAATCGCTCCTTTCTTTCCTTTCATCCATATACGTGATAAGGTATGACCCGGAGCTGAAGACGATCCGCAGGAGCGGCAGAACCCTGAAGTACTTTATCGAAAACATATCGATGATCCCTGACGAAAAGAGGTACGTGGTGAAGGAATCCAGCACAGCAAAGATCATTGGATTCCTTGATGAAGCCTACGTGGCCACAGAAATCGATGTAGGTTCAACGTTTACGCTGAAGGGGAGCACCTGGAGGGTCCTGGGAATGAAGGAGCGTTACATCTACGTCGACTTCATCCAGGGTATTTCCGTGCCTCCGAGCTGGTCAGGTGAAGAAATCCCTGTCCCATACGAGATTGCAATGGAGGTCGGGAGGGAGAGGAGAGAACGTATCCTGGATGACAACCTTGATGAATACACAAAGGAGAAGGTCAGAATCTTCAGGAAGAGCGCTGCAAATGATAGGGTGATTAGAATCGAGAAGGAGGGCGTTGTGACCGCCATACAGATCACCGCGGGAACCAAGGCGAACTACACCCTCGCACTCCTGTTGACGTTCATACTTTCAGAGAAATACGGAGAGTCCTTTTTATTCGACAATTCACCTTACCACATTGTCATCCAGGGAAATACCAGGTATAGGGCAGAAGAGATCTTGGACATACTCGAGCACATGCAGGACGAATTCCAGAACCTAGAAAGGTACGTTGAGAAATCCAAGACTTTCCAGTACAGCACAGTCAACGTTGCCAAGAAGTTTGGAATCATCTCCAAGGAGAGCGATTTCACACGGATCAGGATGGACAGGATCTTCTCCTCCCACAGGGACACCCCCTTTTTCAGGGAGGCGCTCGAGAAATTCAAGTGGGACTATCTAGACGTTGAGAACTTATCCAAGATAAGCGATATGATTGCATCCGGAAAGATATCGATAGAGACTAGGGGATCCCTTTCCACTTCCTCAAAGCTGTACATGAGCAGCCTGAAGGAGAAGATGATGCCGATTAGGCCCAGCGCACCCATCCTGGCTGCAGTCAAGAGGAGACTGCTGTCTGAGGAGATGGCATTCTACTGTCTCAGCTGTAATAGAGTGTTCAAGTATAAGGTCCAGGACCTGAAGGAAAGAAGGTGCATTTTCTGCAGCAGCCCGAGGATAGCGCCGATCAAACCGTACGACATCGAGAACACTCGGAAGATGTCTGCGGAAACCCTCAGGAAGATCAGGACTTCCTATCACTTACTGCGAATGTACGAAGACCGTGCGCTTCTGGTCCTTTCTGCGCATGGGATAGGACCCGAGAGTGCTTCTAGAATTTTGGAAGTCCCTACCAAGACGGAGAACGAATTGTTGGAAAAAATATTGATAAATGAAGTTCAGTTCGCCAAGAACAAACGGTTCTGGTC
>CAYMKC010000151.1:0-1709 GCA_964391105.1 uncultured Thermoplasmatales archaeon
AATATCAACGATCAGGAATAGACTTGAAGTTCTGTTCGATTGGACCTTCTCGTCCTTTCATAAGAAAATCTTCGTTGAAATCGAATAGCTGTCGTCAGAGTCAATCCGTACTGTGGTCCATCCCTAAGAGTGTAGGGGAAAATAAGGAGCCCCAGTTCGTGCTATGTATTAAGTGACTGAGATGACTAAAACAGTAGCAGAAATTCTTGCCGAGTATCTAAGTCTTGGGGGAGTTCGGAGGGTATATGGAGTTCCTGGCGATTCGATTGATCCCTTCGTAGAGGCTGTTAGAAGGAACAATTCGATAAAATACGTCCAAGTGAGGCACGAAGAAGGCGGGGCGTTTGCAGCATCCTTTGAAGCAAAGTTCACCGGAAAACCGTCAGCTTGTTTTGGTACTTCTGGCCCCGGATCAATCCACCTTATCAATGGTCTGTATGATGCCAAGACGGATAAGGCGCCAATAATAGCAATAACGGGCCAGATCAGAAGCAGCCTGTACGGAGAAGACTACCATCAAGAGGTCAACATGATTAAGTTCTTCGATGACGTGGCCATTTTCAATAAAATGGTCATAGATCCCTCGTCCGCTCCTTATCTTGTTTCAAAGGCAATAAGGGAGGCAAAAAGGCTGAATGGAGTTTCTCATCTCAACATTCCTGTTGACGTGTTGATGCAGAAGATTGATACTCCAAGAATAGTAAACACTGAAGTAGTCTCAGGAAGGATACTATCTGACTTTGATGCAGCAGAGAAACTAATTCAGAAGAGCAGACATCCAGTTCTTCTGATAGGCAGGGGGGCCTTGAACGAAAGAAAAAGTGTCCAGGATCTTTCGATGAAAATAGGAGCGCCCGTAATTTACGCTTTGCTTGGAAAGGGTATCTTCCCTGACGATTCGGAATTTGTATTAGGCGGTCTGGGTCTCTTGGGCTCTCGCCCATCGGTTGAAGCGATAAATGGATCCGACCTCATAATCGAGATAGGATCAACCTTCCCATACAGAAAATTCATTCCAGAAGACGTCAAAACGATTCAGGTGGACCTCGACTCCAACAACTTGGGAAGTGAGTTCCCGGTAGATGTTCCAATTAATTCCGACTCTCATACCTTCCTCGAATCTATCATTCCGAGGGTAGGAGAAAAGGAAGACAAATACTATGATTATTTCGAAAGAAGCAAGAAGACTTGGGAAGGAGAGATTAGAAAACAAGAGGAACGGGAAACACAGAACGTCAATCCTGCCCTACTCTCGAGAATTCTTTCGGAAGAAGCGGAAAAGGACGCGGTGATCGTAACAGATACTGGCAATACGACTGTTTGGATCGCCAGGCATTTCCGTGCTTCTGCTGGACAGAGGTTCTTGTTCTCGGGAAAACTGGCTTCGATGGGTTGTGGACTCCCTGGCGCAATAGGAGTCTCCCTATCAACAAGCAGACAAGTAATTTCCATGGTCGGAGATGGGGGGTTGGGGATGACAGTTATGGAACTTGCCACAATCAAGAAGTACAACATTCCGGTCAAGATAGTAGTCTTTAATAACAGCAAAATGGCTATGATAAAATTCGAACAGGAAGTGCTCGGCTACCCGGAGTGGGGTGTGGATCTCGTAAACCCGGACTTCAAGGTTCTCGCATCTGCATATGGAATAGAGTCTATGACCATAGCGAACAATTCCGAAATCAAGAATGGAGTGAGAAAGATGATGG
>CAYMKC010000152.1:0-1678 GCA_964391105.1 uncultured Thermoplasmatales archaeon
GTTCATCGAGGAATAGAATCTTGGGATCGTGAACCAATCCGATTATCAATTCAAGCCTCTTTCTCATTCCTCCGGAGTAAGTTCTTACATACCTGTCTGCAGCTTCTTCCAGACCGACCAGTTTCAGAAGGACACTGATGTTCTCCAGTGCTTTTTGTCTGGGCACGTCGTAGAACTGCGACACCATCATCATATTTTCCCTTCCGGTCAGATCCTCGTCAGCGGTGAAATCCTGAGGTACCACACCAATCAACTTTCTTACCGCAAGGGAGTTCCGAGCAATGTCGTATCCCCCTACCGTTGCTCTTCCTCCAGTGGGAGCTATCCTGGTTATCAGCATGTTTATAGTAGTCGTCTTTCCCGCACCATTGGGGCCGGCGAGACCATATATCTCCCCTTCCTTAATTTCAAGATTCAGGTCTGTGACTGCTTTGATCTTTCCGTTGTATATTTTTGTTAAATCCTTTGTTTCTATTATCGTTCCATCCATCTATTTCACTTCCTGGCTCTCCATCTGCGCCTTCTTTTCTTCCTTTATGATCTTGAGGACTTTTTCAAGTTCCAGTTCATAGTTCATCAAAAACACCTCGTACTCTTTCTGATTCGCGAGTCCCTTCTTGATGCCTTCTAGATTTTGCTCAAGTGACTCCGAAGTATGTTGTGCCATGTAGAGAATGAATCGCATCTTTTCTTCTGGACTTAGCGTATCAAGCCAGAATCGACCCATGTACTTTGCAATCGGAGACCGCTCAAAATGCCCCTCCCTTATCTTCTTGATGAATGATGCACCTTTGTCCGTTATCTTGTACATGACTTTTCCATCTTCTTCGTACTTTTCTACAAATCCCCTATGTGTTAGACGCTTAAGAGCCGGATAGATAGAGCCAGCACTCGGCTTCCATGCGCCGTCGGTCCTATCTGATATCAAGTTCGCAACTTGGTTACCATAGATTGGACCATCTTTGGCCATCGTGAGTATGATGAAAAAGAAGATGCCTCTACTTCTCAGACCCTCTCCAGATTCCATAGTCGTAAATTCAACAGTATATATAACGATATCGATATCGATAATAAATACTGTAAAAATGAGAACGTTTGTTCCGCTGCCCTCACCTAGAATGCGTCCTTGGCGTTTGGCATATCTGGCTGAATTACTTGGGTTATATCCCAATATTCGGCTATCTTATCTCCTTCAAATCGGAACAGGTGGACCTGTCTCAACCCACCGCTTCCTGGGTCCGATTTAACGTTTAGTAACTGAGTGTAGACGGAAGCCATGTTGCCATCTATCAGCGCATACCTAATGAAAAGCTCTGCATCACTGAATTTTGGTCCCATGTCTTTCTGAACGGCTGACATGGAGTCAAAGAGTTCCCTCATTCCCCCCAGTACGTACGGATTGTGCTGAGTGCAATGAGGTGAGAACAGGTGCATTGCATCATGTTGTCTTGTCTTCAATATTAGGTTGAATAACTCCCTTATGCTTTCCTTCATTCTTTCTTGGTCATTCCCGGAATTTTTTCCTTGCATTGAGGCCATGTTGGAAATTTGAGAAATAAATGTTTCCATTGGATCTGAGTCCTTTAGCCCATCCAAGTTGAGAAATATTAAAAAGATGAATGGGTTCATGAAAGGTGCCTAACGATCCTGAATATCCTCGTATCGAAGATCATGGCGT
>CAYMKC010000153.1:0-1603 GCA_964391105.1 uncultured Thermoplasmatales archaeon
GCTGTTATAGGCTCCGGCGAGATGGGTAGAGGCATAGCCCTCGTCTTTGCCCAATACGGGAACGAGGTCAATCTTGAAGACTCATTCCCTCAGGCACACGAAAAAGCCAAGAAATATATTGACGACAATCTCTCAAAGATGGTCGAGAAGGGGATCCTAAAACCGGGAGAAGACCAATCCATTAGGGCCAGGATAAAATACTACAGCACCCTGGAAGAGAGCGTTTCGGACGTGGATCTTGTCGTTGAGGCAGTCCCGGAGATCGTTGATCTCAAGCAGGAAATATTCTCCAACCTCGATCGACTGTGCAGGAAGGACACGATACTGGCTACAAATACTTCAAACATAAAGATCTCGGAAGTCTCGAAGAACGTGAAGAACAAGGAGAGGGTCCTTGGAATGCACTTCTTCAACCCAGCGAACAGGATGAAGCTAGTTGAAATCATAAGATCAGAGTTTACAAGTGATGAATACTTCGAAAGGGCATTCGAGATAGGGAAAGAGATCGGAAAGACTGCCGTGAAGGTTCTAAAGGACTCACCCGGCTTCATAGTGAACAGGATCAATGCTCCAGACATGCTGTTTTTCTGCAGCGTACTGGACAGGGGAGTGGAAAGACCCGAGGAAATGGACCTCTACGCCAGGGGACAGGGACTACCAATGGGTCCGTACGAGCTCATGGACTTCGTGGGTCTCGACACTGTAGCTCACATGCTTGACTATTACGGTACGGTGGTCTCGGATGAATACAACCAGTGCAAGGCTTTTAGGACGCTGGTGAAAGAAGGAAAACTGGGCAAGAAGTCCGGTAAGGGATTCTATGATTGGTCTAGTGGAAAGGCTGCGATACCCAACGCCGAACCATCGGAGAAGGTCACGATAATGGACATCTTCGCTATAGAGATCAATGAGGCCGTAAAGCTCATCGAGGAACAGGTTGCACTGCCAGAAGAGATCGAAACGGCGGTGAAACTCGGACTGAACAGGCCGTTTGGACCGATCTCTGTTGCAAAGAGCCTTACGAACGCAGAGCTCAAGAAGAAGCTCGAGGAACTTAGTAGTTTCTACGGACTGAAGACGTTCGAACCGGCCGAATCCATCAAAAAAGGAAAGCTCAAGGAAATAATTTCTATAGCTTCTTTTCCGGAGACTGCTAAGAAGGTCACAGAAAAATCTGAGGAAACACCGAAGGCGGTAGAAGGGAAGAAATACTCTACCCTCATCGTAGAGAAGAAGGAGAACCACGTAGCCCGTATCCTCCTCAATCGCCCGAAGCACAACCTCATCAATTCCGACCTATTGAGAGATCTCGAGTCGGCGATCCAAGAGATCTGGGAAGACAAGGACGTGAGAACACTCGTCGTTACTGGCTCAGGAGAGACATTTACCGCTGGCGCAGAACTTTCCCAGTTCATCCCAGGTATGTTTGACTTTGTTGAATACTCCAGGAAAGGAGAGAGGATTTTCAAGATGCTCCAGGAGATTCCTAAGGTCGTGATCGCTGAGATCAAGGGTTATGCACTGGGCGGTGGCTTCGAGCTGAGCCTTTCGTGCGACATAAGGGTCTCGACCCCCGAGGCCCAGATGGGACTCCCTGAAGTTA
>CAYMKC010000154.1:0-1536 GCA_964391105.1 uncultured Thermoplasmatales archaeon
CCCCGGACCATCCTCCTGTTACGATTTCGTTCCGGGAAAGAAGGGTTATCAGTACTTGTAGAATCCTTCTCCCGTTTTCCTTCCGAGTCTTCCTGCCTCGACCATCTTTCTCAGTATCGGTGCTGCCCTGAACTTTGGATCTTTGAAGGAATCGTACATAACGTCCATTATGTTCACGACAGTATCAAGACCGATCAGATCTCCCAGCGTAAGGGGTCCCATCGGGAAGTTACCTCCCAACTTGAGTGCCTTGTCTATGTCCTCCCTTGAAGCCAGACCCTCTGAATACTCGAAAGCTCCTTCGTTGACGAGAAGCGCAATCACCCTCGTAGTCACGAAACCCGGTGAATCGTTCACAATCACGTACTCCTTTCCAACGCTCTTTGAGAAATCTGTCGCGCGGTCTACTGCTTGCTTCGACGTCCTGACTCCCTTGATTATCTCAATGAGATTCATCAGAGCAACAGGGTTGAAGAAGTGTATTCCAAGGAACCTAGTTGGATCCTTTAGGCCCGCTCCCAGTGAAGTTATGCTGATTGACGATGTATTCGATGCCAGTATTGCATTGGATGAGACGATAGGTTCTATCTTCTTGAAGAATTCCAACTTCTCCTTGAGATTCTCCACGACTGCTTCTATTACAATGTCACACTCAGAGAATTTTCTCACGTCATCGGTATAAACTATCCTTGAGAGAACTGCTGCTTTATCTTGACTTATCAGTTTTTTTTCGATCAGCTTGTCAAGACTCTTTCCCATTGAGAGGACCGCTCTGTCGTAGAACGCTTTGCTGACATCAGTTGCTACGACTTCGTGACCTGCAGTTGCTGAAAGTTGTGCAATCCCAGACCCCATTATACCCATTCCAACAATTCCAATCTTCATCTAGGTCGTCTCCAGCGCCATGGAATAGGCTCCACCGCCGCCGTGACAGATGGTGGCTATACCCCTCCCCAGTTTTAGATCTTCCAGCTCCCTGAGTAGCGTGAGTGCTATCCTTGCCCCAGATGCTCCCAGCGGATGTCCGAGGGCTATCGCTCCTCCCCTGATATTAAATTTCTTCCAGTCCAAACCGAGGCCCTCCATTACCGCCAGGGATGCCACAGAAAATGCCTCGTTGTGCTCCACTAGATCAAAATCACCAATCTTCATCCCTATTCTCTTTAACATGTTCTTCACGGAAGGAACGGGCGAGTAAGGAAAATCAGACGGGTCCATGGAGGTGGTATCAAATCCAGTGATCTTCGCTCTCCTTTCAAGGGAGTTCTGATTTATGAAATCGTTATTCGCCAAAACCAGCGCCGCGGCGCCATCCGTCAGCTGGGACGAGTTCCCAGCGGTCAGCACACCATCGGGAGAGAATGTAGGCTTGAGAGCTGTAAGCATTTCCTTGCTGGTCTCCCTTATTCCTTCATCAATGTCAAATCCCTTAACCGACGCTATTTCGTTCTTGAAGTAACCGTTTTTTGTCGCTTCCGATGCTCTTCTGTAGCTTTCCAGAGCATAATCGTCGGCCATATCCCTCGTGATGTTGTG